>NZ_JASKLX010000002.1:0-111975 GCF_030125555.1 Arthrobacter sp. zg.Y820
AAGGACCCCTTATCAGGGACGCCGCTTAACGCCGCGGGCCGGCCCGCCGAAAGGCTGCCGGGCCCGCTGCGGGCTTACGCTGGTGCGGTCAAGCGGTGCGGTTAGGGCCGAGGCTGTCCGCCGGCACCCGGATCGGTGTCGTCACCGTTCTCGTTGCCGTCCCCGTTCTCGGAATCGGTGCCGTTGGCAGTATCGCTGCCGTCAGTTCCGTTGCCGTCGGTTGTGGTGTCGGCAGTTCCCTTCTCGCCATCGGCGGCGTCAGGGTCCGGCGTATCAAACCCGCCGTTGAGGAGTCGCTCCAAAGCGGCATCGACGTCGGAATCCGAGGCGTCCAGCAGCTCACGCCGCTTGCTGAAGCCCTTCGGATCATCCAGGTCCTTGGCCGTGGGCATGAGGTCCGGGTGCTCCCACACGGAATCGCGGCCCTCGATGCCGCGCTCCTCCCGGAGCTGCGACCAAAGGGTCGCCGCGTCCCGGAGCCGGCGCGGACGCAGCTCCAGGCCCACCAGCGAGGAGAAGGTGTGCTCGGCGGGACCACCGCTTGCCCGGCGGCGGCGGATCATTTCGCGCAGTGCGGCGGCCGACGGCAGATTGACCGTTGCGGCTGCCGTGACTTCGTCGACCCAGCCCTCCACCAGGGCAAGCGCTGTTTCGAGGCGTTCCAGGGCTGCGTCCTGCGCCGCCGTCCGCTCCGGCTGGAAAACGCCGCCGGAGAGGGCTTCCTGAATGGACTCAGGGTTGGACGGATCCAGGTCCCGGGCAACTTCCTCGATCTTGGAAATGTCGATGTGGATGCCGCGGGCGTAGCTGTCAACGGCGCCGAAAAGGTGTCCCGCCAGCCAGGGAGCGTGGGCGAAGAGCCGGGCATGCGCAGCTTCGCGGACGGCCAGGTAAAGCCGGATCTCCGTTTCCGGGATGTCCAGGCCTTCGCCGAACTTGGCGACGTTGGCCGGCAGCAGCGCCATGGTTCCGCCCGCGAGGGGGAGGCCAATGTCGGTGGAGCTGACGACTTCCTTGGACAGGGCGCCGACAGCCTGGCCGAGCTGGATGGCAAACATTGCGCCGCCCATGTTGGCGAGCATGGAGGATGCTCCGCCCATCATGGACTTCATCTCTTCAGGCATCTGGGTGCTGATCGCGTTCGACAGCGCCTGGGAGATGCTGACGGCAACGGGTTCGGTGAGCCGCTTCCAGGAATCCATGGTGGCTTCCACCCATTCCGCCCGGCTCCAGGCCTGGCCCAGCGCCGAAATGGAAGCGAAATCGGTCACGGGATCCAGCCACAGCTGGGCGACGTGCAGCGCCTCGTCCACCTCCTTGCTCTGCGCGGGCAGCACCGAGGGATCGCTGTCCGTGGCGGCAACCCTGCGGGCATTGTCCTTGGCAAGCTGCCAGTTGACCGGGCCTTCCGAGGGGGCGCTGAACATGGCCTGGACCTGCTGGAAGATCATGGCCATGGCGTTGGGATCGGAGGGCAGGCCGGCTGCTTTGGCCAGCTCCTGCGGATCCATGCCGCCGGCGCCGGCGCCGGCTCCGCCGAACAGTCGGGCAAGCATTTCGGAGAGCGGATCCTGGGGCGTGTCCCCGGGATCGGAAGGGTTGGAGCTCATGGATACCACCGGTCCTGTGGAAGATTGACGTGCATAACGCGGAACAGGCAGCCCGCGGTTGGCGGCCCTGGCTGCTCCGGACCACGGGCCGCTGAATCACGGACCATGGTTTCCTTACGTTACCGGCAGCCCGGGACGCCTGTCCTGTATTCACCGGTTCGTTCGCTGATGGCAAAGCCCTAAGCGCGCTGGCGCCCGCGGGGAACCCGCGGGGAAAGGGCCCGCGGGCGTAAGCTGGGGCCAGTATCCGCCGTATCAGCCTCGTTAGCCGTTTCAGCCTTACCGAGCTGCCTCGGGTTCCCACCTTCAGAAAAGGTTGGCCACTTGCGCCCCTCAGACCATCCGCACGACCCTTCCGTTTCCAGCGCCCGGGCCGCGGGTCCGTACCCGGGGCAGGGCGGGCTTCCCGCGGTTCCGGCGCCGCTGCCGGACGGAGCTTCCGGACCTTTCAGCGGGGGGCACCGTCCGGACCCGCGCTCGCGGGCGCTGCTGGTGACGGGCGCGCTGACCCTGGTGCTGGGAGCCGTTGCACTGTTTCTTCCGGCGCCGTATGTGGTGGAATCTCCCGGTCCCACCTTTAACACGGTGGGCACCGTGGAGACGGCTGAGGGGGAGGAGGCGCCGTTGATCGAGATTGAGGGGGCGCCCACGTACCCCACCAACGGAGAGCTTGACCTGACCACTGTCTACGTGGCCGGCGGACCGGGCACCGCCATGAGTTTCCTGGAAGCCGTCGGCGCGTGGCTAAACCCGGAGGACGCCGTCGTGCCGCAGGAATTCGTCTATCCGCGCGGAACCACCGGTGAAGACATCGACCAACAGAACGCGGCCGCCATGACCTCTTCGCAGGAGGCGTCAGTCGCGGCGGCGCTGCGCGAACTGGACGTGGCCTTCAGCGAGGACCTGTCCGTGGCCGAACTGGTGGATGGCTCGCCCGCCGCCGGGGTGCTGGAGGCCGGAGACACCCTGCTCAGCGTGGGCGGCACTGACATTGACGGAATAGACACCCTGCGCGAGGAACTGCAGGCCAGCGGCGGGGCTCCGGTGGAGATAACGTTCCGGCGGGACGGCCGGGAACAGACGGGAACCGTGACGCCGGTGCTCGGCGATACCGGCAGCTACCAGCTCGGAATCTTCCTGGCCACCAGCTTCGAATTCCCCTTCGAGGTCACGATCGCCCTGAACGACGTCGGAGGCCCGTCCGCCGGCATGATGTTCGCGCTGGGAATTATTGACCGGCTGACCCCCGGGGAACTGACCGGGGGCAAGCACTTTGCCGGAACCGGAACCATTGACTCGGCCGGAAATGTCGGAGCCATCGGCGGCATCCAGCAGAAGATGGTGGGCGCGTCCGACGCCGGCGCTGAGTTCTTCCTGGCTCCGGCGGACAACTGCGGTGAAGTTGTCGGGCACATTCCGGAGGGGCTCGACGTCGTACGCGTCGCCACGCTGGACGAGGCACGCACCGCGGTTGAGGCCCTGGCCGGCGGAACGAGCCCCGCGGAGCTCGCACAGTGCACCGCGGACCAGGAACCCTGACCCGAGGCGCCTGCATGAGCCAGTGACCTGGATCCGGCCGGAAAAGGACTCGGGCCAGGCCGCGGCCCATCACGATCGTGAAAAGGTTCTTTCGCAAAGGCGGGGTTAGTGGCCCCGTGCGAGGAAGACAAGGCAGAATGAGAAAGCACGGCAACTTGCGGAGGGGACAGCAAAAATGTCCTGCAGCACCCGTTGCAGGGGCCGTGGACCGACGCACCGAACGATGAGGTAACAGTGACTTCCGGACCAAACGGCCCATTCTCCCGACCAAGCCCCAGTACGGGCACCAGCCCCGGCAAGCGGCGCGGCCCGAGCCCCCTGATCGCCACGCTGATCGTGGTGGCGATCCTTGTGATCGGCTTCGTGTACTTTTCGCAGGTTTATGCGGATGTCCTCTGGTACAACCAGCTGGGCTACCTCGAGGTCTTCGTCAAGGAAAACCTGACCCGCATCGCGATGTTCCTCAGTGCCTTCATCGTCATGGCCGGCTGCGTTTTCTTCAGCATCCGGGCGGCCTACGCATCGCGGCCCGTGTATGCACCCGACAGTGCGCTGCAGGACAACCTGAACCGTTACCAGGCGCAGCTTGAACCCGTCCGCAAGCTCCTGATGATCGGCATCCCCGTCGTTGTCGGCGGCTTTGCCGGCACGGCGGCCATGTCCATGTGGCAGCAGGTGCTGCTGTTCCTGAATCGCCGCGAGTTCGGCCGGAAGGATCCGGAATTCGGCCTGGACTTCAGCTTCTACCTCAACACCCTGCCCTTCCTGGGCTTCATCGTTGGCTTCCTGATCAGCGTTGTGGTCATCTCCGGCATCGCCGGGCTGCTGACCCACTACCTGTACGGCGGCATCCGCCTTGAGGAAAAGGGCATCTTCACTTCGCGGCAGGCACGCATCCACATCGCGGTCATCGCCGCGGCCTTCCTGCTCCTGCAGGCTGCCAACTTCTGGCTGGACCGCTACAACACCCTGCTGAGCACCTCCGGCACCTGGACCGGCGCCCTGTACACGGACGTCGAAGCGGTCATTCCCACCAAGACCATCCTGACCGTGGCCTCCGTCATCGTGGCCCTGCTGTTCATTGTGTCCGCCTTCATCGGCCGGTGGCGCCTGCCGATCATCGGTACGGCCATGCTGATCATTACGGCCATCGTGGCCGGCGGCGTCTACCCGTGGATCGTCCAGCAGTACCAGGTCAAGCCCTCGGAACTGAGCAAGGAAGAGCCGTACATCCAGCGCAACATCGAGCTGACGCGCGAGGCCTACGGCCTGGACGAGACCGAGGTTACCGAGTACAAGGCCACGGTTGAAGCCAACGCCGGAGCGCTCGCCAAAGATTCCGGCACCACCTCCAACATCCGCCTGCTGGACCCGAACGTGGTGTCCCCGGCCTTCTCGCAGCTGCAGCAGTTCCGCCAGTACTACCAGTTCCCGGAAACGCTCAACGTTGACCGTTACGACATCGACGGCGAGATCCAGGACACCGTGATCGCGGTCCGTGAGCTGAACACCGACGGCGTGCCCGACGGCTGGGTCAACGAACACATCCTGTACACCCACGGCTACGGCGTGGTTGCCGCCCGCGGCTCCACCGTCCAGGCCGACGGCAAGCCCAGCTTCATGGAATCCGGCATTCCGTCCAGCGGCGTGCTTGGGGACTACGAGCCGCGGATCTACTTCGGCGAATCCTCACCCGACTACTCGGTAGTCGGAGCGCCCGAAGGGTCCGCACCGCAGGAAATCGACCGCCCGCAGACCGGCGACTCGGACACCGAGTCCCAGACCACGTTCGACGGCGAGGGCGGCCCGAGCGTGGGCAACCTCTTCAACCAGCTGGTCTACGCCATCAAGTTCCAGTCCACCGAGCTCCTGCTCTCGGACGCGATCAACGAAGAATCCCAGATCCTCTACGACCGCGATCCCCGCGAACGCGTGGAGAAGGTTGCGCCGTACCTGACAGTAGACGGCAACGCCTACCCCGCCGTCGTGGACGGCCGGGTCCAGTGGATCGTGGACGGCTACACCACCAGCAAGTACTTCCCGTATTCCACCCAGCAGGAACTTCAGGCCGCAACCACTGACTCCCTGACCACCGGTGCTGCGGCGCTGCCCGCCGACCAGGTCAACTACATCCGCAACGCGGTGAAGGCCACGGTGGACGCCTACGACGGCTCCGTCACGCTCTACGCCTGGGATGACCAGGACCCGCTGCTGCAGTCCTGGCAGAGTGTCTTCCCGTCCACGCTCAAGCCGTACAGCGAGATGTCAGCTGACCTGATGGCGCATGTGCGCTACCCGGAGGACCAGTTCAAGGTCCAGCGCGAGCTCATGGGCAAGTACCACGTCACCAACGCTGATTCGTTCTTCAAGAACGACGACGCCTGGAGCGTTCCGAACGACCCCACGGTCACCAACTCCGAGGTCAAGCAGCCGCCCTACTACCTGTCCCTGCAGATGCCGGGCCAGGACGAGACCGCGTTCTCGCTCACCACGCCGTTCATTCCGTTTGTCTCGCCCAACGGCGAGGCCCGCAACGTGCTCTACGGCTTCCTGGCCGCAGAAGCGGATGCCGGCACCGGCGAGGACGGGGTCAAGAGCGAGGACTACGGCAAGCTCCGGCTGCTCTCGCTGCCCACCGACACCGTTGTACCGGGTCCGGGCCAGGCACAGAACCGGTTCAACTCCGACCCGACGGTCTCGAACGCACTGAACCTGCTGCGCCAGGGCGCCTCCGAGGTCATCAACGGCAACCTGCTCTCCCTGCCCGTGGGCGAGGGCATGCTCTACGTGCAGCCGGTCTACGTCCAGTCCTCCGGCGACGCTTCCTATCCGACGCTGCAGCGCGTGCTGGTCAACTTCGGTGAGAAGGTTGGGTTCGCCCCCACACTGGACGAAGCCCTGAACCAGGTCTTCGGCGGCGACTCAGGTGCCATCACCGGTGACTCCGAGAATGTTGGCCAGACGCCCGCTCCGGGCCCGGGAGAGGTACCGGGCGACACCAGTGCCGAGGCCGACCTGGCCGCCGCACTGGCTGATGCCGGAAGCGCCATCCAGGAGGGCCAGTCCGCACTGGCAGCCAACGACTTCGCCGCCTACGGCGAAGCGCAGGACAAGCTCAACGCGGCCATCCAGAAGGCCATCGCGGCCCAGGAAGCCATGGAAGCAGCCGCCGGGGAGGCCGACGGCGCCGCCACAGAGGGCGCGGAGGGCGCAACCCCCGCACCCACCGAGGGCACCCAGGGCGACTAATCGGGAAGCGGAAGCAGACGATTTGCGGCTCAGCCCCGCGGCAGGTAGAGTTAACTATCACGCCGCGGGGTGGAGCAGTTCGGTAGCTCGCTGGGCTCATAACCCAGAGGTCGCAAGTTCAAATCTTGCCCCCGCAACCACATAGCGGCATTGGCATCATCAGGAAGTCCCGATCGGCAGAAATGCCGGTCGGGACTTTCTGCGTTGCCGGGACTTTTTGCCTTGGGCGTCTTTGCCTCCTCTGGCGCAGTCTCCTCTGCCGTGCTCTGGTCCTTGAAGCGCAGCGGGGGAGCCGTGCCGGAAACAGCAACGGGCGGCACTCCAATGGAGTGCCGCCCGTTCGGCCGGCTTGGCCGGCGCCGCCGGCTTAGCCGGTGCTAGTTCTGTTCGAGGGCCGACTGTCCGGAGCCGGAGCTCTTCAGCGCGGCCAAGCGGGCCTCGACCTCGGTCTGCTCGCCCAGGTCCTCCAGGCTTTCGAACTGTGCGTCCAAGCTGGAAGAGGCCAGTTCATTGGCACCGCGGACGCGGGCTTCTTCGCGGCGGATCTTCTCTTCGAAGCGGCCCACCTCGGAGGTGGAATCCATGACGTCGATGCTCTTCATGGCTTCGTGCATCTGGGTCTGGGCGTGGGCGTTGCGCGCACGGGCGATCAGTTCGTCGCGCTTGCTCTGCAGCTGGTTCAGCTTGCCCTTCATCTGATCCAGGCCGGTCTTGAGCCGTTCCACGATCTCTTCCTGCGAAGCGATGGTGGGCTCGGCGCCCTTGGCTTCGTTTTCAGAAGCCATCTGCCGCTGGATGGCAACCTTGGCGAGGTTGTCGAACTTCTGTGCGTCGGCGGTGTTGCCGGCAGACCGGAATTCGTCGGCCTTCCGCGATGCGGCCAGCGCCTTGTTGCCCCAGTTGCGCGCGTTCTGGATGTCTTCGTTGTAGTCGTCCTGAAGCATGCGCAGGTTGCCGATGGTCTGGGCGACAGCGCTCTCAGCCTCGGCAATGTTGTTGCTGTAGTCCCGGACCATCTGGTCGAGCATCTTCTGCGGGTCCTCGGCCTGGTCGAGGATGGCGTTGATGTTCGCCTTGGCGAGCTGGGTGATACGTCCAAAGATTGACTGCTTTACCACGATGTCTGCCTTTCGGTTTTTGGTTACGAATTTGGAAAAAAGTGTTGGAGCCATCAGCGGAACGTGAACCTAGAAACTTCCGCCGCCGCCGTCAAAGCCGCCGCCGCCCCCGCCGAAGCCGCCGCCTCCGCCGAAGCCGCCGAAACCGCCGCCGCCCCAGCCGCCGCCTCCTCCTCCGCCACGGAGGATGGAATCGATGAGGATGCCGCCGAGGATGGCTCCGCCAAGACCCGAACCGCCGCCGCGTCCTCCATACATGCCGCCGCCGCCGAAGCCGCCGCCACCCATGCCGCCGAAGCCGTCGACATCCTGCTGGGCCATGTCAGCTGCCTGCGCCGCCAGCGCATTCGCCTGCTGTGCATAGGCGAGGGCGCTCACGGGATCCGAGGACTGCAGCGCGATGGCCTGCTGGAGGTTCCGCTCTGCCTCAGCGAGCCGGGTCCGTGCCTCGCTGCCGACACCGCCGCGCCGGGCGCGGATGTAGTCGGAGGTGCCGGAGATCTGGGCCTGGGCAGACATGACTGCATGCTGGAGAGCATCCCTGGCCCGGCGTTCCTGCTCCTGCCGGTCGCGGATGCCCTCCAACGCGCGGTCCAGCTGCGCATTGGCAGTCTCCAGGCGCCGCAGCAGTTCAACCGGGTTGTTCTTGGTCGAGGATTCGCTGTCGATGGCGGACAGGGCCGCCTCGACGCCGGCAACCGGGCCCGCGAGGCCGTTGTTGCCTCCGTTTGCGGCGAAGGCACGGGCCTGGGCCAGATCCTGCCGGGCATCAGCCACCGCGCGCTGCAGCTCGCCGCGGGCCGAGTCCAGTTCCCGCCCGGTCTTCTCAATGGCGTCGAGCAGCACGTTGGTCTGGTGCACGCTCTCTTCGGCGGCGCGGACGGCAACCACTGCCGACGCCGTGTCGCCCTCGTCGAGCTTCGCGGAGGCGGCTTCCGCCGCGTTGTCCACGAATTCCAGCCGCTCGCGGGCCTGCTCGATGTTGTCGGAAACCTGGGTGAGGGCCGAATCCGCGTAGCGCTGGCGAAGCTCGGCCAGGGAGCGTTCGGCCGCCCCCAGCCGGCTGGCCGCCGCCTGGGCGTTCCGGCGCGCGTCGGCCAGGGCGGCAGGCGCGTTCTTCTCCAGTTCACGCAGTTTGTCGAAGTCTTCCTTGTGCGCCTGCAGGGAGGAGTTCACTGCCTCGCACCGCCGGATGATGTCCTTGAGCCAGGTCCGCTGCTGGGCCTCGGTGTCCGGAATGTGGTCGTCCAGCTGCTGCTGCATCTTGAAGGATTCACTCATGTGGGTTTGTGCCGCGGCGAGGTCTTCGGTGAAGGTCTTCACGGCCTCGTCGCCGTAGGAGGCCATCGCGAAGTTAAGCTCCTGCTCGCTGGACTTGATGGCGTCGTCGGCGGCAATCAGGAGGCTGCCGGCGCGCTTGCGGAGATCCTCCACGCTCAGCTCGTCAAGGGGATCGGTGGGCGGGGCATCCTCGGCGCGGGCGGGGCCCGCCGTGACGGCACCCTGGCGTCGGCTCCGGACAAACAGGAATGCGGCGCCGCCGCCGAGCAGGATGATGCCTCCGATGAGGAGGACCGGGGCGAGGCTGGCGCCGGCCGAGCCGCCGGATGAGCTTCCGCTCCGGCCGGTCTCCAGCGCGTCGGCGGTGTTGACCGCTGCTGCGGCCCAGTCGGACGAGGTGATGGTCTCCTTGCCGAACAGTTCGTCGGTGGCCGCGGCCACCATCGCCTCTTCATGCTTCTGCGTCAGGACGGTGTCCTGGGGGGCAGAAACCTGCAGCTGCCGGCTCTCCGTGGCGATGCTGAGCAGGACCTCGCGTTCACCCATGTTCCTCTGCGCGACCACCTGGTTGCCCCAGGCCGCGGGATCAGAGGGATTGCTGAACTCGTCCACGTAAACCACGAACAGGGTGTAGCCGCTGTCCTGCCGCGTCTCGGAAATCGCGTTGCGGACCTCGTCTGCGTCCGAACCCAGTACACCGGCGTCGTCGACCACAAACTGTCCCGGCGGAATGGTCACGGGCGGCACGGCAGAAGCAGCCGTGGCCGTACCCAGCACCGCCGTGACACTCAAACCCAGCACGGCCGCTAGCCGCTTGGTCTTCAACCGCATAAATTGTCCTCAGGTTCGTAATGGCATCTGACTGATCCGCCGCGCTCCGCCGGACCCGTCAAATCCCTTTCGGGGCGGGCAAGCAGTTGCATCGATTCTATGGTTCGCCGGATACCCAGTCCACCACGTTCGTGGCCATGCAGCTTTCGGCGAACTCTCAGGAACCGTTCAGGAATCTCCAGAGCGCGTCACAGCAAGTGCTGTCATAGTTGAGTGAGCAACGTTCATGGGCACACCGATCTGGAAAGGACAGCACATGTCTGAGCAATACGGAGGCGCCGGGGACCCGCAGCGTCCACTGCCTCCCCGCCCGCCTGCCCCGCCTGCTTCCTCCGACGGCGTAACTGCGGCCGACGGCGAAGGGCAGACGCAGCAGGTCCCCGTCCAGCCGGAAGCCGGCGACCGGCACGCCCAGACGCCGCCGCCCTCCAATCAGCCGTTCTACGGCTCGACGCACCAGGACAGCGCTCCGGGCGTCGCGGCACCGCCGGCCTACGGCCCCGCTTCCGGAAGCAGCAGCTATTCCGGCTCAGGCTACGGCCAGGCCCCCTACGGCCCGGATTACCGGCCCGCCGCTGCTCCGCCCGCCCGCAGATTTGGCACCGGAACGCTGGTGACCGGCATGCTGCTGGCCGGACTCCTGGGCGGCGGCACTGCAGTAGCCGCCAATTACTGGCTGGATGATGATTCGGCTCCCCAAAGCACCGGCCAGGCGCAGACCGTTGTCGTGAACAACGAAGACAGCGTCAATGCCGTCACGGCCGCCGCAGTGAAGGCTTCGCCCAGCGTCGTCACCATCGACGTGGCGGCCAGCGGCAGTTCCGGCACCGGGTCCGGGATCATCCTGGACGACGACGGACACATTCTGACCAACACCCACGTGGTCACCCTGGGCGGTACCGTCGCCGACCCGACCATCGAGGTCCAGGCGAACGACGGACGGGTCTTCACGGCGACCATCGTCGGGACCGATCCGGTTTCCGACCTGGCCGTCATCAAGGTCGACGCCGATGACATCACGCCCGCCACCCTGGGAAATTCGGACGATCTTAATGTCGGTGACACCGTCATCGCCATCGGTGCTCCGCTGGGTCTTGCCGGCACCGTCACCGACGGAATCGTCTCGACCCTGAACCGCACCATCAGCGTGCAGTCCTCGGCGGCTCCGGAATCGGAGTCCGACGGATCGGGCGAGGATGACGGCTTCGGCTTCCGCTTCGCTCCGCCGGACGGGTCCAGCCAGGAACAGAGTGCAGCGTCCAGCTCGATTTATCTGGACGTCATCCAGACCGATGCGGCCATCAACCACGGCAACTCCGGCGGCGCCCTGGTGAACACCGACGGCGACGTGATCGGCGTCAACGTGGCGATTGCCTCGGCCAGCGAGGAAAGCGGAAGCATCGGCGTCGGCTTTGCGGTTCCCATGAGCTACGCCGAGCGGGTGGCTGACGAGATCATCGAAACCGGGTCGGCAACCCACGGATTCCTTGGCGTGTCCGTAACCCCCGCGACAGCGTCCAGCTCCTCCACCTTCACCGTGGGTGCCGAGGTGGCCGAGAATCCGGCCGGCGGAACCCCGGCTGCCCGGGCAGGGCTGAAGCAGGGCGACGTCATCACTGCCGTGAACGGTATCCCCGTCACCGATGCGCAGTCCCTGACAGCCGCCATCCGGATGCAGGCAGCGGGCAGCAAAGTCACCGTTGACTACACCCGGGGCGGGGATACCGACAGCGTCGACGTGACGCTGGGCGACTCCGCCGACCAGTAGGACAACGCCCGCCCCGGCGGCGTGCCAGGAACGCAGAAGGATTGCAGGGACTGCCTCCTCTCCCGGGAGGGGCAGTCCCTGCACTGTTTGCTGCCGGATGCCGGCACGGTGCGTCCGCGCAATGTGATTAGCTTGTTCAGTCGCCCTGCGCGGGTGGCCACGGACCCGGTGCAGCCGCGCCCGGGAAGATCTACAACGCCAGAAAGGCCCCGCATGCAGGAATCCAAGAGGCCGCTGAACATCGTCGTTTTGGTGAAGCACGTGCCCGATGCCCAGTTCGACAGGCATCTTTCCGGACCCGGCCACACCCTGGACCGATCCGACTCCATCCTTTCCGAACTCGATGAGTACGCCCTCGAGGCTGCCCTTCAGCTGGCCGAGGCCCGCGGGGGACAGGCTGCCGGGAACATGGTCACCGCCCTCACGATGGGCCCGGAGGCGGCGGTCAACGCCGTGAAAAAGGCCCTGCAGATGGGCGCCTACCAGGGGGTGCACATTAACGACGCCGCCCTGCCCGGTTCCGATGCGGCAGCGACTTCCCTGGTGCTGGCCGCCGCGGTCCGGCATGCGGTCGGCGGCGGCTCCGGACTGCCCGACCTGGTGGTGGCCGGCATGTCCTCCACCGACGGTGAGACATCGCTGGTACCGGCGCAGCTGGCCGAACGCCTGCAGCTGGCCCAGATCACTTTCGCCTCCGAGCTGGAGGTGCACGACGACGACGACGACGGCGCCGTCGTCGTCCGCGCCCGGCGGGACGGTGACTCCTACTCCGAAACGCTGGAGGCGCCGCTGCCGGCCCTGGTCTCCGTTACCGACCAGGCCAATGACCCGCGCTACCCCAATTTCAAGGGCATCATGGCGGCCAAGAAGAAAACCGTCACGGTGCTGTCGCTCCAGGACCTGGGAATCGATCCCGCGCAGGTGGGACAGGACGGTTCGTGGACCACGGTTGCCGCTTCCGCTCCCCGTCCGCCGCGCTCGGCCGGCACCATCATTACCGACGACGGCACCGCCGGCGTGGCGCTGGTGGACTACCTTGCCGCCCAGAAACTGATCTGACAATCTTTCCACCGGCGCTGCTGCGGCCGCGCCCGAAGCACTAAGGAGAGCCTCCCATGGCCTCTGTCCTGGTCTTTATCGACGTCCCGGGCCTGCCGCTGCCGCGGGCAAGCCGAGAGCTGCTGACGATCGCCCGCGGCCTGGGGGAACCCGCAGTGGCGAGCCCGCGCGCCCTGGATGACGACGTGCTGCAGGCGCTGGGCGCTTACGGCGTCGGCGCCGTGTACGAGCCCGAGGGCGTGCTGCCCGATGTCCTGGTCGCCGCCAAGGCCGCTTTTCTGGCCGACGCCGTGCGCGCCGCCGAGCCGGCCGCAGTGCTGCTCGGCAACTCCTTCGAGGACCGGGAGGTGGCGGCCCGCGTTGGCGTGAAGCTGAATTCCGGCGTGATTACCGACGCGGTTGCCGTGGCACCGGACCTGTCGGTCACCAAATCGGTCCTGGCCGGTTCCTACACCTCCACGTGCCGCGTGCAGTCCGGCGTCCCGGTGATCACCGTCAAGGCCAACAGCGTGGAGCCGGCTCCCGCGGATGCGCCCGCCGCTCCGGAACGCCGCCGGCTGGCCGTGTCCCATGCCGGACCCGCTGCCCGGGTCACCGGACGCACCGAAAAGCGGGTCAGCGGACGCCCCGAGCTGTCCGAGGCCCGGGTCATTGTGGCCGGCGGCCGCGGGATGGACGGGAACTTCGGTCCGGTGGAGGAGCTCGCCGACGTGCTCGGCGGTGCCGTGGGTGCATCGCGCGCCGCCACCGACGCCGGCTGGATCGAGCACTCGGCGCAGGTCGGCCAGACCGGCAAGACGGTCTCGCCGCAGCTGTACATCTCCGCCGGGATTTCGGGGGCGATCCAGCAGAAGGCCGGCATGCAGACCGCAAAGGTGATCGTGGCGATTAACAAGGACCCGGATGCTCCGGTGTTCGAGATCGCGGACTTCGGCATTGTGGGAGATGTGTTCTCCGTGCTGCCGCAGGCCACCGAGGAAATTCAGAAGCGCAGGTCCTAGCGCCGTGGATTCTTCGTTGAACCCGTCACCGCAGCCGGTGTCCCCGTTCCCGGCCGGAGCGACCGTTCGGCGGGTGCTCGCTTTCGCCGCCCATCCTGACGACATTGACTTTGGTGCCGCCGGAACCGTGGCCGCCTGGACTGCGGCCGGCGCCGAAGTATCCTACTGCGTGATGACCTCCGGCGACGCCGGCGGGTTCGAGGCCGGCGACCGGGACGCCGTCTCCGAGCTGCGCCGACGCGAGCAGCGGGCAGCCGCCGAACTGGTGGGGGTCCGGGACCTCCACTTCCTGGGCGAGAAGGACGGCTTCCTAGCGGTCACGCCGGAAGTGGTGGAAAAAACCGTGGCCCTGATCCGGAGCATCCGCCCCGACGTCGTGCTTTCGATGCACCCGGAGAGGAACTGGGACCGGATCCAGGCCAGCCACCCGGACCACCTGGCGTGCGGGGAAATCGTGACCCGGGCGGTCTATCCCGCCGCGGAGAATCCGTTTGCCTTTCCGCACCTGGCCGCACAGGGCCTGGATGCCTACAAAGTGCCGTGGCTCTGGTTTTACGGAGCCCCGCGCGAGCGGGAAAACCACGCGGTGGACGTCAGCGCCACTGTGGAGGAAAAGCTCGCGGCCATCCGGATCCACGCCAGCCAGCACCCGGACATTGCCGGGATGGAGACTGCGGTGCGCGGAATGCTGCAGGAAAATGCCCGCCGCTTCGGACTAGCCGACGGGGCAAGCGCTGAAACATTCCACGCAGTGGGCGTCAACACGGACCGGACCATCGCCGGATTCTGACCGTCCGGAAGTACTGGAGTTCCCGGAGGGTCAACACATCTTCCGGCTCCTTCCCCACCGGGCGGCCGGCGGATTCCGGCCATACCACCCGCCGCAGGGGTTGGCGCAGCGTCAAGGTCAAGCGGGATTTCAGGCGCTGAAGGGAATCACCAGGACGACGGGCAGGGTGGGAGTCGCCGATCCGCCGTCGGGCTCCACGGTGACGGCGACTGCACTGTACGGGTCGATGTCGGTGAGCTCAGTGGCCTTGGTGCCGGCGACTTCCTCGCCGGTCATCGTACCCACCGACACCGGCTCGGAGCCGTCCGCCGGAACACGCCACATCTGGTAGACCGATCCCTCAGGCGGTGCGGGAACCCCGCTCAGCGTCACAACGGCGGCATTCTCGCCCGCAGAGGTGGCCACCTCTGCCGTGCCGCCCGTGGGCAGGTCGATGGTGCGCTGCTGCACGTCCGAGGCCTGAAGGACTTCCTCCCGGACCGTATCCGGTCCGAGATTGCTGCCGATGGCCACACCGCCCACCACGATGGCCGCGGCCGCGGCGCCGGCGAGGATCCAGCGGCCGGCGGCGGACTTCAGCGGAGACCGGCGGCTGCGGCGGGCCGCAAGCTCGTCCTCCGGCCGCGGCGGATCGGCGGAAGCGTCCGGGGCGTCCCGGTTCGGCGGTGCGTCCTGCTGCGGCAGCCGGGACGCAATCTTGGCAAAGAGGTCGGCCGGCGGCTGAGCCTCTGCCCGGTAACCTCCGGCGAGTGCTTCCCGCGTGCTCCAGACGCGTGTGAGGAACGCCTGGCGGACAGCGGAATCAGCCTGCTCGAGGGCATCGTCGACTGCCTGCTGCTCCTCCCGGGGGAGGGCATTCAGGGCATAAACTTCTGCCCACTCCAGCAGCCGTCCCTCGGACAGGTCCCGGTTCAGGGCGTCCGACGCGGCATCAAAGCTGTTGTCCGGCATCTGAATTCACCCCCAGGCATTTCTTGAGTCGGATCAGTCCGTCGCGGATCCGCGACTTGATCGTGGGCACGGCGGCCGACAGCTTTTCGGCGACCTCGCGGTAGGTCAGCCCGCCGTAGTAGGCGAGCCGGACCGATTCCCGCTGGGTGTCCGTCAGCGAGTCCAGGCACCGGACCACGGCGTCGGCTTCGAGCTGCTGCGTGACGGTGTCAACCACGTTGTCATGGTCCGGTTCCTGCATGGCGGCGCCGAAGCGGGCCTCGCGGTTGGCGGAGCTTTGTTCGGAGCGGACCCGGTCCACAGCCCGGCGGTGGGCGAGGGTCAGCAGCCACGCCAGCGGGGAGCCGACGGCCGGGTCGAAGCGGGCGGCGCTGGTCCAAACCTGCAGGTAGACCTCCTGCGTGGTGTCCTCGCTGAGTTCCGCGTCGATCAGCACCCGTCGGGCCAGGCCGTAAACCCGGCGTGATGTCAGCGCGTAGAAGGCAGCAAAGTCATCTTGGCTGCCGCCGGCAATACCCGCCAAGAGTGCTGCCAGCGGGGCTTGCGAGCCGGCGTGGGATCCGGATTTCTCTGCGGCATCGGCGGCGCCCTCCGGTGTGGAGGCCTGCGCGGCGGAGGGCCGTCCCGTGTTGGACGTGTCCATAGGGTTCCAGCATAAGCGGCCGGCGGCCGCTGCGGGTGCGGGAACCTGAAGGAAGCCGCTGCCATCCGCGGCTTCCGTGCGCGCCGGAAGGTTTGCCACCGCGGCCTGTCCCTGTGCTTCCATACCCGGTATTCGGTGCGGCGGGGGAAAAGGATGGGCAGGCCCGGCAACCAGGGCCCGGCAACCCGGGCCAGCCCGGGTTAGGGACGGGTCGCGGACGCGATCAGCGTGTCGGCGTTCAGGTTGTATTCCTCGCCCAGCAGGTCCAGGAAGCTGTTCTTGACCCGGTCGGCGGCCTCGGGATCGGCGGGAAGGAGATACCGCAGTCCGCTGCCCAACACCAGTGACCAGGCCAGCGACGGGCTGAGCTGGACCTGCGCCGGGGTGGCGAGGACCTTAATGTCCTGCAGTCCGAGGCTTTCCAGCCAGGCGGTCAGTTTCTCCGGGGTATTCAGGCGCTCGGAGTTCTTCCGCGTCCTGGAGATGCCCTCGGCCGGGTCGGACGTCTCCTTGCGGCACGCCTGCAACAGCAGCTCGGTGAACGACGTCAGCGAACCTTCAGCCCAGGTGCTGAGCGCGAGGCGTCCGCCGTGCCGCAGATTGGCAACCAGGTTCGCGGCCCCGGCATCCATGTCCGGCAGGAAGAAAACGGAGTAGGCGGACAGCACGACGTCGTACGCTTCGTCAGCGGTCCACTCAGAGACGTCGCCGATGTGCAGGGCGACGTTGTCCAGGGACAGGGTGGTGGCCTTCGCCTGGGCCAGGGCCAGCATCTCGGCCGAGAGGTCGACGCCGTCCACGCGGGCGCCGGGTCCCGCATACTGTGCTGCGGGGATGGTGGTGGCACCGGTTCCGCAGCCTGCATCCAGGATGCTGTCGCCCATGCCAACTGAGGCGGCAGCTACCAAGGCGTTGCCCATCGGGTTCCACAGCGAGGGGGCCAAGCGTTCAAAGTCGGCGGCGCCCTCGTCGAACGTTGTTCCAATGGAGGTCTCGGGCATGCGGAATCCTTAGATTTGTGCACCTGCGAAGCCGTGCTGACGCCAGGCTTCGTAGACGGCAATGGAGGCGGAGTTGGCCAGGTTCAGGGAGCGCAGGGTCGGCAGCATGGGCAGGCGGACCCGGGCGGTGACGTGCGGGTCCGCCTTGACGTCGTCGGGCAGCCCCACGGATTCGCGGCCGAAAAGCAATACGTCACCGGGCTGATAGGCGATGTCAGTGTAGGACGTATCGCCGTCGGAAGTGAACGCGTAGACGCGTTCCGGAGCCAGCGCCTTCCAAGCGGCCTCAAGCGTGGGGTGCACGTGCAGGACGGCGAGGTCGTGGTAATCAAGGCCGGCGCGGCGCAGCTTGGAATCCTCCAGCTCGAAGCCCAGGGGCTCAACGAGGTGGAGTTCGGCGCCGGTGATCGCCGCGAGGCGGATTGCGTTTCCGGTATTGCCGGGAATTTCGGGGGTGTGGAAGAGGATGCGGAACACACCCCCATCCTATGCCGCCGACTACCGCACCGATGCATCGATTAGGCCGCCGAGCACTGGAAGCTGCACCACATTGGGCTGCGGCCCGTCGTTGAAGAACCGCCGGAGCTCCCGCTGCAGCGTTCCGGCGTTCGCCACATGAACCGTGGCCGGTGAACTGCGGCTGAGCGAGGGCGGATAGTCGATCACGGGTTCAAACGGATTGCCGTTGAAGCTGTGCAGCACCACCCAGCCGCTGACGTTGCACTCCGGGAAACGGTCCTGAAGGGTGCGCACGGCGTCAGGCAGCCGGCCGATGTTGACCTCGCGGCCGCCGTTGCGCAGGTGCCTGCCGTCCCAGTTGTAGTTGCCCGCCGAGGCCATCTGGGATTCCAGCACTGCCATCCGGTAGCCGCCCAGCAGGACATGCCCGACGTCGAGGTTCCCGCCGCGCGGCGAGCGGTCCGGCAGATGCAGTCCGTTGACGAGCCGCCCGGCCGGATAGTCCTCGAGCAGGCTGCGTTCCAGGAGCCCGATGGTGAGGTTCTCGCCGTCGTACCGGGCGGCCGCGCCGGACCCGAGCCGGGCGAAAAAGCCGGGACGCCGCGGCGAACCGTGGATCTGCTGGCCCGCCAGGGCCAGCGGCAGCACGGGCGGAGAACCCGGGGAGAAATCGGGAACAAAGCGCGGGGGAGTGTCCAGGGCATCTTCGGCCGGGACGGCTCCGCCGCGCGGACCGGCGGTGCGCGTGCCGGCGCCGCGCGGAGCCGGAGCTGCGGACCCCGCTGCCGGGCCTCGGCCGAGACTCAGGTCGTATGCGGCCTTCTGCCGCGGATCGGACAGGACCTCGTAGGCCTGGGCAACGATGTGGAAAGTCTCGCTGCTGCCGCCCGAGTCCGGATGCGTGGCACGGGCCGCCTTCCGGTATGCCGTTTTGATCTGCTCTGTTGTGGCCGAGGGAGTAATACCCAAAACCTCATACAGCGTCCTGGGTGACGGACTCACAGCAGTTCCTCTCGTAGGGAAGGGCAATTCTCGTTGGCAGTACAAATGTTGCAGCGCCCGGTTGGAGCTCCACGATGTCGCAGCGCCATATGTCGCAGCTCCAAAATGTTGCAGCTCCGCAAAACACCACGGATCCGCAGCAGGTACAACGACGCAGAGGGGCGCTGCGTTTCCGCCGCTTTCCCGTGCAGTTTGTCCGCGCGGATCGCTTCTGATCAATTCTGGATGCGGAAGGATGATTCTAGCCGGATCCGCTGGAGTCCCTGCTGCAGCTGGCTTCGGAGCCGGCAGCGATGCGTGGGCGCGCCGGGTCGCTGTTCTCGACCACCATGGAGGCCCGCAGCGCGGGCATCGAATCCGCGAAGTAGCGCCGCTGTCCGCCCACGTACCGGCGCATCGCCGGGTGGCCGGGGTCCGTCGGCGAGCCGTCGCGCACCGCCATCCGGGCCGCGCTAACCGCAAACGGCACGTCCAGGAACACCGAAAAGTCCCACTCCGCTGCCAGCTCGTCCCCATGCAGGAACAACCCGTCCACCAGGACGACGGCGGCGGCTGCGGCAGGCACCGGCGGCGGAGACAGCACCGCGTCGGTCGCGAGGTCGTGCCCGGCCGGCCGGTAGGAGCCGCTGCCCCCGGGTCTCAGCGGATCGAGCACGTAGGCGCGGAACTGCTCCAGATCGTAGGAATCAAACCGGAATCCTTCCGCTGACCCGCGCCCCTGCCGGTAGCGCACAGCGCTGGGGAAATGGAAGTCATCCAGGGACACCCGCAGCACCGGGCGGTGGTGCGGGGCGGCCGTCAGCACTGCGGCCAGGGCATCGGCGAAGGTCGTCTTGCCGGAGCCGTCCACGCCGTCGACCGCCGCGAAAATACGCCGCTCGGGGTGCATGCCGGCCAACCGTGCGGCGAGGGCACGCAGGAGGCTCGACCGCCCGTCAGGTTCGGCGTCCGGCACGGAGTCCCGCACGGCATCCGGTTCGGCGGCCGGCACGGGTTGGCGGACAGCGGCGGGTTCCGGCGGCGGCATCACAGGAGCAGTCTGCCATCCCCCACGGCGGTTCAGGGAAGGTCCGGAGGAAGAAACCGGGGAAGAATCGGCATCCACAGCGATCGCCGTTAGAATTGGGAGGTGCCCGTGTACCTAGATCACGCGGCGACCACGCCTATCTCGGCATCGGCCCTCGCCGCACTCACCTCAGAACTCAGCCGCAGCGGCAATCCGTCCTCGCTGCACGGCTCCGGCCGCCGCGCCCGGATGGTGGTGGAAGAGTCCCGCGAGGCGCTGGCTGCGGCCGCGGGCTGCCACCCCTCGGAGATCATCTTCACCTCCGGCGGCACCGAAGCCGACAACCTGGCCGTGAAGGGCCTGTACTGGTCACGCCGGGATGCCGATCCGGCCCGCACCCGCATCCTCTGTTCGCCGATTGAGCACCATGCAGTCCAGGACACGGTCCAGTGGCTGGAAAAGCATGAGGGCGCCACGGTTGTTTGGCTGCCGGTGGACGGCGACGGCGTCGTGCCCCTTGACGCCATCCGCGCGGAACTGGAAGCGCATGCGGACACCACCGCGCTGCTGACCATCATGTGGGCCAACAACGAAGTGGGCACCGTCCAGGACATCCCTGCCATCACGGCGCTCGCCCATTCCTACGGCGTGCCCGTGCACACCGACGCGGTGCAGGCCTTCGGCGCACTGCCGGTGAATTTTCGCACTTCCGGCGTGGACACGATGGCGATCAGCGGCCACAAGATTGGCGGGCCGGTGGGCATCGGCGCGCTTGTCGTCGGCCGGGCGGTCAAACTCACTCCGGTGATGCACGGCGGCGGCCAGGAACGGGACATCCGCTCGGGCACCCTCGATGCCCCCGGCATCGCGGCCTTCGCCGCCGCAGCCCGCGAGGTCACCGAGAACCTGCCGGCCGAATCGGCCCGGCTGCGGAGCCTGCGCGAGAAACTGATCACCGGCGTCGAGCGCGCCATCCCCGACGCGGTGCTCCGCGGCGCCCGCGACGCCGACGGCGAAGCGGGCTCGGCCGGCGGCAGCTACAGCAACGGCATGCCCCGCCGGCTGCCGGGCAACGCGCACTTCACCTTCCCCGGCTGCGAAGGAGATTCGCTGCTGTTCCTGCTGGACCTGGCCGGAGTGGAATCCTCCACCGGCTCGGCCTGCACGGCAGGAGTGCCGCGGCCCTCCCACGTTTTGCTGGCCATGGGCCTGACCGAAACGCAGGCCCGCGGGGCGCAGCGTTTCAGCCTCGGGCATACAACCACCGCTGCAGACGTTGACACATTATTGGCAGCCCTGCCCGAAGCCTACGAACGGGCGAAAAAGGCCGGCATGGCTTCCCACGTCAGCAGCATCCAAACAGCAGGAACAGGTTTTACTTCATGAAGGTTTTGGCAGCAATGAGCGGCGGAGTCGACTCCGCGGTAGCCGCAGCACGGGCAGTGGAAGCCGGGCACGACGTCGTCGGCGTCCACCTGGCGCTTTCACGCATGCCCGGAACGCTGCGCACCGGCAGCCGGGGCTGCTGCACCATTGAAGATTCCCGCGATGCCTGGCGGGCATGCGACATTCTGGGCATCCCGTACTACGTCTGGGACTTCTCGGAGCGGTTCAAGGAGGACGTGGTTGATGATTTCATCGCCGAATACGCCGCCGGCCGCACCCCGAACCCCTGCATGCGCTGCAACGAGCGGATCAAGTTCGCCGCGCTGCTGGAAAAGGCGCTCGCCCTCGGGTTCGACGCCGTCTGCACCGGCCACTACGCGAAGGTGCTCACCGACGCCGACGGAAACCCGGAGCTGCACCGCGCCGCGGATTGGGCCAAGGACCAGTCCTACGTCCTCGGCGTGCTGACCCATGAACAGCTCAAGCACTCCATGTTCCCGCTCGCGGACACCCCGTCCAAGGCCGAGGTGCGGGCCGAAGCCGAGCGGCGCGGCCTGTCCGTGGCGAACAAGCCCGACAGCCACGACATTTGCTTCATCCCCGACGGCGACACCCGCGGCTGGCTCGAAGAGCGCATCGACTTGTCCGAGGGCGACATCGTCGATGCTTCCGGCGAGAAGATCGGCACCCATCCCGGAGCCAACGCCTTCACCGTCGGCCAGCGCAAGGGCCTGAAGCTGGGCCGCCCGGCCGACGACGGCAAGCCCCGCTTCGTGCTCGAGATCCGGCCCAAGGAAAACAAGGTCATTGTCGGACCGGAGAAGCTGCTGAACATCGACCAGATGCGCGGCATCAAGATTTCCTGGGCCGGCCTGCCGATCCCCGAGATCGCTGCCCGCACCGAATTCGACTGCATGGTCCAGGTCCGGGCGCACGGCGACCCCGTGGCGGCCCGCGGCTGGATGGAGGACGTGGTTTCCGAAGAGGCGGACGGCGGCATCCGCGAAGAGCTGGTGGTCCGGCTGAACGAGCCGATGCGCGGCGTCGCCCCCGGCCAGTCCATGGTCGTTTACCAGGGGACGCGGGTGCTGGGGCAGGCCACGATCGACAAGGCCCGTTCGCTGGAATGGGATCCGGCGGCGGTCTCCTGACGCACTCGCGGGGCTGGTGACGCGCCGCCCGTCCCACCGGGCGGGCGGCGTAACGTGCGCTCTCCTGCCGGCGGCCGGACCCTAGACTGGACCCATGACTGATACTCCCGCAGACGAGTTTGATCCCACGGCCAGTTCCCTCTCCGGGAAAGTCTCCGATGACGTCATGCAGGAACTGCTGGCGGTGCGCAGCAGCATTGACAACATCGACGCCACGCTGGTCTACCTGCTGGCCGAACGGTTCAAGGCCACGCAGCGGGTGGGCTTCCTCAAGGCCGAACACCGCCTGCCGGCAGGGGACCCCGGCCGTGAAGCCGCGCAGATCACCCGGCTGCGCCGCCTCGCCGAGGACGCGCACCTGGACCCGGCGTTTGCCGAAAAGTTCCTGAATTTCATCATCAGCGAGGTCATCCGGCATCATCAGGCGATCTCCGACAACCACAACGGCGGCAACAGCAATGCAGCAGGACTCTAGAGCGCAGGAACCGGCCCGGCAGGCATCAGAGCAGTCATCCAAGCAGGAAGCTTCCACGACTGTCACGGCCACTGCCCTGGGATCCTGGCCCGGCACCGACCCGTTGGAAGCCACCCGGATTATCCGCGGCGAGCTCGGAGCCCCGCACCTGCCGTTCCTGGTGGAGCTGCCCGCGCGAGGCCCCGGCGCCGACGCGCTGGGCCGGACCGCTGCCCTGCTGGTGGACCTGGCAGTGGACGTCCAGCCGCACGGTTGGCGTCTGGTGCCCCGGCCCGGCAAGGACCACCGGCGGGCCGTTTCCCTGCTCGGCCAGGACCTCAACGCCCTGGCCGACGTCGTCGGCGCAGAGGACAGCCCCGCTCCTTCGCTGAAGATTTCCCTGCGCGGACCGCTGTCCCTGGCCGCGGGGCTCCATCTGCACAACGGCGAGCGGGCACTGTCCGACGCCGGCGCCCGGCGCGAGCTGCTGCAGTCGCTGACCGCCGGGGCGGCGGGCTTTGTCTCGCGTGCCCGTGAGGCTTCACCCGGCGCGGACATCATCGTTCAGCTCGACGAGCCGGAGATTGCCGATGTGCTGGGCGGAACCATTCCCACGGCCAGCGGCTACCGCACCCTGCGTTCGGTGTCCTCCACCGAAGTGTCGCAGGCCTGGCACCAGATCATCTCGGCCCTGTCCGACGCCGGAGCTTCCCAGACGGTGCTGAAGCTGCCGGAGGCTGCCCGTTCCGGAGCCCTGCGCGCCGGTGCGCAGTCCCCGTTCGCACTGGCCCTCGGAGCCGGCGCGCAGGGCGCGGCACTGCCGGCCGCCGGCCTGACCGGAGCCGACTGGGAAGCTCTGGCCGAGGCCGTGGAAGCCGGAAAAAGCATCTGGCTGGGCATCCTGCCGGTCCCGGCGAACACCGCGGAACCGCGGCAGGTGACGGCATTGGTCGATGACGTGCTGCGGCCCTGGACCAAGATCGGCCTGGGCGCCGGGTCGCTGCCCGCGCTGCGCCTGACGCCGGCAGCTGACCTGGCGGACGCGTCGCCGTCGGCGGCCCGCAAGGTCCTGGCCCGGCTCACGCAGGCGGCCGAGGCCCTGACCCAGGTCGCGGCCGAAGGCTAAGCCGCGGGCCGCAGGCCGGGCCGGTTCAGCGCCGCCGCTCCCAGCGGGCAGGAACGGCATCGGCGGGAAGCGTGCCGTTCCAGTCCCGGGGGCCGTACGTGAAGCTGCCGTCGTACACGAAGACCGTTCCCGCCTGCCGCTGCACTACGCGGGTGCTAATCCGGAAGGTTCCGGCGGCGGCGTCGTACCACTGCTCCACGTGCGCATCAGCGGCGGCGAAGGCCGGAAGCGGCAGCCGCAGCGGGCCCAGGAAGAGGCGGCTGCCGGGGGAGTCCATCAGCAGATGGCCCTCCTCGGTCACTGACAGCACCAGGTTAGTGGCGAGGTTCCGTTTCCGGCCCAGATAATCAGTCAGCTCACCGGGTCCGGTCAGGCTGGTGGTGTCCTCGAAAATCCGCTCCCCGCGGGGAAAGCGGAACGTCCGCACCGCCGTCAGGGAGGGGCGGCCCCACGGATCCAGGTGCGGATAATTGCGGATGCTGAACGGGATCTGTGTTCCGTAGTCGGGAAAGAACGCGTTCGACACCGGAATCAGCGCCAGCAGCGGGCGCAGCCAGGCGCGGGGACAGCCGGCGGTTTCGAAAACACCGGTGCCTTCGCCGCAGATCCCCGAGCCCGGGGTGCCGGAGAAATACTCCTGCAGCTGCGGCTGCAGCCGCTCAAAGTCAGGTCCCAGGACCCGGCGGTAGATGGAATCCTCGCCGCTGGATGCGGGTGGCGGTGCCGGGAAGCTGTCCATGGTTCCTACAATCTGCCCGTGGCCTTGAGCCGGATGTAGAGGTCGGCGAGCTTGGGCGGCAGTTCATGAGGCGTCTCGTCAACGACTTCCGCGCCCATTGACCGCAGCTGTGCGGTTACCGCCGCCCGGTCCAGCAGGGCGCGTTCCGCCGCCGCCGCACGGAAGGTCTCGGTGGCGGTGGTGCGCTGCCGGCGCAGTTCCTCCAGCTCGGGGTCGCGCACCGAGGCAATCACCACCACGTGCTTGTCCAGCAGCTGCGGCAGCACCGGCAACAGGCCTTCTTCGATGGCGCCGGAGTCCAGTGCGGTGATGAGCACCACCAGGGAACGGCGGGTGGAAACCGACTGGACGGCTCCGGGCACCAGGGTGAAGTCAGCTTCGATCAGCTCGGCTTCCAGCGGTGCCACGGCCGTGACGAGCCGGTTCAGGAGATTGCCCCGGGCACCGGACTGCACGCGGGCGCGGATCCGCCGGTCGAAGGCCAGGAAGTCCACCCGGTCCGCTCCGCCGTGGGCCAGCATGGCCAGCAGCAGGGCGGCCTCGATCCCGGTGTCCAGGCGCGGCTCATCCGCTATCCGTGCCGCTGAAGTGCGGGACGTGTCCAGGAGCAGCACCACCCGCCGGTCGCGCTCCGGACGCCAGGTGCGCACCACGGTGTCCCGCCGGCGGGCGGTGGCGCGCCAGTCAATGGACCGGACGTCGTCGCCGCGCACGTAGTCGCGCAGCGAATCGAATTCCGTTCCGGCTCCCCGCAGCTGGACCGAGGCGTTGCCGTCCAGTTCCCGCAGCCGCCGCAGCTTTGACGGAAGGTGGCGCTTGGCATGGAAGGGCGGCAGCACCAGCAGGACGGCCGGGCTCTGCAGCGTGCGCTGGCGTGCCGCCAGGCCGAGCGGACCGAAACTGCGGACCGTGACGCATTTGCTGTGCAGTTCGCCCCGCCGCTCCGGCATCAGCTGCACCTCGAACCTCCGGGCTTCTCCGGCCGGAATCCGCAGCCGCTGCACGGGGTTGCGGGCGCCGGCGGAGGGCTGCCAGCCGTCCCGAAAGCTGCCGCGCAGGGCGCGCCCGCCGGTGTTGCGGACGGTCAGCACCGCGGGGGCGGGCTCGGTCAGGCGCACCCCGGCCGGAACGGTGCGCGTCAGGGTCAGGGCGCGGGGCGAGGCGGCCGTTAGCAGGTCCGCGGCGACTGCAGCGGACAGGAGCAGCACCCACAGCCAGATTGCACCCGAGCCGGGAAACAGCAGGACCAGCACGGCACCTGCTGCGGCAAGGAGGACCAGCCGGCCGGAAATTGCCATCGCTTCCGCGTCCTAGCGGGGTACCGGGACGGTGGCCAGGATGCTGCCCAGCACGTCGTCCGCGTTCACGCCGTCCATCTGGGCTTCGGGGCGCAGCGAGACCCGGTGCCGCAGCGCGGGCAGTGTCAGCGCTTTGACGTCGTCCGGTGTCACAAACGCGCGGCCGGAGAGCCATGCCCAGGCGCGCGAGGTGTTGAGCAGCGCCGTCGCGCCGCGGGGAGAGACCCCGAGCTGGAACGACGGCGCCGCCCGGGTGGCGCGGACCAGATCCACGATGTAGCCGAGGACCTCCGGGGACACTGCCACCCTGGACACTGCCTGCCGGGCCTTTTCAAGGTCAGCGGCGGTGGCCACGGCGCGGACTCCCGCTGCGGCCAGGTTCCGCGGATCGAATCCGCTGCTGTGCCGGCGGATGATTTCGATCTCCTCGTTGCGGCCGGGCAGATCCAGTGTGAGTTTCAACAGGAACCGGTCCAGCTGGGCTTCGGGCAGCGAATACGTTCCTTCGTATTCCACCGGGTTGGAGGTGGCAGCCACCATGAAGGGATCGGGCAGCAGCCGCGACACGCCGTCAACGGAAACCTGGCGTTCCTCCATGGCTTCCAGCAGCGAGGCCTGCGTCTTCGGAGGCGTGCGGTTGATTTCGTCGGCCAGCAGGATGTTGGTGAAAACCGGACCCTCCCGGAAGGAGAACTCGGAGGTGCGTCCGTCATAGATCAGCGATCCGGTGACGTCTCCGGGCATCAGGTCGGGGGTGAACTGCACGCGCTTGGTATCCAGGTCCAGAGCCGCAGAGAGGCTCCGCACCAGCAGCGTCTTGGCGACGCCGGGAACACCCTCGAGCAGGACATGACCCCGCACCAGCAGCGCAATGATCAGCCCGGTCACGGCAGCGTCCTGTCCAACCACGGCCTTGGCGACCTCCATCCGGACATCGAGCAGCGCCTGGCGGACAGGGTCTGCCCGGCCCTGTCCGCCAAGGCCGGCAGGGTTCGGCGCGCCGGCAGGAACGGGGACGAAGGGGTCCGCGGACTCCGCCGGGCGCGGAACCGGGCCGGGTGCTGCCTGTGGCTGGTACTGCTGGCTCATGATGCGGTGACCTCTTCCTCTAGGGCTTGCAAATCCTGGGACCATTGCACGAGTTCCGCATCGCCGCCAGGCAGCGGGCGGTTCAGCAACCGGTCGACGTCGTCCACCGAACGGCCGGTGGCGTGCGCTGCCGCCCGCACCACCATGTCGGCGGTGCTCTGCGGGCCCAGCCGCAGGCGGGCAGCAAGGCGCGTCAGTGCCGCGGCACGAAGCGTCGCCGCCGCACGGTCCGAGGCCCGTCCGTCCTGGTAAAGCCGGGCACGGCCTTCAGCTGTCTCTGCGGACCGTACCACCACCGGCAGCGGTTCTGCGGCCAGCGGTCCCAGGCGGCGTCCGCGCCAGAACATCGCCAGGCCGGCCACCACCAGCAGCCACAGCAGCAGCGGATTCACCCACTCGGGCAACAGGGCCCGCGGATCGACGGGCAAATCAGGGGCGGAAATGTCTGCAGCCGTCGGCTGGTACCAGACGAGTGTGCCGGTGGAACCCAGTGTGCGCAGCGTTAGTGCGGCGTTGCCGCGGCTCGCGAGCGTCTCATTGGCGAGCACTGCGGCGTTGCCCAGAACGACGACGGCGCCGTCGTCGTCAGCGGCGTAGGCACCCCCGGAGTCGGGGCCTCCCGGGGCAGGAAAGCAGACAACCGGCGCCCGGTAGGCAAGACCGCCGGCATCGATGCTCTCCGCGGCCGCGGCGTCGGGCACATCGCAGTCAGCGCTGAGGGCGGAGTCGCCGCTGTTTTCAGGAAGCAGGCCGGCGGAGCGGATGCCCGGGGCCAACGCGCCCAGCTGTTCAAAGGAGGGCTCCACCAGAACCTGCCGCTTGGCTATCCCGTCCAGCTCGGCCAGCTGGTCCGCGTTAAGAAAGTTGTCGGGATCGATGAGCAACAGCGTGGTGTCTGAGCGCTTGTCCCGGAGGAGTGCCTGTGCCTCGTCAAGGGACCCGGGGCGGAGGACTTCCACCCCCTGCTCGTCCAGGATCCGGGCTGCGGCCATGGCCCCGTCCGGGGCGGCACTTGCGGGGGAGAGTGCGGTCTCGTCGGTTTCCGAGCCGGCCAGGATACCCAGGATGACAACCAGGCACAGCACCAGGGCCAGGATGATCCACAGCCGCCAGGCATGCAGGCGCGCCCGCAGCCCGCCCCGGATGCCGGACGGAGCTGCGGCCTGCGGCGGAGTTGCTGAGGCTGTTCCGGAAGCGGTCACCGCGGCACCGCCAGTGCTGCGGGAACTGTGGCCGGAGTGCGGGGAGCAGAGCCTTCCAACAGTCGGTCCAGGGCTGCGGCCTGCTCGGAATCGGCGGCAGTGGCGCGAAGATGCCCGTACCGGACCTCGTCAAACCGCCGTGCCAGCCATCGGATGTCGGGAGCCGCCGCCGGGAAGGCAAGGGCGAGCTCGTGCCCTGCCTCCGCCGCGGTGCGGCCGGCCCGCGGCTCAAGGATGACGCGTTCTTCAGCAGACCGGATCACGGCGCGCAGCCGTTCAGCCAGCGCCGTGTCCCACTCACCGCGGGCGGCGGCCTCCTCTGACAGCCTGCGGTGGTCCACCGCGACCCGGGTTTCCTCGGCATCGAAGAGTTCCCTGCGGCTGCGGGCGTTCAAGCGCGGGCGCACCAGCACAATGGCCACGGCCAGCACCGCGGCCGCGCCGACGGCCAGCAGCAACACACCGAGAGAGGGGTCAACACCGGTGATGCCGTCGAGGAGATCTGAGAAGAACTCCCGCACCCATTGCCAGAACCGGTCGAGCAGGCTCGGCTTGGCCTCCTGATAGACGGACCGGGAGAGTTCCTGCTCGGCCCAATCGCGCCCCTGCAGATCATCCGGAAGAACCGGAACATCTGCCGTCGGGTGCGCGGACAGCAGGGGCGTCACAACCCGGCGCTCCGGTTCCGGCCGGGCACCAGATCCGCATCGGCGGTGCCGACCAGTTCCTGGTCTTTCATCAGCGTGATGTCGAAGCCCTCGCGGCGGATGCGCAGGTCAACGTACAGGAGCGAGGTGACGGCCGCTTGGAAGGCATATCCGATGGCACCGAAAAAAGCGGTGACGGCCAGATTGACGGCAACCAGTGCCGCCGTAGCCTCCGGCCCGGGTTCACCGCCGCTGCCAAACGCGCCGATGAGACTCAAAAGAAAGACGATCGGGGTGCTGATCACCGAGGAAACAATGCTCACCAGCAGGGCGGTCAGCGCCAGGATGCCGAAGCTGCGCCAGAAATTGCGTCGCGTCAGCTGCCAGGAACGGCCCAGCGATGCGAAGACTCCGGCGGGTTCCAGGACCAGGGCCGCCGGAGCCAGGGAAAGCTTCACGCCCAGCCAGACAGTGACGGCGACCAGGGCCAGGATGCCGAGGATGAGCACGGGGATGCCAGCCGGTCCCAGCGCTGCCAGGATCGCGGCAAGACCGACGGAGAAGGCCACTGCACCGACAATCATCATCAGCAGCAGCAGGGCCCCCAGTCCGGCCAGCGGCAGGAGCCGTTTGCGGCTGAGCTTCCAGGTCTGGGCGAAGCCCGTTTTGAGGTTCAGGATGGACCGCGCCACGGGTATGACGAGCACTCCCTGCAAGAGCAGGACCCCGGCGACCGAGGCTATGAGCAGAAGGGTTCCCGAGGTCAGCGTCGAGCCAATTGCTCCCTGGGCGGCGTCAAAATCCGCGCTGAAGGTGTCCGGGGACAGGAGCCCGCGGGCCAACAGCAGCGTCAGGAGGGAGATTACGGCCTGAATGAGCAGTGCCGTGCCGAAGGTTGCCGCGGCGTTCCGGCGGCAGGCCTGGAAGGCGCCGTCCAGCAGTTCGCCCAAACCCAGCGGCCGCAGCGGAATGACGCCGGGCTTTGGCGGAGGCGACCAGCCGCCTTGCTGGGGAAAGCCGGGGGAACCCCAGGGCTGGGCGGGTTGGCCGGGCTGGGCGGGCTGGCCGGGTTGGCCGGGTTGAGGAAACCCCGGAGCGGCCCACTGCTGGCCCCGCTGCTCCCAGGGGTTTCGGGGTGCTGCGGGGTGGCCCCACGGCTGGGACGACGGCGGGGGCACCGGCTGCTGCGGATTCGGCTGGCCGTAAGGAGGCTGCAGCGGGCCGGGAGAGGCTCCGGGAGGCGGCGGCGGACCGGTGCCTGCGTTCCGTCCGTCACTGGCAGCCTCGCCGCCACCTTGGTCGGCTGCGGCGTCGCGGCTGCCCTCGCCGTCGGCCTGCTCCGGCCGGGAGCCGTAAGGCTCATCCCGCTCCTGCGGGGATTTGCCGTTGTGATTGTCCTGACCCAAGGTGTGCCCCTAAAAGAGTTGTTTGCCCTGCTCCGACTATAGTTCCAGACGTCGCCCGGCGTCCCGCGGGGAAAGCACCGGAAACTCTGTCCTCTAGGATGGGAGGGTTATCGTCGGCTGTTGCCGTGTCTCAGGACATTCCGGACGCCTCGCATCCTCAACAGCTGGCAGGAAGCCCGGCGGAGTACCCGGGCAGCCGGAAGCCGGCAGGACAGGCACCGCAACGAAGAACCGCTTGAGCAGTCAACTGGGAACAGGGAGTTATGAAGGCACGCATATTGGTCGTGGACGACGACGAAGCACTGGCCGAGATGATCGGCATTGTGCTCCGCAACGACGGGTTCGACCCTGTCTTCTGCGCTGACGGTTCCAAGGCACTGGAGATCTTCCGCAATACCAAGCCCGACCTAATCCTGTTGGACCTCATGCTGCCCGGAATTGACGGGATCGAGGTGTGCCGGCAAATCCGCGGCGAGTCCGATGTTCCCATTGTCATGCTGACGGCAAAGTCCGACACCTCCGACGTCGTGCGCGGGCTGGAATCCGGAGCCGACGACTACGTCCCCAAGCCGTTCAAGCCCGCCGAGCTTGTGGCGCGGGTGCGCGCCCGGCTGCGTCCCGGCGACACCAAGTCTCCTGAGACCCTCAGCATTGGGGAAGTCTCCATCGACGTCGCCGGACATGTGGTCTCGCGCGGTGCCGATACCATTTCGCTGACCCCGCTGGAATTTGACCTGCTGGTGGCCCTGGCACGCAAACCCTGGCAGGTGTTCACCCGGGAAATGCTGCTGGAGCAGGTGTGGGGCTACCGCCATGCGGCGGATACCCGGCTGGTCAATGTCCATGTGCAGCGGCTCCGTTCCAAGATCGAGCGCGACCCCGAAGCACCCGAAATAGTTCTGACGGTGCGCGGTGTCGGTTACAAAGCGGGCCAGAGCTAGGCGCTCGCGGACTTCGGCCCTGACGGCCGAAGTCCTGCCTGCAACGGTGCGGACGTTCAAGCGGTTCCGCGACACCCTGCGCAGGGCAACATTTCAGCGGATCGCCCGCCGGTGGCGGCGGTCCCTGCTGTTCAAGACGGTGGTCTCCACGCTGCTGCTGGTCACGCTGGCCTGTGCCGGCGTTGGCGCGTTCTTATCCCACCAGATCGCGGACGCCCTTTACGAGGAGCGTCTGAGCCAGTTCCAGTCCGAGGCCACCGCCGGACTCAACTCGGCGAAGGAAAACTTCCGCACCACGGCGGCAACGGACCGTGAAGGAACCGAGCGGCTGGTCTCGAATACCCTTTCGCTGCTGGAAGGGCAGGGTGCCGACGCACGCCGGCTGTACCTGCTCACTCCCATGCCGGACCAGGAACAGAACCTGTTTGTCTCCCAGACCCTAGGCGAGGGCATCACTGCCGGCAGCATTCCTTCCGTCCTGAGCGAATCCGTCCGGAGCATCGACGTGAACAGCGACCAGGACACCATCCACTGGTCCCCGCTGGCCCTGGCCCACGGCGAACCGGGACTGGCATTCGGCACCAAGGTCACACTGCCGCCGGACAGCGCCGAATACGCGCTCTACCTCATCTATGACCTGTCCTCCATGCAGCAGACCCTGGACGACATCCACCGCATCCTGTGGATCGCCGGCGGGCTGCTGATGGTGATCATCGGCACCATCGCGTGGATCGTCGCGAAGGCCGGCGTCGGCGCTGTCAGCGATGCCGCAGCGGTTTCCGAGAAGCTGGCTGCCGGCGAGCTCCAGGAACGCATGGTGGTCAAGGGCGAGGACGACGTCGCACGCCTGGCGGCCTCCTTCAACCACATGGCGGCCACGCTGCAGGACCAGATCACCCAGCTTGCCCAGCTCTCACGCATGCAGCAGGTCTTCGTCTCCGATGTCTCCCACGAACTGCGCACCCCGCTGACCACCGTCCGCATGGCAGCCGAGGTGCTCTACGACGCTCGCGACGGGTTCGACCCGATCAGCCGCCGCTCCACGGAGCTGCTGTACCACCAGGTCGAGCGCTTCCAGGCGCTGCTCGCTGACCTGCTGGAAATCTCGAGGTTCGACGCCGGTGCGGCCACCCCCGATCTGGAACCCACCGACATCTTCGCCGTGGTCCGCGAGGTCATCGAAGCCACGGAACCGCTGGCCCTGAACATCGGTTCCACGGTCACCATCGTCTCGAAGGAAACCAGCTGCATGGTTGACGCGGACCCGCGGCGCATCGAGCGGATCCTTCGGAACCTTGTCGTTAATGCGCTGGAGCACGGCGAAGGGGAGCCGATAGAGATTGCCATCGGATCCAACATGGACGCCGTCGCAGTGGCCGTGCGGGATCACGGGATCGGCATGACCGAGGAGGAGGCGTCCCGCGTGTTTGACCGCTTCTGGCGAGCCGACCCGGCCCGGGCGCGAACCACCGGAGGCAGCGGTCTCGGGCTGTCGATCGCCGTAGAGGATGCGCTGCTGCACGGCGGCCTGCTCCAGGTCTGGGGGCGCCCGGGGGACGGCGCCTGCTTCCGGCTCACGCTGCCGCGCCGGCATGGGGTACCGTTCACGGATTCGCCCGTTCCTCTGTCCCCGTACGACGGCGCACCGGGTACCCGGGCATTGGCCGCCCCGGCACCACCACCAGTTGAGGAGAAGACCGATGCCAGCTAGCACGCACTCCGCCGCTGCGCGTCCGTTCTCCCGGCTGATTGTTATGGTTGCCGCTGTGCTGCTGGTGCTTTCCGGCTGTTCCTCCATTCCCACGACAGGTCCGGTGGGCACGGCGTCCGCCGACAGTGACGGGAACCTGGTCGTGGACAGCTTTGCCGTCGCGCCGCCCGGCCCCAGCGAAGACGGGGGAGAAACGCCGGGGGAGATTCTGCAGGGATTCATCACAGCGGGGACGGGTGCCGCCGACGATTACAGCGTGGCGCGGGAATTCCTGACGGACGCCGCAGCCGAAACCTGGATTCCCACCGACCGCGTGCTGATCTACGGCGCCGATCCGAACATCGTGCCGTCCCCCGAGGGTGACACCTATTCCATCCAGCTCGAAGTGGTTGGTTCGGTTGATAACCGCGGGATCCGGACGGACCGGGCCTCGGGCACCACCGAAACGCTGACCGCCAACCTGGAACAGGTGGACGGGCAGTGGCGAATCAGTGCCGTGCCCAACGGCATCATCGTCTCGGAGGTCAGTTTTTCGCTGCTGTTCCTCTCCCATAACCTCTACTTCTACTCGAGCGGCTTCGACTTCTGGGTTCCCGACACCCGCTGGTTCGCGCAGAAATCCGGGCTCGTGGCCAACGTGGTCAAAGCCATGCTCGAGGGACCGGCACCGTATCTGCAGGGAGCGGTGAGCAGTGCCTTTCCGGCCGGCACCGCACTGGCCCGGGATGCCGTGCCGGTGGTGTCCGGAGCGGCGACAGTCGATCTGTCCGCCGACGTCCTGCAGGATTCCAGTGACCTGAACCGGCAGCAAATGGCGCTGCAGCTGCATCAGAACCTGGTCAACCTCAACAATGTGAACTCGGTGAACATGACCGTCAACCAGCGTTCCGTGGATCTGGGGAAGGAAAGCAGCGCCCTCGTTGAAGCGGTGGCAGACCCCGAGGTGGGCGGGACGCAGATCGGCGCCTATCAGAACGAACTGGCCTACATTAAGGACGGACAGCCGCAACCGATCGAGGGGATTCCCAGTGTTGCCGAGCACGCGCCCCGAGACCCTGCCCTCTCACTGGACCTGGCGACCATCGCCTTCCTGAACGGAAACCGATCGTCCCTGTTCATGACCGGACCGAACCAGGAAGTCCGCAGAGTCGTGGAGGGCAGCTTGCTGACGGCCCCCAGCATTGATCCGGGGAAGTGGACGTGGACGGCTTCCCAAGCCGGCGGCGGCGCCACCATCCTGGCCCTGCCCCCGGGCGGCGGAGCCGAGGACGTCCTGTCCCTGCCCGTCCCGTGGCTGGCCGAGGTCAACGTTTCCGAGCTGCGGATCTCCCGCGACGGATCACGCGCCCTGCTGGTCACCAGCCACGGCGGCAGCAGCCAGGTGTTGGTGGCCGGTGTCGTGCGGGACGCCGCCGGCGTCCCGCGCACCTTGACGACCCCGCTGGAGCTGGCCGTCACGGGTGATCCGGGCTCCGGCATCCCGGAGACCCTTCCGGTGGACCGGGCCAAGTGGGTCACCGAAGACTCCATCGTCGTCGTCCAGACTTCGCAGGATGATCGGGTCACCCCGATCATCCTGGGGTTGGGTGCCAGGCCCGAGCCCCTGGCCGGACTTGCCGGCATTACCGGCCTGAGTGCCGGAAAGGGCGGGCAGGACATCTATGTCCAGACGCCCTTGGCGATGTTCAAGCGGATGGGTAACAGTTGGTATCAGGTCAGCGAGGGGCTGACCGATCCGGCGTTCCCCGGGTAGCACTACTCCTGGATTCGTCCTCCACTTCTCCTTGGCTTCTCCTGCACTCCTCCTGCACAGCGGGGGGTGTGGCGGATGTGCCGGGAAATTTGTCCACCGCCGGTCCGGATCCGCAGCCGGTGCGCCGGACGTTGGACATGCTGTCCGTATGCGCATGGTGGATCTCTCAGCGTCCGGACTGGGCAGGGCCGCGGACCGCTGCCGTTTGCAGCCCTTGCCCGCAGCCATGGGCGCAGCGGTGGCGGAGCTGGCAGCGGCGCTGCTGCCGACGTCGTGCGTTGTCTGCGGCGCGGCGGACTCTTCGCTGTGCCCCAGGTGCCGGCGGGCGGTCCGACGCAGCGGCACCCACCCCTGGTATGCCCAAGATGCCGCCGAGCTGCTCCCCGGTGCCGAAACGGACGGTGATTCGTCGGCGGACAGCGTGCTGCCGGTGCTGGCTGCCGGGCGGTACGCCGGCAGCCTCGCGCGAGTCGTCCTCGCCTATAAAAACCACGGGCACACGGACCTGGCCGCTGTCCTGCGTCCGATGCTGGCAGGCGTGCTTCATCAGGCCGCCGCCGACGCCGGCCGCCGCGGCCTCGTCCTGGTTCCGGTCCCGGGCACTCGGCGTGCGCTGCAGCGGCGGGGCTACAGCCCGCTGGGGTTGCTCCTTGGCTCTCTTCAGGCCAGTGGTCTCCTTCCGGCGCAGACCACTGTGAAGCCGCTTGTCCGGCTGTCAGGTGCGGGGCTGCGGAGTCGCCTGCATCCCGAAGCTTTGAGCGCCGCAGTTTCCGGGCGGGCCTCCAGCAGCCAGAAGAACCTCGGGCGGAGAGGGCGCCGGACCAATGTTTACGGAACTATGACGGCCGGGAATCCGGGCTCACTGGCCGGGATCCGCACCCTCGTGGTCGATGACGTGCTGACCACCGGCTCCACTATCGCCGAGGCCGCCCGCGCGCTGAGGGCGGCCGGAGCAAGGGTTGAAGGGGCCGCGGTGATAGCTGCAACAGCGGCTCCGGCAAGTGACGCAAATAACACCAAAGGAGGAGCCTAGTCCAAGCCGAACAGGTCAGGTAATCGGAATGTCCGAAGGTGAATAACGCTGTTGGGTGATCTAACGTGTTGGTATGGACAGCTTCAAGAAGAGGAGCTTTCCTGCGGCAGCGGTCGCAGAGGTTTTGGCAGCGGCCGTTGCTGTGTCACCGAAATCTATTGGAGGGCACCATGGAATTCATGATCAGCGGACGCAACGTTGCAGTATCCGACCGGTTCCGGGAGTATGCCGAGGAACGAATCGCCAAGGTGGAGAACCTTGGGAACAAGGTCCAGCGTGTAGACGCACGAATCACCAAGCAGCCCAACGTCCGTGAGGCCGACAGCTCTCTTACCGTGGAACTTACCGTTATCGGCAGAGGTCCGGTGGTACGGGCTGAAGCCACGTCCGGCGACAAGTTTGCAGCCTTTGATCTGGCCTACGCCAAACTCATTGAGCGCCTGCGCCGGGCAAGCGACCGCCGGAAAGTCCACCACGGCCGGCACACCCCGGTCGCCGTGCGGGTTGCTACCGCAGACCTGGATACGGTCAGCAGCGACGAACCCCTGTACGTGCAGATGGAGAACGCAGCAGCTGCGGCCGAATCGACGGTCGACGAATCCGATACCGCAGAACCCACAGATGACAGCCCAGTCCTGATCCGGCGCAAGGTTTTCCCGGGTGCCCCCATGAGCCTTGACGCCGCCGTGGACAACATGGAGTTGGTCGGCCACGACTTCTACCTGTTTGTGGATTCTGCTACCGGAGCCCCCTCCGTTGTCTACCGGCGGCGGGGCTGGACCTACGGTGTCATCACCTTGGACTCCCGCTGTGCCGAAGGCACCGAAGACCTGCGGGATGAAACGCGGGCCTACCGGCCTTCGGAAGGGGCAGCAAAGATCGCGTAGGTTCTCTCGTGGACTGCGGAGGTAGCCTGCACCGGCTGTGAACCGGTGCGAATAGGGACCGGTCAGCAGGCATCACGAGCGAAACCGTTGAGGTTATTGTGGAAGGCCTCCGGGCAGGGAAGAACTTGTTAGAAGTTCACCCGCCCGGGGGCCTTTCTGGTTTTCGGCTGCAGAACCTTCACCTCAGTGCGAAACCAGTCTCTTAGGGGCGGCGCCGCACTGGTTCCCACTCTCTGTTGCCCCTGTTGCCTGGTGGAGTCACGCCAGCCCCGGAGCGGAACATTGCGGGGGAACCTGTGCGACTGCCGGCCAGTAGTGCGATGGGGTCGACTGCGCGCAGGGTGCAGGAGCCGTGACCGACAGATGCAGTCGTGCTACGTGCACAGGTATCGGCTGTGGTGCGTGGGTAGTCCGTCGAAAAAGACAGGTATTTGTGGGTCCCCAAATCGTCCTGTTTGGGGTCGTTTTGGGCCTTTTCCGAGACGGAAATGTCAGTGCCGGGTGAAAGTCTGGAGTCATGGATCAGAACGGATCTTCGACCGGGACTCCCGGTGCCGATGGCACCGGCGATGAGGCTGCGGCGCGCACCCGGTTCGTCTATGTAGCCGACCCGGAGGGCGCCGGGTCGGAGGCTGGGAAGCCTGAGGTGGCAGGGCCCTGATCTTGCTGGCTTCCGCGATGGGTTTACCGGCTCTTTGGTTCTGCAGAACGTGGAGTCCCTGACCGAGGAGCAAACCGGGACGGTGTTGGCCCGGCTCAATCATTTGTCGCGGTGGGTGCAGGCGCAGCAGGCTCGGGTCCTGTCCCGGCTGCAGACCGTCTACGAGGACGAGACCCTGTCCGTTACCGGGTTGCGGGACGCGGAGATGGCGTTCAGTCTCGCTGCGGAGGAAGCCGCAACCATTCTGGGAGTGCCCACCGGTACCGGAAAGGCGTTGCTGAGTCAGGCCGGTGATCTCTGCACCAGGAACACGGCCACGCTGAAGGCGTTGGAGTCCGGACAGATCAGTTACGGGCATGTCGAGACTCTGGTGGAGCAGTGTATGGGAGTGGTGCCGGGCGAGCTGCCCGGGTTCGAGGCGGAGTTGCTGGGTCTGGCTGCGGGCCAGACCAGAACCCAGTTCCGGGTGAAGGCTCACCGGTTGCGGGAGCAGTACTATCCGGAGACCATTGTGCAGCGGCAGTTGACGGCGTTTGAGCAGCGGACGGTGTGGGTGCGGCCGGAGCCGGACGGGATGTCTTGGCTCTCGGCGTTACTGCCGGCCGAGAAAGCCCAGGCCATTTTTACTCAGCTCAGTGTTGCGGCCCGGGGTGAGCGGGCCGCCGGGGACACGCGCACGGTGGATCAGTTGCGCACGGATATCCTGACGGACTTGCTCGGCGGCCACGAGCATGAGTGCGGGGACGAGTGCAGAAACAGAAACGGTGGTGGCGGCCGCGGCAAAGGCGGCAGCGGCCGGAGGGGCGGAGACAGCGGCGGCACTGGTGCGGGTGCGAAGAGCAAGACGGGCAAAGGCCGCAGTAAGGGTTCCGGCTCCGGCAACAAGGCCAGCATCCAAGGTGAGGGGTCCGGTTCTGCTGCCGGCTCCGACTCCGATACCGGGGCCGGATCTGGGAAGGGGGCCGGGTCCTGCCGGATTGGCCACGGGCCCAGGGCTCGGACGGAGATCCTGGTGATGATCAACGCCGAAACCCTCTTCGGAGCCGATGACCAGCCGGCGGAACTGAACGGATACGGGCCGATCAGCCCGGAAACGGCCCGGCGGATGGCTCGGGAAGCGGCGAAATGGACACCGGTGGAACGCGACCCCGAAACCGAAGAAATCCTGCGGGTCGGCAAACGACGGAAGGTCCCCGACGGATTAAAGCGGGTCCTGCGGGTGCGGGACGGGACGTGCCGGTTCCCGGGGTGCCGGACCAATGCGGTGATTTCCGAGATTGACCACACCAAGCCCTGGGCTCAGGGCGGGCCGACGGATCATGACAATTTGGAGCATTTGTGCCGGCGGCATCACATGTTCAAAACCGAAGGGTTCTGGAAGGCCAGGCAGCCTCGTCCCGGGGTGATTGAGTGGACCTCACCGGGCGGCAGGTGTTACCGGACGGAACCGCAACTGAGCCTGTCCCGGGAAACCTGCGGCGTTGACGGCGGCCAGCGTCGGTCGGAGATATCGGCGGGACCAGACATCAAGGCGAATGGTGGCCAGGCGAATCGCGGAGGCAACGCAACGGGCGTTGATCCATCACCGGCCCATGATGCCGGCGGACCAAGTGCTCCAGACGATCCGGATGACTACGGCGACGATCCGCCGCCTTTCTGAGGGAGTCAAAGAGTACGGCCGGGAGTCAAAGAGTACGGCCGGAAGTCAAAGAGTACGGCAACCCTTTCGACCAGCAGCGACCAGCGGATCAGCAGAATGCGGCTCTCGCCCTGAGACGTTCGGCTGTGGCAGGGACGTCGGAGTCCCCGCGCCCATCTGCCGTGCGTGGCACGTGTCAGAGCGGGAGAGCCTCGGACCTAGGATGGGCACTATGGAACCAACCCTCACTGCCCGGCAGGCGCGGCTCACCGCGCTGGGCGCACAGGGCCTGGTCAAGGGGCGGCCCGCCACCGTCACTTCAAGATCGGTTGGCCGGGTCCTGAAACAGCTGCACCTCCTGCAGATTGATTCAGTGAACGTGCTCTCCCGGAGCCACTACCTGCCGCTGTTTTCCAGGCTGGGTCCGTACGATACTGCCGTTCCCGATAGGTTGGCCTCCAAGGCTCCGCGCCAGATGGTGGAGTACTGGGCACATGAAGCCAGCTACGTCCGCCCGGAGCTTTTCCCCGATCTGCGGACAGTCCAACGCCGTGTGTGGATGACAGCGCACTCACTTCCCACCGAGGTGAAGAACCGGCTGAGCGAACAGATCCTGGGGCTCCTGGCCGGCGGACCGCCACTCACCGCGAGGGAAATAGCCGACAGGCTGGGGGGCGGTGAGGTGAGGACCAAAGGCAACTGGGGATGGAACTGGAACGCCTCGAAGCGGGTGCTCGAAGACCTGTTTGCGTCAGGCCTGCTCAGCTCGGCCGGACGGACTCCGCAGTTTGAGCGTCTTTACGCTCCCACGGCTGCCGTGCACCCTGCGGGCCCTGCCGCTTTGGAGCCGTCCGATCCGCAGGAAGCAGTACTGCGTCTGACGGAACTGGCCGCACGCGCACACGGGGTGGCCACCGTCCGCTGCCTGGCAGATTACTTTCGGCTGCCCCAGCGGGAGACCGCGTCGGCGGCGGCCGTACTGGTCCGCACGGGGAAACTGCGCCGGGTGCGGGTCGCTGGCTGGCGTTCGCCTGCCTACCTGCACGCGGAAACGGTTATCCCGCGCCGCTCCTCGGCCCGTGCCCTCCTCAGCCCCTTCGACTCCATGGTGTTCGAACGGAAACGGCTGGAAGCGCTTTTCGGTTTCCGGTACCGCCTCGAAATTTACACTCCGCCCGCGGCGCGCCGGTACGGCTACTACGTTCTGCCGTTCCTGCTGGGGGAGGAATTTGCGGCACGGGTGGATCTCAAAGCTGACCGGTCAAACAAGGCCCTATTGGTCCAGGCCGCCCACCGCGAGGACGGCGCTCCGGCCCGCACAGCCGTTGAGCTTGCCGCGGAACTACGTATGATGGCAGATTGGCTGGGGCTCGACGACGTTATTGTAAAACCATCAGGTGATTTGGCGGAGGCATTAAAACTGGCAGTATGCCGGGAATAGATCCGCTGCGGGAACCCCTGCACACCACCAAACGTCTCTCACGTAGACTGGGGACGCCAGAATTAGGCAACACTAGATTGGGAGCAAATCAGTGGCATCACTACTCGAACGGGTTCTTCGTACAGGCGATAAGAAGACGCTGAAGACGCTGCGCAACTACGCCGATGCGATCAACGTGCTCGAGGACGAGTACAGGGGCATGAGCGACGCCGAACTTCGGGGCGAGACCGACCGCTTCAAGGAACGCTACGCCGACGGCGAGAGCCTGGACGATCTGCTCCCGGAGGCCTTCGCCGCAGTCCGTGAAGCTGCCGGCCGCACGCTGGGCATGCGCCACTTCGACGTCCAGATGATGGGCGGCGCGGCCCTGCACCTGGGCAACATCGCCGAGATGAAGACCGGTGAGGGCAAGACCCTCGTCGCCACCGCTCCCGCATACCTCAACGCGCTGACCGGGCGAGGCGTGCACATCGTGACGGTCAACGACTACCTGGCCGAGTACCAGTCGGACCTGATGGGCCGCGTCTTCCGCTTCCTGGGCATGACCAGTGGCTGCATCCTGTCGAACCAGGACCCCGCAGTCCGCCGAGAGCAGTACAACGCGGACATCACCTACGGAACCAACAACGAGTTCGGCTTCGACTACCTGCGCGACAACATGGCCTGGAGCGCCGCCGAACTGGTCCAGCGCGGCCACCACTTCGCCATCGTTGATGAAGTGGACTCCATCCTCATCGATGAGGCCCGGACCCCGCTCATTATCTCCGGAGCCGCAAGCGGCGACGTCAACCGCTGGTACACCGAGTTCTCGAAGGTAGTGCAGCGCCTGGTCCTGGACACCGACTACGAGGTGGACGAAAAGAAGCGCACCGTGGGCGTGCTGGAATCCGGCATTGAGAAGGTCGAGGACTACCTGGGCATTTCCAACCTGTACGAGTCGGCGAATACGCCCCTCATCGGTTTCCTGAACAACGCCATCAAGGCAAAGGAACTGTTTAAGCGGGACAAGGACTATGTGGTCCTCAACGGCGAAGTCATGATCGTTGACGAACACACCGGACGCATCCTCGCCGGACGCCGCTACAACGAGGGCATGCACCAGGCCATTGAGGCCAAAGAGGGCGTGACCATTAAGGCCGAGAACCAGACGCTGGCCACGGTGACGCTGCAGAACTACTTCCGGCTCTACGAAAAGCTCGCCGGCATGACCGGAACGGCTGAGACTGAAGCGGCCGAGTTCATGAGCACGTACAAGCTCGGAGTGGTGCCCATTCCCACCAACCGGCCGATGGCCCGGATCGACCAGCCGGACCTGATCTACAAGAACGAAATCGCCAAGTTCGACGCCGTCGTCCAGGACATTGCCGAGCGCCACGCCGCCGGCCAGCCGATCCTGGTGGGCACCACCAGCGTCGAAAAGAGCGAGTACCTCTCCAAGCAGCTGGCCAAGGCCGGCATCCGGCACGAGGTCCTTAACGCCAAGAACCACGCCCGTGAAGCTGCCATCGTGGCCCAGGCCGGACGCAAGGGCGCCGTCACCGTCGCCACCAACATGGCCGGCCGAGGCACTGACATCATGCTCGGCGGCAACGCCGAGTTCAATGCCATCTCCGAACTGGAACGACGGGGACTGGATCCGAGCGAGAACCCGGATGAGTACGAAGCCGCCTGGCCGGACGCCCTCGAAAAGGCACGCAAGGCCGTGGCCGCTGAACAGCAGGAAGTCATTGACCTTGGCGGCCTCTACGTGCTGGGCACCGAACGGCACGAGTCCCGCCGCATCGACAACCAGCTCCGCGGCCGTTCCGGCCGTCAGGGAGACCCGGGGGAGTCACGCTTCTACCTGTCGCTGACCGACGACCTCATGCGGCTGTTCAACTCAGGCGCCGCCGAGCGGATCATGAACAGCTCGTCCATGCCCGACGACGTCGCACTGGAATCCAAGCTCGTCTCGAAAGCCATCCAGAATGCCCAGGGGCAGGTCGAGGGCCGGAACGCCGAGCAGCGCAAGAACGTCCTGAAGTACGACGACGTCCTGAACCGCCAGCGCGAAGCCATCTACGGCGACCGCCGCCGGATCCTGGAAGGCGATGATCTGCAGGAGAAAATCGGCTTCTTCCTGGAGGACGTTGTCACGTCAATCGTCAACGAAGCCACTGCCGAGGGGCACGGGGACGACTGGGACTACGAGCAGCTGTGGACCAACCTCAAGACCCTGTACCCGGTGGGCCTGACCATTGACGAAGTGGTCGACGAAGCCGGAGGACGCGCCAAGGTCACCCGGGAATTCCTGCAGGAGGAAATCCTCTCCGACGCGAAGCTGGCCTATCAGGCACGGGAGGCCGCGCTGGGCGCTCCCGCCATGCGCGAACTGGAGCGCCGCGTAGTGCTCTCCGTGATCGGGCGCAAATGGCAGGAACACCTCTACGAGATGGACTATCTCAAGGAGGGTATTGGCCTGCGCGCCATGGCGCAGCGCGATCCCCTGGTGGAGTACCAGCGCGAAGGTTTTGTCATGTTCCAGACCATGACCGAAGCCATCCGCGAGGAGTCCATTGGCTACCTGTTCAACGCAGAAGTGAAGGTGAACCCGCCGGCCGCTGACGTTCCTCCGGCTCTTGCCGGTCTGAAGGACGGCCGCAGTGTGGTCGGCCAGCCGACCATCACGGCTGCTGGTCTTGAAGCACCGCAGCGTCCCGCGAGCCTGCAGTTCTCTGCACCCAACACCGAAGGCGGCGTGGAGACCCGGGTGGAGCGGGCTGCATCCGCCAAACCGGCGAAAGCCGGCGGCAAGACAGGCGCAGCCAAGACCGCGGGTTCTGCACCGGCTGCGGATGCCCAGGGTCGAAAGACGCCGAATGCGGCTCCGAAGAAGTCCAAGCGCCGCAAGTAACCGTGCTCCGCAGTAACGGGATCTAACCGATCTCCAGGGCCGTGACCTTCCAGAGTCCGCGCCGCAGCTCTATACGAAGAGCCGCGGCGCGGACTCTGCTTTGTTCGGCCGCTACGACCGATGCTTCGTAGATGCCTTCCGAGACGGGGCAGATTCGGCAGCAGCGGATCACGACCTGCCGGTGCAGGCGCACCGGCATCGTGCGCGTTCCCTGCCTGGCGGCTGCCCCGGTTCCAGCCCTGGACCCGGTCCCTCCTGCGGCACCCAGTTCCCTGCTGCGGACCAGATTGGCGCGCAGCTGCAGACGCTCGAAGCTCGGGGGATCGAGCCACCGGGCCATCTGCTGAAGCGGCCGGGTTCCGCCGAGTACTTCCAGCGCCGCTTGGGTGACGGACCGGGCTATGGCGTTCACCCGCGCGTCGTCCTCAGGGGTGCTGTGCCAGTGAGCCTGGTCCTGCGTCGCCGGGCTGGAATCGGCGGGTTTAGCCGCCTGCGGGGCGGGCTGCCGGGGGCGCAGCTTGACCGGTGGAGCTCCGGCCGGCGAATAGCCTGTAACCGGAATGCGGTGCACGGTGAGCGGACGCGGAGCCCCCGACGCGGTGGCCAGCTCGTCCGCTGCCTCTTGGACTGGAAATGTAATGACGGTGGTCATGGTGCTGTCCTTTCCTGGAAGTCCGCTGTGGAATGAGCGGCGGTACCGGAGGTATGACGAAGGCACGGTCGGTGAAACGCCGGGGCAAGGCGCACTGCAGCAGCAGTGCCGGTGCCCGGGTGCTGCGCGAGGTTGGAGACTTCGTTATTGGCGGGGCACTTCGGGCACTTCGGGCACCGCGAAGATCTGGCCGGGCAGAATCAGGTCCGGGTCAGCGCCAATAACGTCCCGGTTCCGTTCGTACCAGCGCGGCCAGTGGGCAGCGATTTCAGCGTCCGTGGCTAGAGGGCCAAGCTGTTCGGCGGCGAGGCTCCACAAGGAGTCTCCCGAGCGGACCACTGCCCGCCCGGATGCATCGGTGCGTCCGGGACGGATAAAAACGTTTGGCGTCACTTCCTGCGCCCGAGGCTTCCACTGCGGATTCGCCGGACTGTCAGTGGGTGACGGCTCCGCTGAGTTGCCGGCAACCGTTCCGGTGCCTGCCGGACCCAAGCCGCGTTCCGGCAGCACCAGTGTGGGGTTCCACTGGGGATGCACCGCGGCATCCAGCGGGTTTTGCAGCATGGAGACGCTCTGCCCCGGATTCGCAGGCAACGGATCGGCTGCCTGGGCGGCACCGGCGCCGGCCACGAGGTTCAGGCCGATGGCAGCGGCAGCGAGTCGCTTCATAAAGGCGGGAGCCAAGGCGCCGGCAGCTGCAGCGGCTGCCGCATGTCCGGCTTTCTGCAGCAGGGCGGATAGGACGGCCAGGACCAGCCCCAGACTCCACCAAAGGGCGATGAGAAGACCCGCCGCAGCGGCAGCGAAGCCCGCCAGCCCCTGCAGGGATGACACCGATCCCTGGAGGAGGCTTACCGAATCCGGCAGCGTCGCCAGCCCGGCCCACAGCAGGACGGCGGAGGCGGCGATTCCGGCACCCAGAACGAGGAGGTCCCGCAGCAGGTGTTTCATTCGGGTCCTCCTTCGTCTCGGGCGCCAGCCTTGTCCACGCGGCGTCTCCTTCATCCTGGGTATCTATCCACCTCGGCGGCCCGGTCCGCCGCTACCGATCGGTGGATTTCGCTGCCGGAAAGATGCAGTTTGATGCAGTTTGTTGCCGTTTGATAATGGATAACGCTGTTTGATGGCTTCTAGATCGTTTGGTGGGACTTGTCTACAGTGCGGTTGCCCCGGTGTCTAGGGTGATTTTGAGATTGTTTGCCTGGGCCCGTGGTAGTAGGTGCGGAGAGCAGCGGCTAGCCTGTGCACATGCGATGGGACGCCCTTTTTGCCGACATGGAGGCCCAAATGGCCTCTGCTCACCAGCTGGTGCAGGACGCTGAGGTTTCCGAGCGGCTTCGGACCGATTTTGCCGGCATGGACCTGGCGGGCCGGCTGCACAGCCAGACCGGACGGTACCTGAAGGTGGACGTCGGTCCATGCGGGGCCTTCGAAGGGGAACTCAGCCATGTGGGCCGCGGGTGGATCGGCTTGGACGGTGAACGGCGCTCGTCGGTCATTGCGCTTGACCACGTGGTGCTGATCGGCGGAATGGACCGCTTTTCCACAGTGGATGCACCAGCGGCACGGCTGGGGCTGGCGTCCGCGCTGCGGGGCCTGTCCCGTGACCGCGCGGCCGTGCAGGTGTACTTGGCAGGGCAGCCGCCCGCCTCTGCCCTGGATGGCAGCGTAGACCGGGTCGGAAAGGATTTTTTCGAACTGTCGCTGACTCCCCGCGGCGAACCTCGGCGGCAAGGCAACGTCCGCGGAGTCTTCACCGTCCCCCTGCGAGCGGTGGCGGCGGTCTGCTCGGCCGTCTAACGATTGGGCGCGGGCCGGCACGGGCAGCGCCCAGGCGGGAAATGTGCAGGAAATCGGCTCGGCAGGGGGCAGCGCCCTAGCAGGAAATAAGCGCGCCCAGGCGGGAAATAAGCAAGTCACGGGCAGCGCCCAGGCGGGAAACCAGCGGGGCTACTGCTCGGAGGCGGCCCTTTCGGATGCGTCGTCGCGCTGTACGGCAGCAGAGCGGCGATAGGCGTCGGCGATGAATTCCTCCAAGACACGGGATTCCACCCGCCACTGCCCCCGCCCGCCAATCTGGATGGCTGGGAGTTCCCCCGACCTCACCAGGGCGTATGTCTGTGACGAGGATATGTTCAACACCTCGCCGACATCGGCCAGTGTCAGGAACCGCTTCTCACCCACGTATCCACCTCAACATCCATCCACCCTATCCATCCGCCGGATCCATCCGACGCACTGTCGCATTCAGTCTCCCACTCCGGCAGCCGGACCGGCGAAGTTATCCACACTTTGAAGTTTCCGAAAAATCACCGTTTCCTTCCGCCGAATTGTGGTCAACAATGGCAGCGATTGCCCGTCCGGTGCCATGCAGCCCCGGACTCCGGTGTTACCAGGGGGAAAAATGAGTCTCACTACAACCGTGCAGCCGTCCGCACCGCGCCTGAAAAAACCGTCGTGGAAAGATCCGCGCCTGCTGCTCGGCATAATGCTGGTGCTGGCCTCCACCGCGGGCGTCGTTGCACTCGTGGGCTCCGCGGACCAAACCACTGAGGTGTTCGTCGTTGACGAGAACATTCCGGTGGGTTCATCGGTCAGCGCCCAGGATCTCGCCGTGGTTCCCGTCCGGCTGGGTGACGTCTCCGGTTCCTACCTGCCTGCGGCCGAGGGAATACCTGAAAACGCCGTGGCGTCGGGGCTGCTGCGGAAAGGCGAGCTGGTGGCCCGCACCGACCTCGGCACCGCGGATGACCTGGACCGGAAGCCGGTGGGACTGCGTGTCGACGACATTCTTCCGAGCGGAACCGAAGCGGGGTCGCGGGTTGACGTTTGGGTGGCGCTGCCGAATGAGCGCAACGGCTTCAAGGAACCACAGCAGATCCTTACCGCTGCCGAAATCTCAGAACTTACGGTCGACGAGTCGGTGCTGGGTGCCAGCCGGTCCACGCAGCTCCTGGTCCTGGTGGAGGACGACGACTTGGCCGGACTCCTTAGCGCCCAGTCGAACGGCGCCAAAATAGCCGTGGTCCTGAATCCAGGTGCAGGATCATGAATATTCCGGTCGTGACGGTGGGCAACGGTGTCACCAACCTGGTCGGGGACCTGGAGCGACTTCACGGGCCGGTCACTGTGGTCCGCCGCTGCGCCGAGCTGTCAGAACTGATCGCAGCTTGCCAGAGCGGCATCGCCCGGGCGGCGATCGTGGCCGACGACGCCGGCGAGGTCACCGCCGCCCTTGCCGAGCGTCTTGCCGCCACCGGCGTGGCCCTGCTCGTGCTGGCGGATGAGGAAGGCTCCCAACAGCGCCTCGATGCGCTGAGCATCGCCCACGCTCCCCGCGGATCCGCCGCCGAACTGCTCTCGGACCTGGTGTCAGACGCAGTGGGCCGGATGGACGGCCGCAGTGCCTCCACGCTGCTGGCCGATCCCTCGGCAGCACTGCGCACCTGGTCGCTCGATGCCGCCGGAGCCCCCGACCGCGGAGCGGGGCGGGGCGACTCTGCCGCCGGCAGGACCAACGCCAGGACCGACGGCGGAGAGGACGGCGACCGGGGACAGGAGTCCGGGGATGACATCCGGGCTGCGGGAACCGTTGTCGCAGTCTGGGGGCCGACGGGCGCGCCGGGACGAACGACGGTGGCCGTGAACTTTGCAGCGGAAGCCGCAGCGGACGGAAAGACAGTGCTGCTGGTTGACGCCGACACCTATGGATCCTCCGTCGCCGCGAGCCTGGGGCTGCTGGACGAATCCGCAGGCGTGGCCCAGGCCTGCCGGCTGGCCGACCAGGGCCTGCTCGACCCGCAGTCACTGCTCCGCAGCACGCTTAGCGTGTCGCTGAAAGGGCAGCGGCTCTTGGTGCTCACCGGGATCACGCGCTCGGACCGCTGGATCGAGTTGCGACCCACCGCCTTGGGCCTGGTCCTGGAGCAGGCACGCAAGGTGGCCGACCTGATCGTCATAGATTGCGGATTCAGCTTGGAAGCCGATGAGGAGTTGAGCTTCGACACCCTGGCGCCGCGCCGGAACGGCGCCACGCTGCGGGCCCTGGAACTGGCCGATACCGTGTATGCCGTCGGGGCGGCAGACTCGGTGGGCGTTCCACGACTGGTCCGGGCGCTCGCCGAATTGGAAGCGGCAGTACCGGGCTCGGCACCCAAGGTGGTGCTGAACAAGGTCCGTTCCGCCGCCGTCGGGCGCTCCCCGGAGCGGCAGCTGAGTGATGCCTGGGAGAGGTTCGGACCCGGAATACCGGTTACCGCGTTCCTGCCCGCTGACTTCTCCACCGTGGACGCCGCACTGCTTGCGGGTTCCGCACTGCTGGAAACGGCGCCGTCCTCGCCCCTTCGGCACGCAATCGCTGCGCTCGCCAACGTCAGGGTGTCCTCCCGGCGCCGTTCCAAGCGGGTGATGTCCGCTGCAAAGTGACCTTTTCATTCTTGCGGGATAGGCTCGAGTGAGGCCAACCGCAAAGAAGCGGGAGGTAAGAAGGCTATAACGGAGGCGTATTACATGTCGTCTGGATCCCGTATTCCGGATCTATCAGGTACCGACGATTCCCTGGACGAATTCACAGGGAACTACTACGAGCATCTGGCAGGGGAAGACGCAGACGGATATCCGCGCTCAACCCTGCGCGAAAGGGCCGAACGTCACCGTGCGTTGGGGTCGCTGCGGCCCGAGGGCCAGGCCTCCGTATCCGTCTTCGATCAGGGCGATGCCAGCGTAGTCCTGATCGTCACCGACGACATGCCGTTCCTGGTGGATTCCGTGACAGCGGAAATTGTCCGGCAAAATGCCGCGATCCGGCTCGTTGTGCATCCCACCTTCCTGGTCAGCCGCGACCGGGAAAGCGGAGAACTGCAGGCCGTGCACCGCGTGCCGGCTGCCGCCGGGGTCTCCAGCGGCGACACCGCGGCACTGCCGAATCTGTCAGCCCTGCTGGGGCGGCAGGATGAAACCACCCGCATCGAGTCCTGGATTTCCGTTGAGATCGGACGCCTCCCCGACGAAACACGGCGGGATGAGCTCACCGAAGGGCTGCGCAAGGTCCTTGAGGATGTGCGGCTGGCAGTTACGGACTGGCCCGCCATGCGCGCCAAGGTCCACGAGGTTTCCCGTTCCCTCGGCGAGGCCGCGAACGCCGGCGACATCCCCGACCTGCAGCAGGCCCGCGAACTGCTGTCCTGGTTGGACAACGGCAACTTCACCTTTCTGGGCTACCGCGAATACGACCTCATTAACGAAAACGGCGAGGACGTCCTGCGCGTCAGCGAAGACAAGGGACTGGGACTGCTGAGCCGTGCCTCCGTGGCCGGCCGGGTCCAGCACCTGACCAGCGCAGGCAGGGCGAAGGCCCGCGAAAAGCGCGCACTGGTCATCACCAAGGCCAACTCCCGCTCCACCGTTCACCGAGCGGCGTACCTTGACTACATCGGCATCAAGAGCTTCGACGCGCAGGGCAACGTGAACGGTGAGCGCCGGTTCATCGGGCTCTTCTCCACCGGTGCCTACACCGGTTCGGTGCGCAACGTGCCGATCGTCCGGGACAAAATCCGCGACGTCATGCGCCGGGCGGGTTTCCCCGCCGATTCACACTCCGGCAAGGACCTGCTCTCCATCCTGGAAACCTATCCGCGGGATGAGCTGTTCCAGATTGACGTGGACGCCCTGCTGGAGACTGCCCGGAGCATTCTCCGCCTGCAGGAGCGCCGCCGCACCCGGCTGTTCCTCCGCCCCGACGTGTACGGCCGCTTCATGTCTGCACTGGTCTTCCTGCCGCGGGACCGGTACAACACATCGGTGCGGCTGCGCATCCAGGACGAGCTGCGGTCGAGCTTCAATGCCGAATCGATTGATTTCGAGGCGCGGCTGACCGAGTCGGCCCTGGCCCGGATCTTCTTCCGGATCCGGCTGCCCCGCGGCGCCGAAATCGAGGAGCTGGATGCCGGCGCGCTGGAGCAGCGCCTGGTCCAGGCGGCCCGCTCCTGGAGCGAAGGCATCGGCGAAGTCCTGCGCTCCAAGTTCAACCGGGAGCAGGCCGGAAAACTCTCGGCCCTGTGGGCTGAAGCTTTCCCCGCCGATTACCGCGTCAGCTACGAGGTTGAAGATGCCCTCGAGGACATCGCCCGCTTCGAAGCCCGCGTCTCGGCTCCGGACTCTGCCCCCGAACTTTTCGTCTACGTGCCGGAAGCGTCCCGCCGCAGCGGCGGCGAAGACGCGCGGCTGAAGCTGTACCTGCTGCAGCCGCGCTCCCTGACCCAGATCCTGCCCATCCTGCACAACCTCGGCCTGGAAGTTCTCGACGAGCGTCCCTTTGAAATCAGCAGGGCAGACGGCACCTCGTTCTACCTGTACGACCTGGGGCTGAAGTACCCGGCCGGCATGGACCCGGTGAAGACGGGCTCACTGTTGGCCGAGGCGTTCCGCGCCGGCACCTCCGGCGCCAGCGAATCCGACTACTTCGACCGGCTCATCCTGGAGCTGGGACTTTCCTGGCGCCAGGTGGTCATCCTGCGCAGCTACGCCAAGTACATGCGCCAGCTGGGCAACACCAACTCCTACGGGTTTGTTGCCGGCACGCTCCGGCGCAACCCGGACGTGGCGCGCGCCCTGGTGGGCCTGTTCGAGTCCCGTTTCAACCCCGACCTGTCGGAGGAGGAGCGCAACGCCGCGGAAGAGAAAGCCCGGGAGGCCCTCGAAACCGGTTTGGAGCAGGTACCCACGCTCGACGCCGACCGGGTGCTGCGGACCGTCGCGAACCTGATCAACGCCACCCTGCGCACCAACTTCTACCAGGAAAAGCCGTACGTCAGCTTCAAACTGAACACCGCGGCCATCGAGGGCGCGCCGTTCCCGCGGCCCAAATACGAAATCTGGGTTTACTCCCCGCGGGTGGAAGGCGTGCACCTGCGCTTCGGCGAGGTCGCACGCGGCGGTCTGCGCTGGTCCGACCGCCGAGAGGACTTCCGCACCGAAATCCTCGGCCTGGTCAAGGCACAGACGGTGAAGAACGCCGTCATCGTGCCCACCGGGGCCAAGGGCGGCTTCTACGCCAAGCAGCTGCCCGATCCCGCCGCGGACCGTGCCGCCTGGATGGAAGAGGGCAAGGCAAGCTACCGCACCTTCATCCGCGCACTGCTGGACATCACCGACAACCTGGTGCTGTCCGACGACGGCGAGGAGCAGCTGGTGCCGCCGCAGCGCGTCGTGCGCCACGACGGCGATGACAGCTACCTGGTGGTTGCTGCGGACAAGGGAACGGCCTCCTTCTCCGACATTGCCAACGAGCTGTCGGCTGAATACAACTTCTGGCTTGGTGACGCCTTCGCCTCCGGCGGCTCCGTGGGCTATGACCACAAGGCCATGGGCATCACCGCCCGCGGCGCTTGGGAATCGGTCAAGCGCCACTTCAGCGAGCTGGGCGTGGACACGCAGTCCGAGTCCTTCACGGCCGTCGGCGTGGGCGACATGAGCGGAGACGTGTTCGGCAACGGCATGCTCCTTTCCGAGCACACCAAGCTGGTGGCGGCCTTCGACCACCGGCACATCTTCCTGGACCCGAACCCGGATCCGGCCCTCTCCCATGCGGAGCGGCGCCGGCTGTTCGAACTGCCCCGGTCCTCCTGGGCCGACTACGACGCCTCGCTGATCAGCACCGGCGGCGGAGTCTATCCGCGCCAGGCCAAGAGCATTCCGCTGAGCCCGGAGGTCCGCGAGGTCCTGGGCCTGGACAAATCCGTAACCAAGATGAGCCCGCCGGATCTGCTGCGGGCCATCCTCAAGGCACCGGCCGATTTGCTCTACAACGGCGGCATCGGCACCTATGTGAAGGCCTCCACGGAGACCAACACCGAGGTGGGGGACAAGGCCAATGACGCGATCCGCGTGGACGGCTGCGACCTGCGGGTCAAGGTGATCGGCGAGGGCGGAAACCTGGGCATGACCCAGCGCGGACGCATCGAGGCTGCCCGGGCCGGCGTCATCCTCAACACCGACGCCATCGACAACTCGGCCGGCGTTGACTGCTCCGACCACGAGGTCAACATCAAGATCTTCGTGGACCGGATGGTTGCTGCCGGGCGCCTCGATCCGGCTGAGCGCGCCGAATTCCTGCACTCCATGACCGATGAGGTTGGCCGCCTGGTCCTGCAGGACAACAAGGACCAGAACATGCTCCTGCTCAACGACCGCCGGCACGTGATCGAGTGGAGCCCCAGCTTTGAGCGGCTGATGGACTGGCTTGAAAAGCACGCCGACCTGAACCGCGAGCTCGAGGCGCTGCCGACCAACGCCGAGCTCCGCTCCCGGGTGGCAGCGGGCGAGGGCCTCACCTCGCCGGAACTGTCGGTGCTGGCCGCCTACGCCAAGATCGAACTGACCAAGGCGCTGACCAACTCCGACCTGGCCGATGATCCCTACTTCAGCGGCACCCTGCGCCGGTACTTCCCGAAGCAGATGGTGGAGCGGTTCGCCGACCAGCTCGACACCCATCCGCTGCGCCGGGAAATCATCTCCACGATGGTGGCGAACGACATCATCAACATCGGTGGAATTACCTTCGCGTTCCGCGTGATCGAGGAAACGTCCGCCACCGAGTCCATGGTGGCGCGTGCGTTCACCGCCCTGCGCGAGATCTACGAGATCGACGGCGCGGTGCAGGCCCTGAACGACCTGCCGGCAAGCTTCCCCACGGAACACTGGACGACCATCCACCTCGACATGCGCCGCCTGCTGGACCGCGCCGTGCGCTGGTTCGTCAACCATGTGGGGCGCGGCAGCTCCATCGAGGAGGACATCGAAGCGTTCAAGCCGATCATCGGTCCGCTGCGGGAGAACCTGCTGGATTATCTGCAGGGAGCGGACCAGGAACGGTACCGCACCGAGCTGGAACGCTCGCGCGAGTGGCAGGTTCCCGAAGAGCTCTGCGTCTACTGGGCCGAGCTGTTCGAGAGCTTCGGCCTGCTGGACGTCGCCCTCCTGGCCTCGAAGCGGGTGGACGAACCGGCGGCAGACGTTGCCGGTGTGTACTTTGCCCTCTACGAGCGGTTCGGCATTGACGACCTGCTGGAACGGATCACGAAGCTGCCGCGCGGCGACCGCTGGCAGGCCCTCGCACGGGCAGCCCTGCGTGATGACCTCTACTCCACCGTGGCCGACATGACGGTGGCAGCGCTGAAGGCCACGGTCGGACAGGCGGGGGAGGACCCGCTGAAGCGGGTTGAACTGTGGGAAGACCAGAACGCCGACAATTTGGAACGCGCCCGGGTGATGTTCGAAGATGTCAACAAGCTCGAGCACGACGACATGGCTTCCCTCTCGGTTGCCCTGCGCCTGCTGCGCTCCATCGTTCGACGCTAGAAACAACAAGAAAAAGAGACAGTGGCCATATTTACCGATCCCATCAAGGACCATGCCGATTTCGGACCGGGGGATGCGGAGTGGCTGCACCTTTTGGTCGGCGACTGGCAGCTGGTCGCCGACCTGGCCTTCGCCGACCTGGCGCTTTGGTTTCCGCTGCCCGACGGCAGCTACGTGGCGCTGGCGCACGCCCGCCCCTCGACGTCGCACACTGTTTTCCACAGTGACTTCGTCGGGGAGCGGATCCGTGCGGACCTTCAGCCGCTGGTGGACAAGGCCTGGGCCAGCCAGGTCATCGAACGCTCCAGCGAAACCAACTGGACGACTGACACGGCCATGCGGGTGGAGGCCATTCCCTTCGTCCGCAACGGCCGCACCCTGGCCGTGGTGACCAGCCACATGGACCTCTCCTCCTCCCGCATGCCATCGCGCCTGGAGCTGACCTACCGCCAATGCGCCTACGACCTGCTGCGGATGGGAACCTTGGGCCTGTGGCCGGATTTCGCCACGCCCACCGGGTCGCGCCGGGGTGCGCCGCGCGTCGGCGACGGGCTCATCCGCATGGATGCCGACGGCGTCGTGCAGTATGCCTCTCCCAACGGGGTTTCCGCCTTCCGGCGACTGGGGGACATGGAAAGCCTCGAAGGACGTTCCCTCGCGGAAATTACGACGGCGCTGCTCAAGGACCGGCGGATGGTGGATGAAACGCTGCCGCTGGTCGTGACCGGGCGGATGCCGTGGCGCACCGAGATCGAGTCGCGCGGGGTCAGCCTGTCCCTGCGGGCCATACCGCTGCGGGACGAGAAGGAACGCTTCGGCGCCCTGGTGCTGTGCCGGGATGTTTCCGAGCTTCGGCGCCGGGAAATGGAGCTGGTGTCCAAGGACGCCACGATCCGCGAAATCCACCACCGGGTGAAGAACAACCTGCAGACCGTCGCTGCGCTGCTGCGGATGCAGTCCCGCCGGATGGAGAGCGAGGAGGGCAAGCAGGGGCTGGACCAGGCCATGCGCCGCGTCGCCACGATTGCCCTGGTCCACGAAACGCTCTCCCAGGGCCTGACCCAGAACGTGAATTTCGATGACCTGATCGACCGGCAGTTCCGTCTGGCGGCCGAGGTCGCCTCGCCCACCCAGCAGGTGAGCACGGAGAAGGAGGGGTCCTTCGGGGAGCTTCCCAGTGACTTCGCCACGCCGCTGGCACTGGTGATCAATGAACTGGTGACTAACGCCGTCGAGCACGGACTTTCGGACCGCAAGGGCACGGTTTGGCTCAGTGCCGCCCGCCAAATGGGGCCCGACGCCGAGGAGATCCTCACGGTAACCGTGGCCGACGACGGCGTGGGGCTGCCGCCGGGGCCGCGCCGGGAAGGACTCGGACTCCAGATCGTGCGCACTTTGGTGCAGAGCGAACTGGACGGCACCATCGACTGGTCTTCGCGGCCGGGCGGCGGCACCGAGGTGCGCATCGAGATGGGTCTCGACGCCGAATCGCGCAAGAGCTGACCGGGGGTAACACTGCGTCTATTAAACGCAGCGCCGGTTGAACACTGCGCCTGTTAAACACCGTGCCGGTTGAACGCTGCGCCTGTTAAATACCGTGTCGGTTAAACACCAAGGGCCGCTGCCCTGGGCAGCGGCCCTTCGAAGTCTCTCGGACCTGGGTCCGCAGTTAGTGCGTCAGTTAGGACGCGCGTCGTGCACGAGCGGCACGGCGCTTGAGGGCGCGGCGTTCGTCTTCACTCATACCGCCCCAGACGCCAGCGTCCTGGCCGGTTTCGATAGCCCACTGGAGGCAGGTATCCATGACCGGGCATCGGCGGCACACACTTTTGGCTTCTTCGATCTGAAGAAGAGCCGGGCCGGTGTTGCCCACAGGAAAGAACAGCTCCGGATCCTTATCCAGACACGCTGCGCGGCTCCGCCAATCCATGCTAATCACAATCTCCTCTAGATAGTTGACTCCCACGTGTTTGTGAAAACATTCACGAGCAACTGCAAACGAAAGGGGCCAGTTCAGGCCCCTGATTTCCCCAACTACTAGGATTCCACGATACGGAAACTCAGACAAGGGTTAGTTCGCTCTTACTTTCCGCCAAACCATGAGGGATGCGTCACAGCGTTCCGGGTGGGGGGCCGGAGACGTGGGCGTCCTCCGACTATCTCCGGTAGTGTGCCAGTGTGTCAAGACCCAATGAGCCGCACCCGGGCGCCGGTCATCCGGTGTCCCGTCCGCCGGCAGTTCTCATCATCTCCGCCGTCCTGGTCCTGGAAGCCCTCGTGCTGCTGGGCATCGCCGGCTGGTTCGTTTACAACCTCTTCACTGCCACCCCTGCTTCCATGGGCGGGGCCGTCTTCACCACGGTCCTGATCGCGGCAGCCGGTATCTGGCTGCTGGCCCTCGGGCACTTCTTCTTCCGCGGATACCGCTGGACCCGTGCCGGTGCGCTGGTCTTCCAGCTCTTCGCCGTCGTGATCGCCGTGCCCACCCTCCAGGGCGGGGTCATCCTCACCGGGCTGCTGCTGTTGCTGCCGGCAGCAACAGTGTTGCTGCTGCTGTTTACGCGACCCGTGCTCGAACACACCAGCAAAGTGTCCGGAGACCCCAAGGCGTTCTAGCCGGAACACCCCCGTGCGGGACATCCCCGTGCGGAAGATCCCGGTGCGGTGCAGACGCGGTTCCGCTGTCGGATCAGCCACACACTTCTGCTTCGCAAACCCCTTCCAGCGGCTCCTTCCGTGAGCCCCGCGAGCCGTGATCGCCAGACCGGAAGCCCGACCGGGAAGCGCGCCCGGACGCTCGGGGGAGCGTCAGGACGGCGGATTCGGCACCGCAGGCGGCCGTTCCTTAAACTATGTGGCAGCGGGTTCGCGGAGGGACCGGCCGCGGCGGCCGCCATCCGGAGCTCCCATGGTTGGGGGGGTAGAGTCTATGGCTGAAATACCTGTACCAATGAGAGGTTTTTGTGTCGCAGCAACAAACGGATACCCACGGGCACTCCGCCGACAGCACACCTCCAGTGGCACCACAATCCAGTTACCGCCCGGAAGTACAGGGTCTGAGGGCCCTAGCCGTACTGATGGTCGTGACCTACCACATCTGGTTTGGCCGGGTTTCGGGCGGGGTGGACGTCTTCCTCCTGATCTCCGCCTTCCTGCTGACGCTGTCGTTTGTCCGCAAGGTGGAAGCCGGCCGGGCACTGGACCTTGGGCGCTACTGGTTGCGCCAATTCAAGCGCCTGCTGCCGCCGGTCGCGGTAGTCCTGATCGGAACACTGACCGCCACGGCACTGTTCGTTCCGCAGAGCCGATGGACGGACATCCTCTCGCAGAGCTGGTCCTCGCTCCTGTACTTCCAGAACTGGGTCCTGGCCGCCGAATCCGTGGACTATTACGCCGCCGACCACAGCACGGCCAGCCCCCTGCAGCACTTTTGGTCGCTGTCGATTCAGGGCCAGGTTTTCCTTCTCTGGCCGTTGCTGTTCGCCGCATCGGCGTTCCTGGCGAGAACCTGCCGGATCCGCTTCCGCCGCGTCGTGCTGGCGGTCTTCGGCGGCGTATTTATTGCCTCCCTGAGCTTTTCCATACTGGAGACCTACGGAAACCAGGCGCACGCTTACTTTGATACCCGCACCCGGCTGTGGGAATTTGCCCTCGGCACCCTGCTTGCCCTCGCGCTGCCGTACCTGAAGCTGCCCCGCGGCCTTCGGGTTGCCGCCGGCTGGCTGGGGCTCGCCGCCATGCTCAGTGTCGGGTTCCTGCTGGACGTGCAGGGCCAGTTCCCCGGATATGTGGCTCTCTGCCCGCTCCTGGCCGCAGCCCTGGTGATCCTTGCCGGCCAGACGGGCAGCCGTATTGGTGCCGACCGCCTGCTGTCGTGGAAGCCGCTGATGCGTCTGGGCGACATGTCCTACGCCCTCTACCTGTGGCACTGGCCGGTCCTTGTGATCTACCTGATCTGGCGCGGTCGCCAGGAAGTGGGCCCGCTGGGAGGAACGGCAATCATCGGCCTGTCACTCATTCTGGCCTACCTCACAACCAAGCTTGTCGAGCGTCCTCTGCGGTCCTCGGACTGGGTCAACCGCACTTCCCTCCGCGCCGTCGGAGTCATAGCGGTGTGCCTCGCCGTAGTTGCGGCTCCACTCGCCGGATGGCAGCAGGGCCTGCGGCTGCAGGCCGAGCACCTGGCCGAGCAGGCAATCAAGGAAAACCCGGGAGCGCGCGTGCTGCTGGCTGATTTCGACGATGTCAGCAGCGGAGAAGCACAGCCGATTCCGGCCCCCAGCATGATGAACCAGGAGTGGGGCGGGCTTCCGGGCGACTGCACGGAATACGGCGACGGACCAACGGACCCGTTGCTCGCTAAACGCTGCATGAGCACCGAACCCGTCACGGATCCGGAGAAGACCATCCTGGTGGTGGGCGACTCGCACACCGAACAGTGGCTGGGGGCCATCGAACCGATGGCAGAGAATCACGACTACCGGGTGGTTGCCCTGCTGTTGGGCGGATGCTCCTTCGGCGCGTATTCGGAAAGCCGCGGACCGGCATGCAACGATTTCAACAGCGCAGTGCTGGACTACGCGTTGGAGCTGAAGCCGGATGCCGTCGTCGCCATGGCGACAGCGGCCCAGTCTGCGGACGCCGCCGATCTGCCCGTCGCCGGTCTCCCGGAGGCCTCCGAACTGCTCCGGCAGGAAGGTATCCCGGTGGTGGGCGTCCGGGACAACCCGCGCTATGACTTTGATGTGCTTGAGTGCGCGGAAACGCACGGTGCCGTGTCGGCCGAGTGCTCCGCAGAGGTGTCGGAGAAGCTCTCGAATCCCGGCACAGTGGTCTCCTACTTCGACTCCCTGCCCGGGGTGGAGCTGGTGGACATGACCGACATGATCTGCCCCGGCGGAAACTGCGTGCCCCTCGTCGGCAATGTGTACGTGTATATGGACAGCAACCACCTCACGACCACTTACACATCGTCGATGGCCGATGAATTCGACCGCAGGTTCCATGCAGCCCTCGGCTGGTAGCAGCCGGGACGTTCACGGAAAATGTGCCCCCCACTGGAATGTCAGATAACCTAGACCGTCGGGTACGTGCCCGGATAGGCCGTACCGAAACAAACAGGAGAACCAAGTGAACGTTGACCTCGTCGTCGTTGGGTCGGGCTTTTTTGGCCTGACTGTAGCCGAGCGGGCTGCCAAGGAACTGGGCCTGAAGGTCGCAGTGCTGGACCGCCGCCATCACATTGGCGGCAACGCCTACAGTGAGAATGAACCCCAGACAGGCATTGAAGTGCACCGCTACGGTGCGCACCTGTTCCACACCTCCAACGAGCGGGTTTGGGAGTACGTCAACCGCTTCACCGAGTTCACCAACTACGTGCACAAGGTTTACACCAGCCACAAGGGCGAGGTGTATCCGATGCCCATCAACATGGGAACTATCAACCAGTTCTTCCGCTCCTCCATGGGCCCGGCAGAAGCGCGCGCCCTGATCCAGGAGCAGGCCGGGGAACTGGCAGGCACTGATCCGGCCAACCTCAACGACAAGGGAATCCAGCTGATCGGCCGGCCCCTGTACGAGGCGTTCATCAAGCACTACACCGGCAAGCAGTGGCAGACGGATCCCAAGGACCTGCCGGCGGAGATCATTTCCCGACTGCCCGTCCGGTACACCTATGACAACCGGTACTTCAACGACACCTATGAGGGCCTGCCCAAGGACGGGTACACCGCGTGGATTGAGCGGATGGCCGACCACCCGAACATCCAGGTGCACCTGAAGACCGATTTCTTCGACGAAGGCCACGAGTTCTCCCGGAATTCCACGCTGGGACAGGTGCCGGTGGTCTACACCGGCGCCGTGGACCGCTACTTCGATTACGCCGAAGGCAACCTGTCCTGGCGGACCATCGACCTCAAGGAAGAGGTCCTGCCCGTCGAGGACTTCCAGGGCACCTCCGTCATGAACTACCCGGACGAAGACGTTCCCTACACCCGGATCCACGAGTTCCGCCACTTCCACCCGGAACGGAACTACACCAAGGACGCAACGGTCATCATGCGCGAGTACTCCCGTTTCGCGGAGAAGGGCGATGAGCCGTACTACCCCGTGAACACCGCGGAAGACCGCGCAAAGCTGCTCGCCTACCGGGACCTGGCCAAGGGCGAAAAGTCGGTGCTGTTCGGCGGCCGCCTCGGAACCTACAAGTACCTTGACATGCACATGGCAATCGGATCGGCATTGTCGATGTACGACAACAAGATCAAGCCCCACTTCACCGGCGGGGCAAAGCTTGAAAGCGGAGGAGTGGACGCATGAGCCATCCGACAACCGAATCGAAGCCCGGCGCAGCCAAGGAAGCGGCCAAGGCGGCAGCCGGGGAATCAACCCAGTGGCACACGCTGCAGCGGATCATTTTCCCCGACCAGAGCCAGATGGATACCGCCCTGCTGTACGTGGACAGCGGCTCCGCAATGGGTGCTCAGTTCAACACCATGGACGGCTCCATGATGAAGTCGACCTCGACGAAGAACACCGAGGCGATCGCAGTCAGCGGCGAGGTGCATGTCGAGGATTTCCTCTCCCGCACCTCCACGATTTCCCGGCCCGGACAGCGGCTGTCCTTCGGCACCTACTTCAACGCCTTTCCGGCAAGCTACTGGCGCCGCTGGACGGACGTTGAAAGCGTCAGGCTGCATGTGCAAACCAAGGGTGCCGGCGCCATCAGCGTCTACAAGTCGAATGCCCGCGGTTCGCTGCAGCACGTCGAAACCCGGCGGGTGAGCGGCGACGCCGAGACAAACATCGACCTCACGCTCAAGCCGTTCGGCGACGGCGGCTGGTACTGGTTTGACCTGGTGTCCGGCTCCGAGCCCATGGCCCTGGTCAACGCCGACTGGCGCGCGCCGGGCGAAGCCAAAAAGCCCGGCTCGATCACGCTCGAAATCACGACGCTGAACAAGAACGAGTTCTGCCTCAACAACCTGAAGATCCTGGCCGAGAACCCGGAAGCGCTGGAAAACGTCGCCGAAGTGCTGATCGTTGACCAGGGCACCAAGAAGCTCGTTGACGCCGAGGGCTTCGAAGAAGCCAAGGCTGCGCTGGGCGGCAAGCTCCGGATGATCCATCAGGGCAACCTGGGCGGATCCGGCGGATTTGCCCGCGGCATGTACGAAGCGGTGGAAAACGGCAGCGACTACGCCCTGCTGCTCGACGACGACATCGTCATGGAGCCGGAGAGCATCACCCGCATGCTCACCTTCGCGGACCACTGCAAGACCCCGACCATCGTGGGCGCGCACATGTTCGACCTCTACAACCGGTCGGTCCTGCACACCTTCGGCGAGACGGTGAACCTGTTCCGCTTCCAGCCCGACCATCCCTTCAAGGAACAGGTCCTGGGCCACGACTTTGCCCGCACAAACCTGCGCACCACCTCATGGATGCACCGGCGGGTGGACGTGGACTACAACGGCTGGTGGATGTGCATGATCCCCACCGAGGTCATCCGTGAAATCGGGCTCTCCCTGCCGGTCTTCATCAAGTGGGACGACGCCGAGTACGGCCTGCGCGCGAAGGCCGCCGGCTACAACACGGTGTCCATGCCCGGTGCCGCGGTCTGGCACATCACCTGGGCCGACAAGGACGACGCCGTCGACTGGCAGGCGTACTTCCACAGCCGCAACCGCATCATCACGGCCCTGCTGCACAGCCCCTACCCCCGCGGCGGGCGCGTGGTGCGGGAGGGCAGCTTCATCGACGTCAAGCACCTGATCTCCATGCAGTACTTCACGGCCCAGGGCCGCGTCATGGCCCTGAAGGACCTGATCGCCGGACCGGAGCAGCTGCACGAGATCCTGCCCTCCAGGCTGCCCGCCATCCAGGCGATGCGAAACGAGTTCTCGGAGGCGCAGTTCAAGGCCGACCCCGAAGCGTTCCCCCGCCCCGGCATGGGCAAGCCCCCGCGGCACGGCCAGGGCTTCAAGGCCCCGTCCTACGTGACCCTCGTTCCGTGGGCCGCCAAGACCATCGTGCGGCAGCTGACCAAGCCTGTTGCCAAGGCCAGCATCGAGCGTCCGCAGGCCCGCGTCGCGCACATCGACAACCGCTGGTGGCGCATGTCCCAGTACGACAGCGCTGTTGTTACCAACGCCGACGGAACGGCCGCGTCCTGGTACCAGCGCGACCCCAAGAAGCTGCGCGCCCTGCTGGCTGAAGGTGCCCGCCTGAATGCGGAGATCCTGAAGGACTGGCACAAGCTGAGCCAGAAGTACCGCAAGGCGCTGCCGGAAATCACGTCCATGGAAGCGTGGAAAGCGACATTCGAAAAGCACTCGGAAGAGAGTAAATAAGCTTGTCTACCGGAGAACTCGTTACCCCCGGTTCCGGGGGAGGGCTGCGCGACGTGCTGCGGTCGCGCTATCTGTTGAAGCTGCTCGTTTCCAAGGAACTCAAGGTCCGTTACCGCGGGTCGGTGCTGGGCCTGCTGTGGTCCTACGTCAAGCCCGGGGTCCAGTTCCTGGTGTTCTGGTTTGCGCTGGGAGTCTTCCTCGGGCTGAACGAGTCAACGCCGAACTTCCCCATCTACCTGTTCTCGGGCATTATCCTGATCAACTTCTTCAGCGAAGCGCTGGGGAACGCGTCCCGTTCAATCGTCGGCAACGGCGGCCTGATCAAGAAGATCTACCTGCCCCGGGAACTGTTTCCCGTGGCATCGGTCTGGGTCTCAGCGGTGCACTTCCTGCCGCAGCTGCTGATTCTCCTGGTGGCAACGCTCATCACCGGGTGGCGGCCGGGCCTGTCCGAAATCGGTGCTGCCATCATTGGCTTCGTGATCGTGGCGCTGCTGGCCACCGGGCTGGGACTGTTCTTCGGCGCCGTGAACGTTTACTTCCGGGACTCCGAGAACTTTGTGGACATGCTGCTGATGATCGCCACCTGGGCCTCCCCGGTGCTTTACCACTGGCAGATGGTCCGCGATTCACTGGGAACGACGGCGTTGACCATCTACCAGATGAATCCGCTGACCACCGCCGTGGAACTGTTCCACCATGCATTCTGGCTGCCGACCACCGGCTGGGATGATGCGGCAGTGATTGCCGAGACCCCGCCGGGACTCCTCACGCTCTGGATGCCCGTGGCTCTGGTCACGTCCGTCCTTGTCCTGATTCTGGGGCAATTCACCTTCCGGCGGCTGGAAGGCCGCTTCGCTCAGGAGCTCTAGACGTGTCCACGGCAATTGAAGTGCACAACGTTTCGAAGGAATTCGTCCTTCGCCACACCCGGTCCATCAAGGAAGCGTTCGTCTGGTTGGTCAAGGGACGCAAAGGCGACCTCTCGGAGAAGTTCTTCGCGTTGAAGGATGTTTCCCTGGAGGTGAAGCAGGGCGAATCGGTGGCCCTGCTGGGACTCAACGGTTCGGGAAAGTCGACCCTGCTCAAGCAGATCTCCGGCGTCATGCTGCCGGATTCCGGTACCGTGGGGACGCGCGGCCGGGTGGCCGGACTGATCGAGGTGGGGGCCGGATTCCATCCGGACCTCAGCGGACGTGACAACGTCTTCCTCAACGGTGCCATCCTCGGCATGTCCGAGGCCGAGATCCACGAGAAGTTCGACTCCATCGTCGAGTTCTCCGAGATCGGACAGTTCATCGACACCGAGGTGAAGTTCTACTCCTCGGGCATGTACCTGCGCCTGGCTTTTTCGGTTGCGGTGCACACCGATCCTGAGGTTTTCCTCGTTGATGAAATCCTTGCGGTGGGTGACGAGCCGTTCCAGAAAAAGTGCATCGCCAAGATCCGGGAACTGGCGGAGGAGGGCAAGACCCTCGTCGTCGTCAGCCACGACCTGGACCTGGTGGCGAAGATCTGCGAACGGGGCGTGCTGCTGGAACGCGGCCAGATCGTCATGGACGCTCCGGTCGCCCAGGTGGTGGCCCGCATGCGGGGCCAGGAGTAAGCACCCCGTGAACTGAGCTGAGCGCAGCATAAAAAGCCAGCCGCATAAAGAAGCCAGGATCGACTTGTCGATCCTGGCTTCTTTGCTGCCGGGGACTGTAATGCCCAGGGGCCGGGTGTAATGCCCGGGGGCTGGGCGCCCCGGGGCTCCTAGTCGCAGCCGGTGACGCGGTACAGGCTCGAGGCGGGACCAGTGGAGGCTACCAATTCGAACCCCGGGTCGCCGGCCAGATCCGTTACACCCACATATTCAACCCCGCCGAGTTCGGCCAGGACCTGATTGCCGAAGTCCAGGACATAGTCGACATTCTTGTCCTCGACCGCGGCGCAGACCTCCGGTGTGAAAGTGTCGAGTTCCGCGGAGATCAGCACCCGCTCCGGGTCCGGGGGTGCGAAGAGATGGGGCGTCAGGACCTCGCGGCCGTTCAGCGCGTAGGCCATGGAACTGCCGTTCCACGGATTGACTGCGATCACCGAGTCCTCCGGAACGTACTCGTCAAGCTGGTCGACCAATTCGAGTTCGGCCGGAGTGAGCAGCGGCGAAGCCTCGGTGAAGGAGTAGAGCATGGTCTTCTCCTTGATGTACTGCTGGACCGGACCGAAGTAGCCCACCAGAGCAAGCCCCACCGTGCCAACGGTGAGAGCTGCGGCGGCCAGCGGCTTTCCGTACCGGCGGAGACCCGGACGCAGCCGATCAGCGTTGGCGGTTGCAAACTTCATTACGGACTCCACGATGGCCCACGCGCCAACGGCGCCCAGCGCCGTGGCGAAAACCGGAAGGAACCCGGCGATGCGGTTCGTGTCCTGGTACCAGTTGCCGGTCAGGAAGTTGCGCAGGAAGCCGCGTTCCACGGCAGCATCGACCACATAGAGGGTGACGGCGATGGCGTAACTGACGACCAGCCAGCGGTGCTGCCGGATGTGGAACAGATAGATGGTGCCGGCTACGGCCAGGATCGTTACCAGCCAGTTGACGGACATCCCCATCGGCCCGTTGGTCAGCGCTTCGCCGATGGCGCCGCCCATCGTCGAGGTCGGCCCCCAGTGGTCGTAGAACCCCGGGCGCAGGAACATCCACAGGGCAGCCGCCACTGCTGCTCCGGCCACGGTGACCACTGCGAACAGTGCGACTTTCCTGCCGTTGACGGGCTTGCGGAGGAGCGGACGTGCCGCCCGGCCCCAGGCGACCAGAATTACCGGGAGAGCGAAGATCAGGACGGCGTTCACCGCGCTCATGTGCGCCGTGGAGATCCCGGCAAGTCCCAGGAGGAGGGCGAACCACCAGGAGCGGCGCAGCGGCTGGTCGGCGTCCAAAGCGGATCCGCGGGCCAGCATCACTACAACGCCGATCAGCAGCGGAAGCATGGTGACCGCCAGCATGGTGGGGAACACCGGTCCCCAGACGAGCAGCATATAGGGGAAGGCTACCTGTACGGCGGAGAGCACGCCGGCAGCCAGGGTGATGACGGGATTGGTGCCGAAAACCTTCCGGACCAGGAACACGCAGGCAAGCGGCCAGATCAGGCTTGCGGCAACAATGTTGATTGAGTTTTCCGACAGGGGCACCGATGCCCCGGTGAGCTGGACCGTCATCGCGGCAAAGGAATGCCACAGGGCCGGATACAGGCCAAGGGCACCCTCGCCCTGTGCCTGTCCGAGCGTCAGCGACGATGCGGAGCCGGTTTCGACAATGTAGCGAATGGCATTGAGATGGAAGACATTGTCGAAATTCTGCGCGAAGTTGTCGGGCTGGCCGATCAGCTGCATGAGGCGCCGGGCCACCATGGCCGCGGCGATGACAACTGCTGCCACGGGCACCCAGACAGTGCGCCAATGGTTTTCCCTGCGGGCACCGGTCGACGCAGTCTCAGCGGCCGGGGTGTTCCGGCGCCGGCCGCCGAGAGTCAGGAGGAAGGCAGCCAGAGCCGTAATTGCCGTGCCGGCCAGATAGGTCCAGATATTCCACTGCACGCCGATAAGGCCGGCGAGGACTCCGAAGACGCCGACGACGGCTGATGAGAACGCCGGAGCCAGGGCCAGGAGCGAAAAACCCTTGAAGCGGAGGCACAAGGCAATTACAAAGCCTGGAATGACCACCAGCCCCGCCGTCGTCAGAAGAGCGGGCAGAGCGGGTATCCAGGACAATTGGCCTCCTTGGTGAATTTAAAACGCGCCGCTGTAAACGGCCAGCACTCAGTTTATCCCTCAGCCCCGCGAGCGGGGTCAAATACTTGGGTCGGTGAGAGCAAACGCGCACACTGCCGCGGTCAGGAAGCGTCGGGCGAGCTGTGCTGCTGGTCCTTCGGTTCTGCCTGCCGGCGGCGGAAATAGCGCCGGACGACGGCGAGCTGGTAGACGGCCACTGTTATTTCCGATGCTGCCAGGGCCCAGGCGACCCCATCCACGCCAACGGTGAGCGAACCGACAATAATCAGCGGAATTCCAATGCCGGCACCTAAAACCGTGGAGGACGCCAGAGCCTTGCCTTCTCCGATGGGGATCAGGCAGGCCAGCCCCACGATTTGAGAGATGGTGACGGCGCCGAAGACGATGCCCATGGGGATCGCGAGACCGTAGCCCACCGCGATCTCGCCGGAGGAGAGCAGCCGGCTGGCCCAGGGGATGCAGAGCGCCATGACTGCCGCACCGGCGATGGCCACGGCAGGGGCCAGCCGCGTTGCAACACGGATCCGGCGGTCCTGTACAGCGGGGACGGGGTCGGCAATGGAGCCCTGAAGGACCTGCACCAGCGGCCCGACCGCTGTCAGGCCGTAGCGGAAGAACTTGTCCGCCATGGCAAACAGCGGGCGCCCGGCCGGGATGACGGTTGAGATCACCAGCAGGGGAGTGTTGACATACAAGCTGGACGTTGCCGCCGTGATGACGCCGTGCCTTTGGCCCGCGAGCCGGGCGGCCGCCCGACGCAGGTTGAGGTCAACGCGGGGCGCCTCATCGGCGTTTCGCCGGATCAGCAGTGCACTGGCGCACACCCCGATCACACTGAGCGCCAGCTGGCTGAAGAGGTAGACAAAGACATTTCCGGTCAGCATCAGCCCGACCAGTCCCAGGACGGTTCCGAGGGTTACCGGCAGGGTGTCGAAGACCAGTAGTCGTCCCGGCCGGGCGTCGCCGACGAAGTACCAGGAGGCGCCGAGGAAGGGCACCAGGTAGGTGACGCCCGCAGTGAAACTGACAGCGACGTCGTCGGAGGCGACGAGATGGACAGTCAGCGCGACCAACGGAAGGGCCAGGAGAAAGAGGTACAGGCGGCTGACCAGCGAGTCGAAAAACATCTGCGGCCGCTCCGGCGCGGGCATCCCGGCAACCATCGCCGGACCCGTCGTTCCCCATCCGAACGACACCAGGACACCGAACAGCAGGGCGATCGATTGCCCGACGGCGATGATGCCCCACGTTTCCTGGCCGGCGTTGCCGATGACAATGGGAATGGCGAAGACACCGACCAGCGTGGTAATCCCCACTGAGGCGCCAAACGCGCCGAACCGCCGGACGTGCCGCAGCACCGTTCGCTGACCCAAAGAAATATCCTCCGTTTGCCGGGCTGCGCGGAGTTCAGCGGCCGTCCGTCGCTGCCCCGTCCCGCATTGAAGTCTAACGCAGGGCGCTCTTTGGCTTGGTATCATCGAGCTAGTGCCCGCCTGCACTCTGACTGTCGCAAGCCGTCGTTGGAGTGCTGCATCAACGATTGGAATTCCTTGTCTGTAGCAGCCGTCGTCGTCTCCTTCAACCGCATTGAGCTGCTCCGCAAATGCCTTACGGCGCTGCAGAACCAGGACCACCGGCCGGACGAGATCATTCTCGTGGACAACGGATCAACGGACGGGGGCCCGGACATGGTCCGCAGCGAATTCCCGGACATCACGATTTTTGAAACCGGAAACAACCTTGGCGGCGCCGGTGGATTCGCCTGGGGGCTGGAGCACGCCATCGCCCGCGGGCACGATGCGGCCTGGCTGATGGATGACGACGCCGAACCGCTGCAGGGCAGCTTGGGTCCGCTGGTCCAGGCCATGGAGAACGCCGACGAGCGACCCGGATTCATCACCTCGCTGGTGGTCAATGATGCCGGTGAGCCCAACGAGGGCCATCTTCCGGACCTGTCGAGCGACGTGTCCAAGCAGCTCAAGGCGGCGGCGCTTGGCGGCATTGCCGTCAACAGCGCCAGCTTTGTCGGTGTCCTGATCGACCTCCGCGCCGCTGCCGGCATGCCGCTTCCCTACGCCGACTTCTTCATCTGGTTCGATGACGCCGAATACACCCGGAGGCTCTCCCGGGCCACCTTCGGCGTGGCGATCCCCGGAAGCCGCATCTACCACCCCGAGAAGAAAAACCAGGCTGACATGGGTGGACGCCTCTTTTACTACCTGCGCAACAACCTGTGGCTGCGGCGCCTCGACCCGCAGCCGCGCACGCTGCTGCAGAACCCGGTGCGCTGGGGTGCCGGCATGGCGGTCCTCGCCCTTCGCCAGGGTGCCCAGGCCAAGGACCGGAAGGTCTGGGCCTCCTCGGCCTTCCGCGGCTTGTACGAGGGCCTGGCCAAACGTCCGCGGACCATCCGTCCCGGGCAGCTCATCAGCGGCGCGGTGCGCCTGGGCTCGTAACACCCTATTCACCGCCGCAATTTCCGAACGATTACTCGCTCAGCGAGAGGTGTCCCGCATGTCTGTTCCCATCGGAGTAACAGCCGTTATCTCCGCCTTCAACCCGCCGGCAGACCTGGTGGCGAAGGTTGAACGCCTGCTCAAGCAGGTCGACCACGTCGTTGTCGTTGACGATGGTTCTCCGAAGGATGTATCGGAGGTGCTGGCCGGACTCGAATCGGCCGGCGCCCTGGTTCTCCGGCAGGAAAGCAACATGGGCATTGCCGCGGCGCTCAACGCCGGCATCGCTGCCGCGCGCCGCTTCAGCCCCGAATGGTATCTGACCCTGGACCAGGATTCGGAGCTTGATCCGGATTACGTGGAGCGCGCGCTGCAGGCAGCGGAAGCCGCCAAGCGGGCGGCTGTGCCCGTGGGCATGGTCTGCGCCGAATCCCACAACCGGCTTCCGGTGATGCTCCAGAAGCCGGGGGAGGACTTCCCTGAAGCCTTTGACCCGATGCAGTCGGGGACTCTGATTCCGGCATCAACGCTTGAAGCGGTCGGAATGCTGGAAGACGACCTGTTCATCGACTGCGTCGATTCCGAGTACACGGCCCGGATCCGCCAGCACGGACTCAAAGCCATCATCGCGCCGGGGTGCAACATCACTCACGCCGTCGGAGACGCCAGGCCGATGCGCCTGGGAACCTGGCACGTCACCGTCGGCGGACAGAAACGATTCGTCCATTCCCATGCCCCGTTCAGGGTCTACTACATCACCCGCAACGGCATCGTCATGTACCGCCGGTACGCGACCAAGCAGCCGGTGTGGGTGCTGCGCAGGATTGGCTTGGAAGTGGTGTTCTACGGTGTGCGCGTGGTTTACGGGCCGCACCGCCTCCGCCAGATCGCCGCGATCGGCTTGGGAATCCGGGATGCACTGACCGGACGGATGGGAAAGATCTCCCCGGCAGGCAGCAAACTGGTCACACCGCGCCGCTGACGGGGCATCCCCGCCGGGGATGCCCCCCCCCGGCGGGAGTCGCTGACGGCCGGCTCCGCAGCCGGTCTCAGTACAACTAGCCGGTCTCAGTACAGCTAGGGGTGCAGCTGGCGGCGCGAGCGGCGGATTCGGCCGCGGGCCTCGAAGAATGCCCGGACGAGCATGAACCGGGCTTTCAGGATGAGCCGCAGGCTGCGCCACTGTTTGGGAGTGGTGTTGTTCTCGTGCAGCCGGCGCACCAGGGTGTCCTGTTCCAGATGAGCCATCCTCCCCGCGAGGTTGCCCACCAGCGCGATCCACTGATCGTGGGTTTCGTCCAGGAAATCGGGGAAGGGAAGGATGAGGTCCCGCGCCGGGCGGCGGAACGCCATGGCGCAGCCGAAGTAGGGCCGATAACCGATCCAGAGGGCAAACAGGTTTGCCCAGCGGCGGGAGCTGTCCGCGGCCCGGAGCCGGATTGACTCGATCCGGCGCGGCTGGTGACCGAAGAATCCAAAGTTGCTGGCAACGACGTCGGCGTCCTGCAGCGCTGCGATCATTGCCTCCACGCGGCCCGGGAGCCAGACATCGTCCTGGTCCGCGAGGAAAACGTACTCGCCCCGGCTCTGCGTCAGGGCCGCCTCAAAATTCCGTACGTATCCGCGGTTGTCGCTGGAGGAAATCAGGCGGATGCGGTCATCGGCGATCCGGGAAACCACCTTTACGGTGTCGTCGGTGGAGGCGTCGTCCACGATCACGAGTTCGTCCGCCGGGCCCAGCTGCGGAAGAATTGAATCGATCTGTTCGGCGATGTGGGCGGCTCCGTTGTACGCCGCCATGCAGACGCTGACACGAACCTGGGGCGTCTGAATGTTCCTGGCACTGCTGGAAGTCATGGGTTCCTCGAGGATCTGCGGCACGGACGCAACAAGTTTACCCGGTGGCCTGTTTCGACTTAGCCGGACGGCTTCCATATAGTGGACATGTCCCATGTCTCCACACTGCCTGCAGCCGCGCTGCCATCTGCGGCCGCTGTTGGGCAGCCTGCAGTATGAAGTGAAAGAAGCCACTAGCCGTGACAGCCGTTGATGTAATGTTCCCGTACTACGGAGACGTGGAACTCATGAAGCAAGCCGCCCGGAGCGTGATGGGGCAGCAGCATCAGGACTGGCGCCTCGTGGTCATCGACGACGGCTATCCGGACCCTGAACCCGCACGCTGGTTCGGCACCATCGACGATCCCCGGGTGACCTACCAGCGCAATGAGGTGAACCTCGGCGCTAACGGCAACTACCGCAAGGCCGTGGGCCTGGTGGAGGCCCCCATCGTGGTCATCATGGGTGCGGATGACGTCATGCTGCCCAACTACCTCTCGGTAGTGGTGGAGGCGTTCGAGCAGTTCCCCGAGGCCGCCGCTGTCCAGCCCGGAGTGCAGGTTATCGATGAGGCGGGGCGGGCAACGCAGCCGCTCGTTGATCAGGTGAAGAAGGCCGCCTCGCCTCGCGGAAATGACCGGCGGGCGCTTCAAGGTGAAGCGCTGGCCACCAGCCTGCTGCACGCCGGCTGGCACTACTTCCCGTCCATCGCCTGGCGTTCCGATGTCATCAAGCGCATCGGCTTCCGGAGCGAATTCGACGTCGTCCAGGACCTGGCGCTGATCCTGGATATCGCCGCCGACGGCGGAGCCATGGTCCTGACGCCGGAACTCGCGTTCCTGTACCGGCGCCATTCCGGATCCGATTCCTCGGTTCGTGCCTTGGACGGCCGCCGCTTTGACGAAGAGCGCCGGTTCTTTGAAGGCGAAGCCGAGCGTTTCTCCCGGATGGGCTGGAACCGGGCCGCACGGTCCGCCCGCCTCCACATCACTTCACGACTGAACGCAGCCACCATGATCGGGCGCGCCCTGGTGAGCCGGAAGACAGAGGCGATCCCCAAGCTGGCGAAGCACCTCTTCCGCTAGGCGGATTCGGTTCCTGCCGCAGTGCGGGCAGAAAAGCGGGCGCCCCCCCCCCGGGGGGGGGGCGGGGGTGTGTTGGGGGGGGTGGGGGTTTAGGGGGGGGGGGGGTTTGGGGTCGCGGGCCGCGGGGGCCCAAAAAAGGCGCCCCCCCCCCGGGGGGGGGGCGCCCGCTTCTTGTTGCGGTGCTGTGGTTCTTACGGTGCTGTGGTTGTTGCGGTGCTGTGGCGGTGCAATTCGTGCGTGCCGTCAGGAGCGCGGAGCTTCCTTCGGCTGCTGGTCCCCATCGGTCCGGGACTCCGTCAGCTCAAAGTCTGCGGACACCCACGGCTTGGGTGCTTCATCGAGGGCAATGCGCCGGGAGAGGGCGGTGACAGAGTTCTCCATGGTCCGGAAACGCTGGTACGTGGTGGCCATGAACACGAAGAAGCAGACGATCGTGGCATACAGCACGAGGTCCGTGCCGCGGCCCACTCCCAGGAAGCTGGCTACGCGGGTAAGGACGTCCGGAAAGAAGATGGACAGCGCCGCAGCCAGGGCGAAGACCATCAGCATGATCCGGCGCACGGCAAGGTGGCGGGCGTTTGCCCCGCCGCGCATAAGCACCAGCGAGACGAGGATGACTGCCAGGACGAGGACGATCTGGACGATTAGTAGCACTTAGCTCACCTAAAGAAGAGTTCTGCCAGGATGTTGACCGAGTTCAGCAAGGACTGGCCTTTGGACTTCGAGTAGTCCGTGTAGATGATTTCCACCGGGTGCTCCACCCAGTGCGGTTTCATCACGGCCAACTGGTTGACGAGCTCCGAGGCATGGGCCATGCGGTTCTGGGTCAAATGCAGTCGGGAGGCAACGTCGCGGTTCATGGCCCGCAGTCCGTTGTGCGCATCCGTCAGGTTCATTCCGGTGGCCAGGCGCGACTGGATGGCCGCGGTCTTCAGCACCAGGCGCTTGGCCTTCGAGATCTGGGTCCGGTTGTCCAGGAAACGGGAACCCAGCACGATGTCGGCTTCGCCGGCTTCCAGCCGGGCCACCATCGCCTGAGCGTCGACAACCCGATGCTGCCCATCGGCATCAAAGGTAACGATGCTGGTCATTCCGGGGTCGGAAAGCGCATATTCGATGCCGGTCTGCAGGGCCGCGCCCTGGCCCAGGTTGATCGGATGCTGCACCACCACGGCACCTGCAGCGCGGGCTGCGTCTTGGGAGCCGTCGCGGCTGCCGTCGTCAACGCAGACCACATGCGGAAAGACCCGGCGGAGATCCTCGATAACCGAACCAACCACAGTGGCTTCGTTGTACATCGGAATAACGATCCATGTTCGGTTCACTCGTTTAGTATCCCATATTGCTGGTTGCTGAAGCTTTTGGAGAAAGGTACTGACCCAGCCGGACTGAGGCTTCGACCGGTGCGAAACCGGTGGAACGGATCCTGTCCAAGGCAAGGACACTGTTCAGCGGCCGCGGGGCCACGCCGGCTTTCCCCTTGAAATACTCTGCCGTGCTCACCCCGGTCACATCCGTGCGTGCCCGGCCGAGGGTCTCGTAGACATCGGCGGCGACATCGGCCCAGGAGACCGGATCGCCGTCGTTCGTGAGGTTGTAGGTGCCAAACGGGGCGCCTGTCTCCACGAGGTGCCGGATGCCGGCGGCAAGGTCCTCGGTGAAGGTGAGCCGGCCGATCTGATCATTGACCACCGCGGGGCTGATGCCCCGCTCCGCCAGCGAAGCCATGGTGCGGACAAAGTTGTTGCCTTCACCGATGACCCAGCTGGTCCGCACGATGTAGTGCGCCGGAACTGCCGACACAACGGCGTCACCGGCAGCCTTCGTCTGCCCGTACACGCCGAGCGGTGAAAACGGCTCATCCTCGGGGTGCTCGGCTGCCGTACCGTCAAAGACGTAGTCGGAGGAAACCTGAACCAGGGTTATCCGGTTCTCCGTCGCGGCGCGGGCCAGGCGGGCTACTGCGTTCACGTTGATCTCCCAGGCAGCGGCACGCCCCTCGGGAGTCTCGGCGGCATCGACCGCGGTGTAGGCGCCGGCGTTGATGATCGTGGAGTAGTTCTTCCAGTTCCGGTCGGCGAAGGCCAACGGATCGGTGAGGTCGAAGTCGGCGCGGGTGGCAAACTCCACGTTGGACTCGCCGGCATAGGCGGCGCGCAAGGCCTTCCCGAGCTGTCCGTCGGCACCCAGGACCAGGATTTTCTTCGCAGCCATGGGCACGACGTCGGCCAGCCTCGGATGCGCCTTGTCCTTCGCCGAGAGTTCGGCCTGCTCCAGCGGGATCGGCCAGTTGATGGCGGCGGTCTCGTCGGCCAGGTTCAGGAACGTGTACTGGCCCTGCGCATCGGCACTCCAATGGTCATTGACCAGGTACGTGTACGCAGTGTTGTCTTCGAGCGTCTGGAACGCGTTTCCCACGCCGCGGGGAATGAAGATGGCCGAGTCCGGGCCCAGCTCGGCCGTGAATACGGTTCCGAACGAGGGGCCCTCGCGCAGGTCGACCCAGGCGCCGAAGATCCGGCCGGTCGCCACGGAAATGTACTTGTCCCAAGGCTCGGCGTGGATGCCGCGGGTGGTGCCGGACTTTTCGTTGAAGGAAATGTTGTTCTGCACGGGACCAAAATCGGGCAGCCCGAGCGCGAGCATCTTCTCCCGCTGCCAGTTCTCCTTGAACCATCCGCGGTTATCCCCGTGAACAGGGAGGTCATAAAGGACGACCCCGGGAATCGGCGTCTCATGGGGGACGAGCGGCTTGGAAAACTCCAGTGTCATATTTACTGTCCCTGAACCTTGTACTTTGCTTCGGTCTCGTCCTTCTGCGGCCGCCACCAGGCCTCGTTCTCCCGGTACCAGGCAATCGTGTCCTCGAGCCCCTGCTCAAAGTTCGAGAATGCCGGCTTCCAGCCCAGCTCATTGCGCAGCTTGGAGGAGTCGATGGCGTACCGCATGTCGTGGCCGGGCCGATCAATCACCTGGTCATACGCGTCGGCAGGCTGGCCCATGGAACGCAGGATCAGTTCGACAACTTCCTTGTTGTTCTTCTCGCCGTCGGCACCGATGAGGTAGGTCTGGCCGATCTCGCCCTTGTCGATGATCCGCAGGACCGCTGAGGAATGGTCGTCGGCATGGATCCAGTCCCGCACGTTTTCCCCGGCGCCGTAGAGCTTGGGGCGGACGCCGTCGATCACGTTGGTGATCTGCCGCGGAATGAACTTCTCCACATGCTGGTAGGGCCCGTAGTTGTTGGAGCAGTTGCTGATCGTGGCCTGCAGGCCGAATGAGCGAACCCAGGCACGCACCAGCAGGTCCGAGCCGGCCTTCGTCGAGGAATACGGGCTGGAGGGGTTGTACGGGGTGGATTCCGTGAACCGCTCCGGATCGTCGAGTTCCAGGTCACCGTAGACCTCGTCGGTGGAGATGTGATGGAACCGGACGCCGTGCTTCCGGGCAGCTTCGATCAGGGTGTACGTACCGATGATGTTGGTGTCCAGGAAGGGACGCGGGTCATGCAGCGAGTTGTCGTTGTGGGATTCGGCGGCGTAGTGCACGATGACGTCGGCGTTTGCTGCCAGCCGGTCCACCAGCTCTGCGTCGCAGATGTTTCCGTGGACGAAAGTGAAGCGCTCAGCGGGCAACCCGTTCAGGGACTCAAGGTTGCCGGCGTAGGTCAGCGCATCGAGCACTGTGACGTGATGGTCGGTGTTGGCAAGGGTGTAGCGAACAAAGTTCGAGCCAATAAAGCCGGCGCCGCCGGTCACGAGGAGTTTCTGCATGTAGATCAACACTACCGGATTTGCCGTCCTATAGCAGACCGGCAAAGATGAGGTCTATGCGAGGAATAATACTGGCCGGCGGTACCGGTTCACGGCTGCACCCCATCACCCTTGGCGTCAGCAAACAGCTGGTGCCGGTCTATGACAAGCCAATGATCTACTATCCGCTGTCGACCCTGATCCTCGCCGGGATCAAGGACATCCTGATCATCACCACACCCCATGACGCGGATCAGTTCCAGCGCCTGCTGGGGGATGGAAGCCGCTTCGGCGTCAGCATCACCTACAAGCAGCAGCCCTCTCCCGACGGTTTGGCGCAGGCGTTCGTCCTCGGCGCTGAGCACATTGGCACCGGACCCGTTGCCCTGGTCCTGGGCGACAACATTTTCTACGGTGCCGGAATGGGGACGCAGCTTCGGCGCTTCGCCAACATCGACGGCGGAGCGGTGTTCGGGTACTGGGTGGCGGACCCCACCGCCTACGGCGTCGTCGAGTTCGATGGCGAAGGCCGTGCCATCTCCCTGGAGGAGAAGCCGTCCAAGCCCAAGAGCCACTATGCGGTGCCGGGACTCTACTTCTATGACAACGACGTCATCGAAATTGCCCGCGACCTGAAGCCCTCCCCGCGGGGCGAGCTGGAGATCACCGATGTGAACCGCATCTACTTGGAGAAGGGAAAGCTCCAGGTGGAGATCCTTCCGCGCGGCACGGCATGGTTGGACACCGGAACCTTCGACTCCCTGAACGAGGCCTCGGAATTCATCCGCACCGTCCAGAAGCGGCAGGGCCTGTCCATCGGCTGCCCCGAGGAAATCTCGTGGCGACTGGGCAACATCAACGACGACGAACTGCGCCGTTTGGCCGAGCCGTTGGTCAAAAGCGGGTACGGCCAGTACCTCATGGAGCTCCTCGCGCAGAAATAGCAGTGCCCGCGTTGCCGCAGGAGCGGGAAATGCGGTGATTATAAAGTGGCCGGCCGGGTTTCCGGCCGGCCACTTTTGGAAAGAAATGCAAGTAGTCTTGTGGTCGCTCACGAGTAGCCGTGTCGTGAAATTACTCGGCCGGCTCCCAATCCCGATGGATAACTCGAAAGATCGGTCCATGTCCCTATCTGCGCCACCTCTGCTGCCCAGCCGCTCGCCATTACGAATGACGCTGGGGGAACTGTTCGATCCCAAAAACAATTCCCTCAATGCCATCCGCCTAATACTGGCGTGCCTGGTAGTGGTGTCCCACTCATGGGTAATCGGCGGGCACGGTGATGAACCCTCCCTGGGCGGACGGACGCTTGGCGCGTGGTCGGTTCTCGGGTTCTTCGGAATCTCGGGCTACTTGATTACCCGGAGCAGGTTCAACGGTCAACCGGCATCCCGGTTTTTCCGGGCCCGTTTCCTGCGAATCTTTCCGGGTTTCCTGGTCGCCCTGATTATGGTGGCATTTGTTTTTGCACCGTTGTCAGTTGCTCTCGGGTCCGCGGGGTCCTTTGTCCCCGCGGAAGCCCTGACCTATATCCTCCGGAATTTCCTTCTTTATCCTCCGTTCATTTCGCAGGCGGGCATCGGGTCCACACTGGCTGAGGGTGAAATCTGGAACGGAGCCCTGTGGAGCCTGTTTTGGGAGGGCTGCTGCTATCTCGGAATAGGGATTGTCGGCATCGCCGCGACTCGGGCCCGCCGCAACGTCCTCACGGCGGCGGTGTTCCTGGCTGCCACCGGCGCATCCCTGGCTGCCCATGCCGGTCTGGTACCGCCCAGCGAACTCACCATGGCACCGCCTCTTATCGCAGCGTTTACGGGTGGAGCACTTCTTTATCTGAATGCGAAGCGAATAACGGTCGTTCCGGCGCTGGCAGTGTCCCTTGCCCTGCTCCTCGCATCGATACTGACCGGAACCGCTGCTGTCCTGGCTCCGCTGCCGTTTGCTTTGGTTGTCTTCGTGGTGGGGGCGGTGCTCCCTTTGCGGAAGATCGGCGCAAAGCAGGATCTGTCCTACGGTGTCTACATTTACGGGGTTCCGGTGCAGAACCTTCTGGAAGTCTGGCTGCCGGCGCTCTCGCTGCCCGCCTGCCTCCTCCTGGCATTCGCCGGCATTTTGCCGCTGGCGCTGGCCAGCTACATTTGTGTCGAGGCTCCGGCCATGCGGCTGAAAGGCCGGAGGCGGAGTTCTCCAAGGCCGCTTCCCGTGCCGGCATAATTCCGGAACGGGCACCATTCCGCGTTGCGCCCTGGATCCGCACACGGATTGAGGTGGCCCACCCCTGCGGTGCCTGCCGCATCTCAACCCGGTCCAGCGTTGGCGAGGTTGCCCATTGTCTCCAGCGCGCCCGGAGCAACGAGTACGAGGATTGAAGCCCGGCACAGGTAATGGCTGTGGCATAGGCCTGCAGGCCGAAACCCCGGCTGCGGATTACTGATCTCCGCCTACCTGACACAGGTACGGGTACTCTTACCCGGTTTTTCGCGCGTTGCACTACGCTCGCCAAAGCTCTCCCGCGCCCATAACCTGATGCCGCAGCCCATAACCGGCTGCACCACCGTCGCGGGAGGGACGAAGCCGCCGACCCTTCCGGAGCCTACCGGAGGTCAGCGAATGGATGCAGTGGGAATTGCCGAGGACAAGGTTCGGGAGCTGATCCGCGTGCGCGGACTGGATCCGGCCAGCCAAATCGCCGAAGCGCGGCGCCTGGCCGAGGACACGGTCACGGATTACGACGAGCGCTCCCTCCTCGGGCAGCTTCCTCCCCTTGGAGCGATGGAGCACGCACCGTGGCGGGCATACGCCGCCGCAGCCGGGTTCGGCTCCCTGCAGCCCCTGCTGGACGCCCCCGCTGTGGAGGAAAACTGGATCAACTCACCGACGGAGATCTATGCGGCAAGGGCCAGCCGTCTGGAGCACCTGGTGGAGCTGGGCCTCCTGACCCCCCAGACCGCAAGTTTCCTGTCCCGGTTTCTTGACGGGCGGGCAGCCGCCATTGGACGGGGTGCACCGCTGGCCGATGTCACGCGGGCGCAGCGATGATTCCGGCACCCGGCACGGGAAGGAGGAGGGAATGGATATCACAGTACTAGTACCGGCACATAACGAGGAGCAAACTATAGGGCAAACCATAGAGTCCCTTCTCGCGCAGACCCGGCTGCCGGACCAGATCATCATTATCGCCAATGGATGTACTGACCAAACGGTGGAGGTAGCCAAGAAGTACCCGGTAATCGTAATGGACCTGCCCCGCCTAAAACACCGCAAGTCCGAGGCCATGAATACGGGGTGGAATCTCTATGGCCGTGACTCTGATCTGGTGGTGTCCATGGACGCAGACACTGTGCTTGCCCCCAATGCCATTGAAGACTGGGAGAAGGAATCATGGAAGCGCCTCTTCGGAGGATCGACTTCCAAGTTCACCATACAGCAGCCCGGTTTCTGGTGCAGGCTACAGAAATCGGAATACGCTTACAACATCCAGCAGGGGCTGAATAATGGGTGGACCAATGTCCTGGCGGGCGCCGGGTCTGCATTCTCCGGTAGGGCACTGAGGGAGATTGCCGCCAGGGACGACCGGGAAGGACCGTGGTCGTACGAAAGCGCTGTGGAGGATTACGAGCTGACCTACCGCCTTCGGGAAGCGGGATACAAGACCTATGTATCCACCACCGTCAGGGCATATACCGACGGGATGAAGAACCTGAAGTCCCTGTGGGGGCAGCGTATGAAGTGGCAGGCGGGTACCCTGCAGGATCTGCTTCGCTTCGGGGTCAACCATCTGACCATCAGGGATTGGGTTAGCCAGATGCTCAATCTGGCCGGACCTGTAATACGGGCGCTCTGGGTGATGGTAGTTTCCCTGGCACTATACCTGGACGCCTTGACAATAATTTGGTGGGGACTGCTCGTGCCCCTCTTATTCATAGCCATTAACTTCAAGATTGCCCTTCGCGTTCCGTTCAAGGACAAGTGGGACATCCTTATCGCCGTGACTATAGTCCCCAAGGAGATCTTGGCTTGCGTACGTGGCGGATGGATTCTCGCGTCCTGGATGGAAATACTCCGTAAAAAGATCACCCACAAAGAGCGCGACTTGTGGGCCGCGCAATACAAAGCGGAGGGTGAGGCGATGCTGGGAGTAAATGTGGCGGCCGGTCTTGTTGCCGGGATCGCGGCAACCGGGCTGGCGGTAGGCTCGATGGCACTGTTTATCCTAGGCGGAATATTCGTTGTAATAGGTCTGTTTACGCTGCTGAAGAGGGATTCGTCCAACCGGCCCTAGGCCGCGGCACGCGCGGTGTTCGCGGATCGAGTGGTCCCAAATGTTGGGCCAGGTGTACGGCCGGTGCCCACGGATCTTGGCCTGGGCTGTTCGGATCCGCAAGCTGAATGCGGTGCGGCCGATGCGGTTTCCCGTATCAGGCACAATGGGCGGGATGCGAACCGCGTAAACTGCCAACCAGGCCATGTACGAATCGCAAGCGAAAACCAGGAGACCCATGAATCGGCGCTACTGCAAGCCCGTTCCGGTCCTGCTCGCTGCCGCGGCGCTCCTGGCGGTCCTTGGCGCGGCCGAACCGTCGCGCCTGGACACAGTGTCCCCGGCGCCGAAGGATGCGGCCGTTCCCCTGGCGCTGCCCTCCCGTGAGGCAAGCTGCGGCTTGCGCGACGGCGGATGCGTCCGTAACCATTACTACGGCGCCACGATCTGGTCGCCGAACACCGGTACCTACCCGGTTCGCGGGGCCATCCATTCAGCGTGGGCTGCCGAGGGCTCCGAATCAGGCACCCTCGGTTATCCGGTCGACGCCCAGGTTTGCCTGGAGGGAAGCTGCACGCAGCACTTCGAGCGGGGCACGATCTCCACTGCACGTCGGGGTGCGCTCGTGGTCGACCGCGCCATTGACGATGCAACGGACACCGCCGTCGTCGTTAACAAGCAACGGCCCCTGAACCCGGCCACCCATGTGCCCGAAAACCTGGTTGACGTGGACGGACACCCGCTGCGCAGTGAGGCCGCCTCCGCTTTCGGGAAGCTCAAGGACGGAGCGGCAGCTGACGGCGTCGCCATGAGCATCGTCAGCGGCTACCGGTCCTACGAGCAGCAGGCCGGCCTGTACAACAGCTACGTGGCACAGTATGGCCGGGAGACGGCTGACACGATCTCTGCCCGCCCCGGCCACAGCGAGCACCAGACCGGACTCGCGGTGGATATTGCGGCTCCCGACGGCACCTGCTCGCTGCAAGCCTGCTTTGAGGAGACGGCAGCGGGAGCCTGGGCAGCGGAAAACGCCCACCGCTTTGGCTTTATCGTCCGCTATCCGGCCGACGCATCGGCTACGACGGGGTACGCGTACGAGCCCTGGCACCTGCGTTTTGTCGGGGCGGACGTGGCGCAGAGCATGCACCGCCACGCCACAGCCACCCTCGAGGAGTACTTGGGCCTGCCGGCAGCGGAGAACTACTGAGTCCGGCTGTGCGCAAGGCGGGTACGGCTACCCGGTTTATCCACACATCCGGGGCTACCCTCGCAAAAGCCCGCCCGCACTCCTAGGCTGACCGCCGTGGCCGCAAACAGGCCACGCCAGTCTTACGGCGCGGATGATCCACAGGTCCCTGCCGTGCTAAGTCCGGGGGACAGCGGTGGATGCGGTTGCGATAGTGGAGGACGAGGTACGGGAACTGATCCGCGTCCGCGGTCTGGACCCTGCGAGCCAGCTCGCGGAAGTCCGTCGCCTGGTTGAAGACGCGGTGACCGATTACGACGAGCGTTCCCTCCTTGGTTCGCTGCCGCCCCTCGGCATCCTGGAGCAGGCCCGCCGGCGCGTGTTCGACGCCGTCGCCGGGTTCGGAGCCCTGCAGCCGCTGCTGGACGATCCCACCGTGGAAGAAGTCTGGATCAATTCACCCACCGAAATTTATGCCGCCCGCGACGGACGGTCGGAGCTAACCTCCCTGGTTCTCTCCGCAGACCAGATACGGGACCTGGTGGAGCGGATGCTGAAAAGCTCGGGCCGCCGGCTGGATCTTTCCTCGCCGTTCGTGGACGCGTCGCTGCCGGACGGTTCCCGCCTGCACGTGGTGATTCCTGACATTACCCGGCGCCACTGGGCGGTGAACATCCGCAAGTTCATTGCCCGGGCCAGCCGGCTGGAGCACCTGGTCGAACTTGGCACGCTGACCCCGCAGGCGGCCAGATTCCTGGGTGCCGCCGTCTCCAGCGGCCTTAACGTCCTTGTCTCCGGAGCCACTCAGGCCGGGAAGACCACCATGCTGAACTGCCTGGGTGCTTCGATCGGGCCGCGGGAGCGGGTCGTCACAGTCGAGGAGATCTTCGAGCTGCAGCTGCCGCTGCGTGACGTGGTGGGACTGCAGTGCCGGCAGTCGAACCTGGAAGGAATGGGGGAGATTCCGCTGCGGAGACTGGTTAAGGAAGCCCTCCGCATGCGCCCGGACCGGCTGATCGTGGGGGAGGTCCGGGAGGCGGAGAGCCTGGACATGCTGATTGCGCTGAACTCGGGCCTGCCGGGGATGTGCAGCGTGCACGCCAACAGCGCCCATGATGCAGTCACGAAAATCTGCACTCTTCCACTGCTGGCCGGCGAGAACATCTCCAGCGCCTTCGTGGTTCCCACCGTGGCCTCCTGCATCGACTTGGTGGTCCACTGCGCCCGGAACGCCGCCGGAAAACGGCAGGTGATGGAGATCCTGGCACTGGGCAGCCGGGTCGAAAACGGCATCATTGAAACCTCCTCCATCTTCCAGCGCACCGACGGGCGGCTCGAGGTCACCGCTGCGTCAATGCCGGCACCCGAAAAGTTTGCCCGCGCCGGGTTCAACGTAGCGGAGCTCCTTGAGGTGCAGCCGTGAGCGCGGCCGTCGGGCTGCTGCTGGGGCTGGGTCTGTTCCTGATCTGGCGGGCCTGCTGGGCGGTTCCGCCGGCGGCTGCCCGCAAGCCGCGCACCAGCCGGCTGGAAGACGAACTGATGCAGGCCGGAATCCAGCGGGTGACGCCGCGCGCCGTGGTCGCCGCCAGCATCGCCGCGGGACTTCTCGTGGCGCTGCTGGTCCTGGCTGGTACCGGGGCTGTGCCGGTGGCCGCCTGCTTTGGGCTGTTCGGAGCCGGCGTGCCGCTGTTTCTGGTCCGCTGGCAGGCCCGGAAGCAGCGGACCTCCCGGGCCGAGCTCTGGCCGGATGCCGTCGACCACCTGCGTTCGGCGATCCGGGCGGGGCTGTCCCTGCCCGAAGCCCTGATCCAGCTGGGCGAGAACGGACCCGAAGAACTGCGGCAGCCGTTCCGGGAATTTGCTGCGGATTACCGGTCCGGCGGACAGTTCGACCATTCCCTGTCGCGGTTGAAAGCCAATCTCGCGGATCCCGTCGCTGACCGCATCGTGGAAGCGCTGCGCCTGACCCGCGAGGTCGGCGGATCGGATCTGGGCCGGCTGCTGGGGACCCTCAACGAATTCCTGCGGGACAATGCCAGGACCCGCAGCGAACTGCTGGCCCGCCAGTCGTGGACTGTCAATGCCGCGCGCCTGGCCGTCGCCGCCCCCTGGATCGTCCTGATGCTCCTCGCCTCCCGGCCGGAAGCCATCGTGGCCTACAACTCAGCGGCCGGGGCGACGGTGCTGGTTGCCGGCATCGTGATTTCGGTGGTTTGTTACCGGCTGATGCTGGGAATCGGTGCCCTGCCTGAGGAAGAGCGGGTCCTCCGATGAGCGGCCCCTGGTTCCTGGCCGTTTTCTTCGGTGTTGCCCTGGGCTCATCGCTCTGGTTCGCGGCTCTCCGGCTGCCTCCACTGCGACCGGTCACCTTCAGCGAACGCATCGGGCCGCAGCTGCGAACCGGAGGACACGGATCGCGCCTGCTGGCTGCACCGGCAGGCGACCTCACCCCGTTCGGCCCCTTGGAACGGATCCTGCGGCCGGCCCTGCACCTGGCGGTCCGCCGGCTGAACCGGATAAATCCGGTGACGCGTGACTTGGAACGCCGGTTGGAACGCGCCGGACGGAACACGAGCGTCCTGGATTTTCGGGCGGAACAGGTGCTCTGGACCGGAGGCGGTTTTCTTGCCGGCGGCACGATCACGGTGTGGATGGCCAGCGCGGACAAGGCCGGCGTTCCCGGCGTCATAGCAGGCACCATTCTGGGTGCGGTCCTGGGCTTCACCCTGAGGGACTACCGGCTGAGCGCACAAATCAAGAACCGCGAAACCCGCATGCTTGCCGAATTCCCAAGCCTCGCGGAAATGATGGCGCTCGCGGTCGGAGCCGGGGAAAGCGCCAACGGCGCCCTGGAACGGATCGCCCGGACGGCCCACGGTGAACTCGCCGGCGAGTTTGCACGGATCCTCGCGGAAACCCGCTCCGGAGTGCCCCTTTCCAGTGCGTTGCAGCACTTCTCCGACCGGGTCCGGCTGGCGCCGCTGTCCAGGTTTGTCGACGGACTGACCGTCGCAATCGAGCGCGGCACTCCCTTGGCCGATGTCATGCGTGCACAGTCCCAGGACGTCCGGGACCTGGCCAAGCGCGAACTGATGGAAAGCGCCGGCAAGAAGGAGATCGCCATGATGGTTCCACTGGTTTTCGGCGTGCTTCCCCTGACTGTGCTTTTCTCGATCTTTCCCGGCATATCCCTGCTGGGAATCGGACTCTAGGCCCCTCCAATGAAAGGAACTTCCCATGCGCACCATCAACCCACGCCGCATCCTGCTTCTGCTCGGCACCGCGCTGATCGTCCGCTTGTCCCAAACCGTGACAGGCGGGGACCGCGAGCGCGGCGACGTACCGGGATGGGTGATGATCACGCTCATGTCGGCGACGCTGGTCGCGGTCATCATGGTCTTGGCGGAAACCTCGCTGAGGACCATGTTCGAGTCCGCGATGAGCAAGGTCAACGGCCCCTGACCGGTTCAGGCCAGACCGGTTCTGGTCCGGTCGGTTCAGGCCGGGCCGGGCACACCGGCGCCACCGGCCGCGAAAGCGGGTCTGCGGTGGTGGACTTTGTCATGGTCGGGGCGCTGCTGACGCTGCTGTTCATGTCGATCATCCAGCTGGCGCTGGTGCTGCATGTCCGGAACACCCTGATCGATGCAGCCGCGTCGGGCGCACGCTACGGCACCCTGGCGGACCGGACCCCGGCCGACGGCGCAGACCGCACAGCTGACTTGATCCGCCTTGCGCTCAATGACTCGCTGGCGGAGGACGTCAGCTTTTCCGAAACCACTCACGGCGGAGTGCGAATGCTGCAGGTCACGGTCCGGGCACCCTTGCCGGTGGTGGGGTTCCTGGGGCCCAGCGGGGGATTGGAGGTGACCGGACATGGAGTCTGGGGCTATGACACGGCCGGTGCCGGCGACTGACCCGGCCGCCGGAACAGCGGCACTGAAAACCGGCGATGCCGAGAACGGCAGCGCACTGGTGGAGTTCATCTTCCTCGGACTGGTGCTGCTCGTGCCGGTTATCTACCTCATTGTTACGGCCGGCCAGGTGCAGGGTGCCGCCTTCGCCGCAACCGGCGCCGCGGAATCGGCGGCGAAGGTGTACGTCGCTTCCGGAGACCCGTTCATCGGCGAGCAGCAGGCCACGATGGCCGCCGAACTGGCGTTCACCGATTTCGGATTCGAACCGGCGGGTCTGCTGCTGGATATTGCCTGTTCCGCTGAGTGCCTGGCGCCCGGCTCGACCGTGACTGTCCTGGTGCGTTTCGATGTGCCGCTGCCGCTGGGGTCCGGGTTCTCCGGAACGGATTTCGCCCCTGTAACCGTGGACGCCACTTCCACCCAGATTGTGGAGCGGTACGGATGAGCCGGTTGCCGGGGGCAGCCCGGTTCCGTGCCTGCCTGCATTCCCGGGCCGGCGGCGAGGACGGCCAGGTCACGATCCTGATCATCGGATACCTTCTGGTAAGTCTGCTGGTGGTCACCGTGGTGATGGGTGCCTCCGCCCTCTACCTCGGGCACAAGAAGCTCCTCTCCACCGCGGACGGTGCGGCGCTGGCGGCAGCGGATACCTTCTCGCTGGGGCCCGCGGCCGGATCCGCCGGAGGGCCGGCGGCCGTGCTGGCCCCCGCGGCGGTTCAGGCCGAGGTGAACAGGTACCTGGCGGCCACTAACGCGGGGGACCGCCTTCCGGGCCTCACCGTTGCCGGTGAAACCGGAACAGCCGACGGCCGCACGGCCCGGGTGGTGCTCACCGGCGTCGTACATCCGCCGCTGGTGAACTTCCTGGTGCCGGATGGAATCCCGATCACCGCGGTCGCCGAGGCCCGCGCGCGCCTCAGCCAGTAGGAGGCCGGCTCGGTCAGGACGCTTTGGCCTGCTGTTCGGCGGCAGCAGGGGGATGCGCCCATCCGCCGTGGTCAATGTCCAGCAGCTCGCCGTCATCTCCGTAACAGAAGGTAGCGGGCTCACCGAACTGGTCGCAGTCCGGATCCGGGCACCGGTCCTTCATTGTGACGCGGTACTCGTTGGAAAAATGCTGGTCCCATTCGTCGGTCTTCGTCAGGGCCCAGGGATCTCCCTCACGGGCGAGGGCCTCGAGTTCTTCCAGCGAGTACCGGCGTCCGGATTCCGGGTGGCGGACGGGCAGGGATGCGGCGGTTTCTTCGGCATTCCGGTTGCTCACATTGGGCTCCTTCCGGGGATCTCCCGGGAACTGTTCGCTGACAGAACCAAGATACGTCCGGGCACGCGGAATCCGGGAAACGGCAGGCCGGGGAGGGCCGTAAACCCGCGGCAGCCGGGCGGCACGCTTCGCGGGACAGCAGCGGCGAGGACTCATGGCGTAGGCTGTAATTACCATGGCTGAAATCGATTTTCCCGCGGAGATCCGCGCCCTCAGGTCCACCTTTGCCTCCATCGAGCAGGTCTCGGATGTCGCAGCGATTAAAGAGGACATCGCCGAACTGAGTGAAATGGCGGGAGTTCCGGATCTCTGGGACGACCCCTCAGAGGCGCAGAAGATCACGTCCAAGCTTTCGCATCGGCAGACAGCGCTGGAACGGCTGGAAAAGCTGGAATCCCGCATCGACGACCTTGAGGTACTGGTGGAGCTGGCCCAGGATGAGGCCGACGCCGATTCCAAGGCAGAAGCCGCCGTCGAGCTGGAATCCCTCCGCAAGTCGCTGTCTCAGCTGGAGGTGGTGACGCTGCTCTCCGGTGAGTACGACGAGCGCGAAGCCGTCGTGACCATCCGTTCCGGCGCCGGGGGAGTGGACGCTGCCGACTTCGCCGAAATGCTGCTGCGGATGTACCTGCGCTGGGCCGAACGCCACGGCTATCCCACCACGGTCCTGGACACCTCCTACGCAGAGGAGGCCGGACTCAAGTCGGCCACCTTCGAGGTCAAGGTCCCCTATGCCTACGGCACCCTGGTCGTGGAGGCCGGCACGCACCGCTTGGTCCGCATCAGCCCGTTCGACAACCAGGGCCGCCGGCAGACATCCTTTGCCGCTGTCGAGGTCATTCCGCTGATTGAGCCGACCGACCACATCGACATTCCCGACAATGACATCCGGGTGGACGTCTTCCGTTCCTCGGGCCCCGGCGGACAGTCAGTGAACACCACTGACTCCGCTGTTCGCCTGACCCACCTCCCCACAGGCACCGTGGTCTCGATGCAGAACGAAAAGTCGCAGCTGCAGAACCGGGCTGCGGCCATGCGCGTCCTGCAGTCGCGCCTGCTGCTGCTGAAGAAGGAGCAGGAGGACGCCGAGAAGAAGGCCTTCGCGGGAGACGTAAAGGCATCTTGGGGCGACCAGATGCGCTCCTACGTACTGAACCCGTACCAGATGGTCAAGGACCTGCGCACCGAACACGAAGTCGGCAACACCTCAGCGGTCTTCGACGGCGAGATCGACGACTTCATCGATGCAGGGATCCGCTGGCGCGCGAACGGCAGCGTCTCGGCCCGCAAGTAGCCCCGGGTCCAAGCTGCCGCCGGGAGCTCGCCGGGCGGGCCGTCGAGTGCGATGATGCTGCTCCGAGGCTGCGCACCGGTGCAGCCGAACGGTCAGGAGCAGTGCCATGGCCCAGCAAGGCGGTAAGACAACCGGCGCCAAAACACCCGGCGGCGGAACATCCGGCGCCAAAATATCCGACGGCGGGACCGGGCAGGTCAGCGCGGCGAAGCGCGGAACCGGCGGTGCGGAGCTTGCCGGGCGCACCGCCGTCGTAACCGGCGGCGCCAGCGGAATCGGTGAAGCCTGCGCCCGCCACTTTGCCGCTCTGGGTGCCAAGGTCACCGTGGCGGACCTGAACGCGGCGGCCGCCGCCCGGGTCGCCGACGATATCGGCGGCACGGCATGGCATGTGGACCTGAGCGAGACTTCGGCCCTGGAAGACCTGGTGCTGGACACCGACATTCTCGTGAACAACGCGGGAATCCAGCGCATCGCTGCCATCGAGGAGTTCGACCCGGAGACTTTCCGGCTGATCCACCGCCTGATGCTTGAGGCGCCGTTCCTGCTGATCCGGGCGGCACTGCCCGGAATGTACGCCCGCGGCTTCGGACGCATCATCAACATTTCCAGCGTCCACGGGCTGCGTGCCTCGGCGTTCAAGAGTGCCTATGTCAGCGCCAAGCACGGACTGGAGGGCCTGTCCAAAGTGACGGCGCTCGAAGGCGGCCCGCACGGCGTGACCTCGAACTGCATCTGCCCTGCGTATGTCCGCACACCCCTGGTGGAAGCGCAGATAACCGACCAAGCCCGAATCCACGGCATTTCCGAAACGGAAGTCCTCACTTCCGTCCTGCTGACGGAGCCCGCAGTGAAGCGGCTGGTGGAACCGGAAGAGGTTGCCTCCCTTGCCGGATGGCTGGCCGGACCGAGTGCCGGTATGGCCACCGGGTCCTCCTACCCCATGGACGGGGGATGGTCCAGCCGGTGAAGGAGGGCTCAAAAAGGTGCGCCGCAGCGCCGGTCCGACGGGCGCGGCGGCGGGCGGCGACACACCGGGCGGAATCTGCACGTTCGAGTAGAACCGTCGATATAGTCGAACAGCCGGCGCCCTTATCCCAAACCAAGGCCCGTCTTCCGGCCGCACCGATGGGCGCTAAGCAGACATGATCACTTTTGACAACGTCACCAAGGTCTATGACCGCAATTCCAGGCCTGCCCTGAACTCCGTGAACCTCGAAGTGGACCGCGGAGAGTTCGTGTTTCTGGTTGGAGCCTCCGGATCGGGCAAATCGACTTTCATCCGGCTCATCCTCAAGGAAGAGCACGCGTCCCGGGGGACCGTTTACGTGGCCGGATCAAATGTCGCCAAGATTCCCAGCTGGCGCGTACCGCGCCTGCGGCGTGGAATCGGCGTCGTTTTCCAGGACTTCCGCCTGCTGCCCAACAAAACGGTGTTCCAGAACGTGGCATTCGCCATGCAGGTCATCGGCCGCAGCCGCGCCGTCATCCGCGACTCAGTGCCCGAGGTCCTGAAGACTGTCGGGCTGGAAGGCAAGGAAGACCGCCTGCCGCATGAGCTTTCCGGCGGCGAGCAGCAACGTGTCGCCATCGCCCGCGCCATCGTCAACAAGCCCGGGATCCTGCTCGCCGATGAGCCCACCGGAAACCTGGACCCCACCACCTCGCAGGGAATCATGAAGGTGCTGGACCGGATTAACCAGAACGGCACCACCGTGGTGATGGCAACCCACGACGACGACATTGTGAACGCGATGCGCAAGCGCGTCGTCGAACTGCACCACGGAAAGATCGTGCGTGACGAGCGTGAAGGCATCTACTTGGGCGCACCGCAGACGCAGCAGGGAGCCGTCATCAGGCAGGACGATGCAGCCAAAGCGGCCGACGTCGAATCGCCGGGCAGCGGAAACGGCGCAGCAGGAGCGGGGGCAGTCAAATGAGGCTGGCATTCATCCTCGGCGAGATCGGCTCGGGTATCCGCAGGAACCTGTCCATGGTGGTCTCCGTTATCCTCGTGACCTTCGTGTCACTCACCTTCGTCGGTGCGGCCGGCCTGCTGCAGCTGCAGATCGGGCAGATGAAGGGTTACTGGTATGACAAGGTGCAGGTGGCGGTCTTCCTCTGCGTCGACTCCTCAACCACGCCCTCATGTGCCTCCGGCCCGGTGACGGATGAGCAGCGCCAGGCCATCGAGGAGCAGCTGAATTCCCCGGCCTTTGCCCAGTACGTGGCTTCCGTGGACTACGAAGACCAGGCAACCGCGCTGAGCCACTTCAGGGACCAGTTCGCCAATTCCCCGCTGGTCGACTCGGTGACGGCAGACCAGTTGCCGGAGTCCTTCCGCGTTTCCCTCGTGGATCCGGAAAAGTATGAAGTCATTAATGAAGCGTTTTCCTCCATGCCCGGAGTGGAAACAGTCAGCGACCAGCGTGAACTTTTGGAGAAGGTCTTCTCCTTTATGAACCTGGCTTCGCTGATTGCGCTGATAATTGCCGGCGTGATGCTGGTGTGTGCCATTCTGCTGATTGCCACCACCATCCGCCTCTCGGCCTTCAGCCGCCGCCGGGAGACAGGCATCATGCGCCTGGTGGGAGCCTCCAAGGCAGTCATCCAGCTGCCGTTCGTTCTCGAGGGCGTCATCGCTGCGGTCATCGGCGCCGTCCTGGCATCAGGTACGCTGTGGGCAGTGGCACACTTTTTCATCGGTGCGCTGGCCAAGGCCTATCCCGCAACAGCGTTTATCTCCGCCCAGCAGGTACTGGTCCTCAGCCCGGTATTACTCGTTGTTGGGGCACTCCTGGCAGGAATATCCTCGCTGCTGACGCTTCGCAGGTACTTAAGGGTTTAGAGTGTTGCAAACTCTGGAAAGAAAGCTGACAAACTCCATGGACGGTTCCATCAATGGTTAGCGCGCATTCGAGTCAGGCGCCGAAGCCTGCCCTGCGCAAAACCACGGCCGGCGTGGTGGCATCCGCCATGCTGGCGCTGACGCTCGCCTTCAGCGGAACGGCCGCAGCCGACGAACTCGACGACCGCAAGGCAGCCATTGAGGCCGAGCAGCTGAAGGTTCAGGAAACCTACGAGTACCTCGACGCCGAAACCAGCAGGAAAGTCGCCGAGCTGGCGATCTACCAGCAGCAGCTGCCCGGAGCCCAGCAGGCGCTGACCGATGCCGAGGGCCGCGTTTCAGCAGCCACCGGCAAGGTTACGGCGCTGACCGGCCGCGTGGCGCTGGCCCAGGAAACCCGCAGCACCATTACCGCGCAGATCGAGCAGGACCAAGCGGCCATGGACGAATCGCAGGAAGTGATCGGACAGATCGCGGCCCAGGCCTACAAAAACGGCGGGGTGCCCTCCAGCTTTTCACTGATCCTCGGCGCCGAGGGTGCTGACAGCCTCACGGATTCCATGGGCCTGGCGGAGCAGGTCCTGCGCGGCCAGAATGCCGCCATGCAGGAGCTCTCGCAGCAAAGCGCCACGAACGTAAACTCGGAAGCACGCCTGGCGGCGGTCGAAGAGGAAATTTCCAGTCTCAAGGAGCAGGCAGAGGATGCCCTGAGGCTGGAACAGGAAGCCCGGGACGCCGCAGCGGCTGAAAAGTCCAAAGTCGACTCCCTGATCGAGCAGACGGCGGCGGCAAATGCCGACCTGGAAGCGCGAAAGCCTGTTATCCAGGCTCAGCTGGCCTCGCTGGAAACCGCCAAAGTCAAGGCAACCGAGGACATTGCGGCACGGCAGCGCGCCCTCCTTGAGAAGGCACGGAAGGAAGAGGAAGCCCGGGTAGCCGAGGCGAACCGCCGGGCAGCCGAAGAGGCCGCACGCAACAACCGGCCCACTCCGCCGGCTGAGGTGCCGTCCACTGCGCCGACCAACCCGTCCGCCTTTGGCCTGACCCTTCCCGTCAGCGCCCCGATCTCCTCCGGCTTCGGCTGGCGCGCCACGCCTCCGGGCAGCATCGACTTCTTCGGCACCGGCGGTTACCTGCACTCGGGCATCGATTTTGGTGCCAGTTGTGGAACCCCGGTTTACGCCCCGGCTTCGGGAGAGGTCTGGCGGGCAGACCAGGGCCAGTCGGACGGAATGATCGGAACGGGAAACCGCGTGGTGCTGAACCACGGCGTTATCGGCAACAGCGCACTGGCCACGAACTACTACCACCTGACGAACTATGTCGTATCCGTGGGCCAGTGGGTGAACGCCGGTCAGCTGATCGGTTACGTTGGGACCACCGGCAACTCGACCGGCTGCCACCTCCACTTTGAGACGGTGCTGAACGGCGCCCTGGTTGATCCGATGGGCCTGTTGTAGGCCTACAATAGAGTTTTCCGTTCATCGTAAAGGAGTTGCACCGTGCCCAAAGAAAGTGGCCGTAAGGTAGTGGCCACCAACCGCAAGGCCCGGCACAACTACGAAATCCTCGACACCTATGAAGCCGGCATGGTTTTGATGGGCACCGAGGTGAAGTCGCTGCGTGAGGGCCGGGCATCGTTGGTGGATGGCTTCGGAACGTTCTACAACGATGAGCTCTGGCTTGAAGCGACGTACATTCCTGAGTACCTCAACGGCAGCTGGACCAACCATTCGGCCCGCCGCCGCCGGAAGCTGCTGCTGCACCGGGAGCAGCTGGACAAGATCATGCAGAAGACCCGCGAGACCGGCTTCACCATTGTTCCCCTCCAGCTGTACTTCCTGGACGGCCGTGCCAAGGTCGAGATTGCCGTAGCCCGAGGCAAGCGCGATTACGACAAGCGGCAGACCCTTCGCGAGAAGCAGGACAACCGTGAAGCCCTGCGTGACATGCGGGAGAAAAACCGGGGCGCCTGATGAGCGGCACCTTCTGGGCGCTGCAGCCCGAAGAGAACGTCATCGAGGAAAAACGGCGGACCCCGCTGTGGGCCTGGGCGGTAACCACCGTCAACCTGCTGATCGCGCTGGCCGTGATCCCGGTCGTGATCCTGGTTGTTGTCCCCTTCTTCTTCGTCTACTACATCTACCTCGCGTCGCTTTTGGTCTGGATCGCTCCGGTCCTGGTTGCTGCCAACGCTGTTCTCTTCGTGTGGGCGCTGAAGCACAAGGCTGCCGGCCAAGCAGCACTGAGCATCCTGGGCGTCTTCTTTGCCGTGATCTCCTGGGTGGTCCTCAAGCTGTGGGAGATGCCAATCATCGTCCTTGGCATCCGGTTCTAGTTCCAGCTCCAGCCTCCGGCGCAGATGGGCTACAATTAACCAACCGGTCCCCGGATCGGTGTTTGATAATTACACATGGGGATGACAGGTTTCGACGGTGTTAGTCGAGACAGGTGAAGCGGGCCGAGGATGCAGGGTTATCTCGTAAACGCTCCTTGCAAAACAATAAGTGCCGATTCAAAGCGCACTGACTTCGCTCTCGCTGCCTAAGCAGCGGGCATAGTCCGTCAGCCCGGGAATGCTCTCGTCCCGGATCCTGGCGTCATTTAGAGGGCCACTGCTGAACATGCTCGCCGTTGGCGTGTTCGGGACTCTTAGACGGCTGGGCCCGGATCAGCTGCTTGTCTGCAAGACAGCTGGGGCCGAGAAAATCCAACGCAGACTGCGCCCGGAGAAGCCCTGACAACACGACATCGGACGGGGGTTCAATTCCCCCCATCTCCACAGCTGAAAATTGTTCCACTAAGCAGGGAAAGTGCCTTCGGGCACTTTCCCTGCTTTTTTATGTGCCTCAGGCACTGCCCTCCCGGGAGTCCTTGGTCACACGTTCCCTGAATTCCGGGGTGCATCCTCCGGTCCGGGGGAGGACAGCCGGTAGGAATTGCTAGACTGGCAGGAGTCGGAGAGCTGTTCGCAAGGCAGCGCATTCGGCCTTCCGCTGTCGGCGGGTCCGTTGGATACCGCCGCGCACCGGCGCTGCGGCTCGGCAGCATCCGCCCGTACGCGCTCCGTCCGGGCACATGAGCTATAACCGGTCGATAAGACCCCTGTAGGAGACGCACCACTTTATGCAAAGCCTGGACCATGGAACACAATCCGAAGAACTCTGGAACCGCCGCTACGACGACAACGTCGCTGAAGTCAATCAGCTCTGTGACTCGCTCAAGGCGCTGAAACCCGGCACCGAGGTGCCCTACGTCGACCCGATGCACGACGTGGGAGACACCCGCATTGTGAGCCTGTTCTCCAACATTGGCACCGCCCATCCGTCCGGCTTCATTACCGCCGGCGACGACGACGCCGTCGCGCGTCTTCTGGGGGTCCACTGGCAGGTGGGCCTGCGTCCGGAGTATGTCATGCCGTGGAACACCTACCCGTGGTTCGTCCCCGGTGAGCCCAACGGAAAGCTGACCAAGGAACAGATCCAGGAAGGCCTCAAGCCGCTCCTGCGCTTCCTGGCCCTGGTGCCGCGTGCCTCCGCGATCGTCGCCCACGGCACTGAGGCCCAGCGGCTGTGCGCAGCGTTCCTGAAAACCGAGAACCGGATGATCTACCGGCGCAGCTTCAAGATCTACAAGGCCCGCTCCGTTGACGGACGCGCTTTCGGCGCAACCGCTGAGCGGCAGGAAGACGGCCTGGCCACGATGCGCATCGCCTACAAGGACGCCATGGCCCGCACCGGGCTGGCCCTTCCCGAAAGCTAAGCGGCACGCCCAAGAGAGCTGCATAAAAAACCAGGCGCCCTGCGGATGCAGGGCGCCTGGTTTGTCTGTCTCGGGGTGCTACTCCGCCGTCGCTGATTTGGACGGCACATCGGCGAGGGGAACATCCACAAAGCCGATAAACCGGGTTCCGATGCCGTCGTACTCCCCTCGGACGCGCCCGGCCGGCAGCTCCGGGTAGTCAGCGCTGGGGTGGTCGGCGCAGGCAAGGAAGGCAAAGTCAGGCCACCACTTCTTCGGACGGGCGTTCTCACGGTAGCCGCAGACCGCACACTCCAGCTCAACCCAGACGGGACGCTTTCCCGTTCGGTTGGCGCGCGACTGGACGAGCCACTGGGGCGGTGCGGACTGCAGGTCAGCGAGCTCCTGCTCCGTCATGCGGGGAGGGATTCCATGGCGGGTGGCCATTTCAACGGGGATATCTAAGGCAAGTGCAGCCTGGCGTCTGGTAATCATCCCCATCAACGATACGGGACGCAACGGGTTCATCCATGACCGAAGGCCGGACCGTCCTCGACGATCCGGCCTCCGGGAGCCAGACAACGGCAGCCCCGGGGAAACGGGACCGCACGCAGGAGTTAGTCTGCGAACGCCTGGCGCAGGTTCGCTTCCTGCTCCTTGGAGAGATTGGTGGCGATGAGCTTGGCATCCGGGAAGCTGCTGCGGAACGCATCCAGGACCCGGTCCTCCACGGCATCCGAGGACAGCACGAACAAGGCCGATGTTCCCGGCGTAACTTCCGACCGCACCTGCTTGATGAAGTTATCGTCGATTCCCACGTCCACCATGGAGGCGGAAAGAGCACCCACGGCAGCACCAACCACCAGGCCGATCAGCGGAATAAAGAAGATCAAGCCGAACAGGAGACCCCAGAACCCGCCGCCGAGAGCGCCGGCCCCAAGGAGGTTGTGCTCCTGAACGGTGCGCGGCTTTTTCGCGTCCTGCGGCCAAGTGACAAATGCCGAATCCTGCACGTTGATGAGGCCCTGCGACTGCAGGCTGGACAGTGTCTCAGTGGCCTGCTCGGCAGCGCCTGAGTCCGGGAATTTCCAAACGGTCAATGTTGCCATGGCACATGTCTCCAAACGGTCGATTGCCGGAAAACGTCCGCAGATGCGGACCTGCCCGGCGAAGTAGCGCCCACACTAATGACCGGGCGAAGACGGTGGCAAGGAAATGGAACCACCCGGAGGAAGAGAGCTGCTCAGCTGCCGGAGCCTCTGTCCGAGGTGCAGGGGGTCGGCGTAAAATGCTCGCAACCCGCGTGCAGGCGGCCGCGGCAGGAGCCCGGTATCCAGCGGGGCCGAGCGAAAGGCGCCAGCATGAGGGATCCCGATCTGCCGGCCTGGTGGACAAATGCCGTCGTCTACCAAATCTATCCCCGCAGCTTCGCCGACAGCACCGGCAACGGCAACGGGGACCTGAAGGGGATTACGGGCAAGCTGGACTACCTGGCGGAGCTGGGCGTGGACGTGATTTGGCTGTCGCCGGTTCACGAGTCACCGCAGTTCGACAACGGCTACGACATCAGCAACTACCGCCGGATTGACTCCATGTACGGTTCCGAGGCTGACTTCGACGAAATGCTCGCCGGCATTCACTCCCGCGGCATGAAGCTCATCATGGACCTGGTGGTGAACCACACCTCCAGCGAACACGAGGCCTTCCGCATTTCAGCATCCTCCCGGAACAACGCTCAACGGGATTCCTACTGGTGGCGGGATCCGCGGCCCGGATTCGATCCGGGCGAGCCCGGAGCCGAGCCCAACAACTGGGGCTCCCACTTCGGCGGTTCGGCGTGGACCTACGACGCCGCCACGGAGCAGTACTACCTGCACCTCTTCACTCCGCAGCAGCCGGACCTGAACTGGGAGAACCCCCGGGTCCGGGCCAAAGTCCACGACATGATGAACTGGTGGCTGGACCGGGGAGTGGACGGGTTCCGGATGGACGTCATCAACTTCATTTCCAAGGACCCGGCCCTGCCCGACGGCGTGGTGGAACCGGGGGGAGTCTGGGGTGACGGGGCGCCGCATTTCACCTCCGGACCACGGATCCACGAGTTCCTGCAGGAAATGCGGCGCGCCGTGTTTGCGGACCGGACCGGGGACTACCTCACGGTGGGGGAGACTCCGGGGGCCACCGTGGAACAGGCACTGCTGTTCACCGATCCGCACCGGGGCGAACTGGATATGGTTTTCCAGTTTGAGCATGTCAGCCTGGATCAGCGCCCGGGCAACAAATGGGACTACCGGGAACTGGACCTGCGCGACCTCAAGACCAGCTGGAACCGTTGGCAGCGCGGACTGGCAACCACCGGATGGAACAGCCTGTATTTGGGCAACCACGACCAGCCGAGGCACGTCTCCCGGTTCGGAAACGACGGCGGGTACCGGTATGAATCGGCAACCCTGTGGGCAACGTTGCTCCACCTGCACCGCGGCACGCCCTACGTCTACCAGGGCGAGGAGCTGGGCATGACCAACGCCGGTTTTACCTCCATCAACGACTACCGCGACGTGGAATCGCTGAACTTCTATGCCGATGCGGTTCTCCGCGGGACCGGCCCGGAGACGGCGCTGCGCGCCCTGGCCGCGATGAGCCGCGACAATGCACGCACCCCGATGCACTGGACGGGGGAACCCAATGCCGGTTTCACCACCGGGACCCCCTGGATACCGGTGAACTCGAACTTCCCCGAGATCAACGCAGCGACGGACCTGGTCTCGGACCGCTCCATCTACCGCTACTACCAGCAGCTGATCCGCCTCCGGCACGAATCCACGGTGGTGGCACTGGGGGACTTTCACCTGCTCGATCCTGAGCATCCCGTGCTGTATGCCTTCCGCCGCAGCCGCGGAGACCAGCAGATCCTGGTGGCGGCCAATGTGTCCGGAGAGGAGCTGGAACTGCCCTCGAACCTGGGCTCGGGCGACCTCATCCTGGGCAATTACGGCGAACCGGGAGACCCGCACCGGCTGCGTCCCTGGGAGGCGCGGATTGTGGATATTTCAACCTATGAGACCGGGTAGGCGGTTTCGCCGCGGCTGGGTCTAAAGTGTCTCCTGTGACAGAGGAAGAATTCTCCCGGGACAGCGGCTCCGCGCAGGCTGCCACTGACGTCGGGCGCCGGCCACGGCCCGGAATCGCACGGCAGGTATTGGCTTTCGCGCTCGAGACGGCGCTGCTTTTCGCTGTGGCGTACGGGGCCATAGCCGTCTTCCCCGGATATGAGGCTCTTGCCGCCGCCGGTGCGCTGGCGGTTGCGGTGCTGTTTTGGGGGCTGCTGATGGCGCCCCGGGCGAAGCACCGGCTGCCTTGGCCGGCGCTGCCCCTGGTCGCTGCCGGAGTGTTCCTTGCCGGCGCAGGGGCCTTGATGCTCAGCGGATTGGCACTGGCGGGGTTGCTCCTGGCGGCAGGCGCCGTCGTCAACCTGGTGTGGGACCTGGTCTCCGGTTATCCGGCCGTTGCGGCACCGGCCCGGCCCGCCGGCCGGCGCTCGGCCAGACGCTGAGCAAGCACCAGACGCTGAGCACACACCAGACCCCAAGCAAGCACCGGCGCTGAATAAAAGCCGGCCTCGGCGCAGCCCGAGGATCCGCGGGCTTTACTGGGCGGTCAGGGACTGTGCGAACAGCGGACCGAGGCCGGCAAAGCCGCCGCGGCGGACGGCCTCCCGCTGCCGCTGGGCGCCGGTTCCTGCCGCCAGCACATGTGCCATGCCGGTCCGCACATAGGGATAGTCACCGGATTCCTCCAGCGCGGGGCGAATATACTCCAACAGGGCACCCACCTGGTTCGCTGCGGCGCGGCCCAGATGCCCGCCCCCGGCTCCGTGGTCCAGCAGGTTTCCGCGCAGTCCGAATCGGGCAGCCTGCCACAGGCCGGCGTCCAGGATTTCCGGATCGGCCAGCAGATCGGTGTTGCCCTCGAGATCGGTGTCCCCTTCCGCCAGCAGCGTCGTCACCAGTCCGCGGATCATCAGCGCCAGCAGGACAGCGTCCCTGGCTTCCAGCTGGGCATCGGCGACACGGACTTCCACGGTGGGAAAATTGTCCGACAGGCGGGCAATCCAGCCGACGTGGCCGGGATCCAGAACGACGTCGGTGGCAGTGAGCCGCGCGATCCGCGCGTCGTAATCCGCTGCGTCGGAGAAATGGGGCGGAAAACCCTGCACCGACCACCGGCGGTAGTGGATGATCCGCCAGCTGGCGAACCTGCTGTCCCGTCCCTGCCAATACGGGGAGTTGGTGCTGATCGCTCCGAGGGTGGCGAGCCACGGGCGCAGGCGGTTCAATACCTGCACGCCTTCGCACCGGCTGGGGACCGCAACATGGACGTGCGTGCCGTTGACATACTGCTCATCGCCGACGCCCCCGGCGATCGTGCTCATTTGCTGGTAGCGCGCAGTGCCGCTCACCAGTGCGGGGCCGGCCGCGACCAGGGGTGCGGCACCGGTGGGGGCGGCGGCAAGCCCTGCTGCCGCCGCGGCAGCGGCGAGCCGTCCGCGGAAGTCGAGCAGCGAGGCCAGCGCCTCTTCAGGCTCGGTGCAGATGGGTGTGGTGCTTTCCACCTGGCAGGCCAGGAACTCAGCGGTACTCGTGAAGCTGTCGCCGTCGCCGGGGGTCAGCGCTCCGATGACCTCTGCGGCACGGGCACTCGGCGCCGCCGTTGCCGGATCCATGAGCATGAATTCTTCTTCGATACCGAATGTGACCACGTAAGTACCCCTGTTCCGCAGTGGAGCGGCGGCTGGACTGAATGGAATGGACGGGTGGGACTGGACTGGTGGGACTGGACTGGCTGAAGGACCCCGCGGGGTCGGAGCCCCAGATTACATGTGCCCGGGGGTTGGAGGACAGGTAGCGGCTCTCAGGCGGCGAGCAGTCGTCCGGCGCCGGCGGCTGCGACACCGAGCACCAGGTTGGCGGTCACATTCACTGCCGCAGCCATCCGCCGGCCATCGAGCCACAGAGTCAGCGTGCCCACGGTCCAGGAGCTGAAGGTGGTGAGGCCGCCGGCCAGTCCGGCGGCGGCAACCGGATATTCCCCGGGACCGATGGCACCTCGGGTCAGCAGCGCAAAGCACCAGCCGATCAGGAAGGATCCGGCTGCATTCACCAGCAGGGTCGACAGCGGAAAAGCGGCCTTCCCGGGGCGCTGCCGCCGGGCAAACCAGGAATCCAGGGCGAAGCGCACCAGCGCCCCCAGCACTGCTGCCGCCCCCACCCAGAGGGCTGTCACGACACGTCCCCTGGATGACGACGGACGCTGCGACGGCGAACGGCAGCGGCCGCTCCGGCACGGGACCCCAGCCACAGTCCGGCAGCGGCGGCGGCCAGGCCGCCCGCCAGGCTGAGGGTGAGGCTGCTGATCCAGACACCGTGCCGGCCGGCGCTGAGAGGGAGCTCGAGGGACAGGGCCAGCGCCGAGAAAGTGCTGAAAGAACCCAGGAATCCCGGACCCAGGCCGGCCTTGAGCCAGAAGGGCGTCTGCGGGCGGGACAGCCACCACGAGGTGAGGAACCCCAGGGCCAGACTGGCTCCGGCATTTATCCCAAGGGTGGCCCAGTCCACGGATCCCGGCTCCGGAGCAAACACCTGCAGCAGCCCGTATCGAGCCTCCGCACCGGCGAAGGCTCCGGCGGCGACGGCGGCCCAAACCGGCCAGCCCAGCCGGGGTGCTCCGGGGCGGCCGGTGCCGGGCTGCGGGGTCATTGGCCCGGCAGACCTGCAGCGGGGCGTGCGGCGGGGACCATGCGCCAGGAAAGCGTGAGGTAGGGCAGCTCCAGCGGTTCGCCGGGACGGTGGCCCAAATGTTCGAAGAGATACCAGGTCAGGTTGGCCATGACCTTCTCCCGGACCGGCGCCGCGGCGGAGAGGTAGTAGGACCGGGACTTGGCCAGTTCCATCAGGTCTTCCGGGGTCATCTGCTGGGACCAGTGCGTGGTGTGGGAGGCGTCAGGGACGAACTCCGGACCGACGGCCGGCCGGAAACCGGGCCGCAGCACATCGCCGGCGTGGATGATGCGGGAGTAGCGGTGCACCCAGGGGACGCTGACGTCCAGCTGGTTCCAGATGAGTCCCAGAAAACCGCCCGGGCGCAGCACCCGGGCAAGCTCGGTGCTCGAGGCCAGGGGATCGCACCAGTGCCAGGCCTGCGCCACCGTGGCAGCGTCCATCGAGGCGGTCGGCAGCCCGGTGTCCTCTGCCGTACCCACGACGACGGGAATCCCGGGCAGCGCCTGCTGCAGCTGGCTGAGCATGTCGGCCGAGGGGTCGACGGCGGTGGGCCGGTATCCGGCGGACACCAGGCAGCGCGTGTATTTGCCGGTACCGGCACCGATGTCGGCCACCTGCGCCCCCGGCGCAGCGGCCGGGCCGGAAACACCGGCGAAGAGCCACTGGACGGCTTCGGAAGGATATCCGGGCCGGATCCGGTCGTAGTGCTCCCCGCCGTCCTCGTAACTTCGCGCCAGCTGGCGGCGCCGCACTGCCTCCAGCCGCGGACCCGACGTTGTGCCTGCCACCGTTAGAGGAGGTCGTCCAGGCCCGGGTTCAGGCGGTTGAGCACCTCGCTGTGCAGGGCGCCGTTCGTGGCGAGGGCGTTGCCGCCGAAGGGCCCGTCCTCGCCCTCCAGTGAGGTGAAGCGGCCGCCGGCCTCGGTGATGATGGGCACCAGGGCGGCCATGTCGTAGAGGTTCAGCTCCGGCTCGCAGGCGATGTCGACGGCGCCCTCGGCCACCATGCAGTACGACCAGAAGTCGCCGAACGCCCGGGTGCGCCAGACGGACTCGGTGAGTCCGATGAACTCGTCGAAGTTGCCGCGGTCCTTCCAGCCGCCCAGGCTGGAGTAGGACAGTGACGCGTCAGCGAGGTTGGAGACGTTGGAGACCCGCAGCCGGGTGGCGGACGCCAGCGAGCGGCCCATGTAGGCGCCGGTTCCGGTGGCGGCCCACCAGCGCTTGCCCAGGGCGGGCGCGCTGACCACGCCAAGGACGGGAACGCCGTCGTCGACCAGGGAAATCAGCGTGGCCCAGACCGGAACGCCGCGGATGAAGTTCTTGGTGCCGTCGATGGGGTCGATCACCCAGCGGCGCGGCCCGGAGCCGGTGGAGCCGAATTCCTCACCCAGGACAGCATCCCGGGGACGGGCACGGGAGAGCTGCCCGCGGATCGCGTCCTCGGCAGCCTTATCCGCGTCGGTGACGGGGGTGAGGTCCGGTTTCGTTTCAATTTTCAGGTCCAGGGCCTTGAAACGGGACATCGTCTGATCGTCCACGGAGTCGGCCATGACATGGGCGAGTCGCAGGTCATCGTTGTAACTCTGAGCGAACGGCATACGGTTCAACTTATCCTTATTCGGTGGGCAGCGCCCACGATTACTCGGCTGTGGGCCTGTTGCGGTGCCGTTTCGGGAGTGCAGCTGCGTGCAGGCACCGGTGCTGCACGCCTCACTGGGCGCCCAATTCCTTGGCGGAGGCCCGGTTCTCGGTCCGGGTGCCGGATCCCAGCAGCCGCCGCAGCGATGCCAGCCGGGCCGGGCCGGCCGCGCCGGCCTGTCCCGATGCCACCCACGGATCCAAGCCGCAGTCCCGGGCCTGATCATCGTGGCGGCAGCCGCGTTCACAGGTTTCAGTGCCCGGCGCAAGATCGGGGAAGGCCTGCAGGATCCGGTCCGGGTCCACATGCGCCAGGCCGAAGGAACGGATGCCGGGCGTGTCGATGATCCAGCTGCCGGCGGGGGCGTCGAGGACCTTCAGCGCCAGGGCGGAGGACGAGGTGTGGCGGCCGCGGCCCGTGACGGCGTTGACGCCGCCGGTGGCGCGCGCGGACCCGGTGAGCGCATTGACCAGGGTGGACTTGCCGACGCCGGAATGCCCGACCAGGACCGAGACCTTCCCCTCCAGGTGGCTGTGCAGCTGCTGGACGGCATCGCCCTGCAGCCGGGCGGACAGGCCGTCGTCGGAGCGGGCATCGATGCCGGAGGCGTCATCGGCGGCGGTGCGGCTGATGATGACGTCCAGGTCCAGATGCTCGTAATTGGCCAGCAGCTCCGCCGGATCCTTGATGTCAGCCTTGGTGATGCAGAGCAGGGGAGAGATGCCGGCGTCGTAGGCCGCGACGAGGGCGCGGTCGATGAAGCCGGTGCGCGGCTCCGGATTGGCCGCGGCCACCACGATCACCAGCTGGTCGGCGTTGGCGACGACGGCGCGTTCCACCGGATCGGTGTCATCGGCGCTGCGGCGCAGCAGGGTGCGGCGGTCCTGGATGCGGACGAGGCGGGCCAGGGTGTCCGGCCCGCCGGAGACGTCACCGACCAGCGAGACCAGGTCGCCGGCGACCACGGGGTTGCGGCGCAGTTCACGGGCCCGGGCGGCGGTGACGATGCGTTCGGTGGGGGTGTCTTCGTCAACGACCGCGGTGTAGCGTCCGCGGTCAACGGTGATGATGCGCCCGGTGACCGCCTCGTCGTAGGCGGGCCGGTCCTTGGTCCGGGGGCGTGAGCCTTTTTTGTTGGGGCGGATGCGGACGTCGGATTCGTCCCAGCTGCCGGTGGAGCGGCCCATCAGCGGGTGCCTCCGTTCGGCTCGGAGCCCGGGGGCGGAGAAGCCGGGGAGGTGCCCGAGGCGGCCAGCTCCTGCCACAGCTCCGGGAATTCCGGCAGCGTCTTGGCAGTGGTGCCGATGTCCTGGACCAGGACGCCGGGAACGGCCAGGCCAATCAGGGCACCAGCGGTTGCCATTCGATGGTCTGCATAGGTTTCAAAGGTCCCGCCGTGCAGGGACGCCGGGCGGATCGCCAGGCCGTCGGCCGTCTCTTCGGCGTCGCCTCCCAGCCGGGTGATTTCGGTGGCCAGGGCAGCGAGGCGGTCCGTCTCGTGGCCGCGCAGATGCGCGATGCCGGTGAGGACCGAGGGAGAGTCCGCCAGGGCGCACAGTGCGGCAACGGTCGGCGCGAGTTCGCTGGTGTCAGCCAGCTCGGCGCCGTGAATGCGGCCGGTCCCGGTGACGGTCAGGGTTCCGCCGGACAGCGTCACCCGGCCGCCGAGCTGCGGCAGGATCTGCCGCCACCGATCGCCCACCTGGGCTGTCGAGTCGGGCCAGCCGGCCATGCGCACAGTGCCGCCGGCGACCAGTGCCGCCGCCAGGAACGGTCCGGCATTGGACAGGTCCGGTTCGATGGTGACGTCAAAGGCGCGGATGCGGCCGGGGGCCACCCGCCACTCGTTCGGCACTGAGTCATCCACGTGCACGCCGGCACCGCGCAGGACCTGCACCGTCATGGCAATATGCTCGCGGCTGGGCAGGGCGGCGCCCACATGGACGAGGTGCAGTCCGTTCCGGAAGCGTGCTCCCGCCAGCAGCAGGGCGGAAACGAACTGGGAGGAAGCACCGGCATCGATGTCCAGCCGTCCGCCGGCCACCTCCCCGGTGCCGCGCACTGAAAACGGAAGGGCGCGGGCGCCGTCGTCGTGCACGCTCACACCCAAGCCGCGGAGGGCGTCGATGGTTGCGGACATGGGGCGACGGCGGGCGTGCGGGTCGCCGTCGAAGGCCGTGGTGCCGTTCTTCAGGGCCGCCAGGGGCGGCACGAACCGCATCACGGTCCCCGCCAAGCCGCAGTCAATCTCCGTACTGGAGGTGCTCCCGGTTTCCATCGGATGCACCTCCAGGTCCGGCCCGAAGGCTCCTTCGCCCTCGACCTCCCGCACCTCCGCACCCAGCGCCCGCAGGGACGCGATCATGAGCGCAGTGTCACGCGAGTGCAGGGGGGCCCGAAGCCTGCTGGGCCCGTCGGCCAGTGCCGCCAGCACCAGGTACCTGTTGGTCAGGGACTTGGAACCAGGCACACGGACATCGGCGTCCAGCGGAGCGGAGACCCGGGGAGCGGGCCAGGGAGAGATGAGCTGCGGTTCGGCGGGGGAGGACATGTGGCTAGGAACCCACAATGCCGGCTGTGGTGGTGCGGACGGTGCGGTTGGCCTTCTTCAGCTGCTTGGCAGCGTCCTTCTGAATGGCGCGTGTCTTGCGGCCCGCGTCCTTGCCCAGCGACGAAACGCTGCGGCGGGTGTCGTCAGCGAGGTGCCCGGCACGCCAGGCGAGGCCGGGGCGGCCGTTGGTGTCGACTGCCACCAGCAGGACGGCGCCGATGAGTGAGAGGTTCTTCAGGAGGCCCGCACGGCGCGCCTGGCGTTCATCGGAGGTGTCGGTCTCCGCATTCTTGTACTCAACCACCGCATTCAGCACCGCGGTACCCGTAAGCAGCAGGCCGGACAGGCGGGGAAGCTTGCCCAAGGCGAGCAGCGCACCGGCACCTACCTGGGTTGCGCCGAGGACCTTGGCAACCAGCTGGGGGTTGGCGGTGACGGAGGCCGCAGCAGGGACCATGCTGCCAACGCGGTTCAGGGTGGGACGCAGCTGCTCGGCAGTCTGGTCGGCGTCCCGCAGGCGGTCAACCCCGGCCGCAATGAACCCCGTGGCGAGCAGCGGGCGGGCGAGCAAACGGACAACGGACATATTGACCTCCTGGTTGCCGCCCGGTCTCGGAATAGCCGGGCAGAATACTCTTAGTTTTGCACTTTTACGGAGCCGGCACATCTTATGCCGCCGGAGGGGCAGGAACGGTGCGGCGGAATAAGCTCCCGTACGGAAGCGTTGAGCGAACATACGGCATTTCCGCCAAGTGAGGATCTGCCGGCTTCAAGGGACACCGCGGCCATGGCTGCGGCGTCCCCGAATGCAGTGAGGAGAGTGAACGTGCCAGTTGCCTTGGTCACGGCAGATGCGCCGGTAACAGCCGGAGCACCGCCGGATGCAGCATCATTGGTTCAGCTGCGAGTGGAGTCGGGTCGCCGCACCGTAGACTTGAAATTGATGAGAACTGATGCGCCGGAAGGCAGCCCCCAGGTGGAAGACTCCGAGCTGGATGTCGCTTCCGAATCGGAAGAGGCCCGCAAGATACGTTTCGAGCGCGATGCCATGCAGTACGTGGATCAGCTCTATTCCGCGGCCATGCGTATGGCCCGCAATCCCTCCGACGCCGAAGACCTGGTCCAGGAGGCCTACACCAAGGCGTTCTCCGCCTTCCACCAGTACCGTCCCGGAACGAATCTCAAGGCCTGGCTCTACCGGATCCTGACGAATACCTACATCAACCTGTACCGAAAGCGTCAGCGTGAACCGCTGCAGGCAAATTCGGACGGGGTGGAAGACTGGCAGCTCGCCCGCGCCGCGGAGCACAGCTCCACCGGACTGCGGTCGGCTGAGGCAGTGGCCCTCGACCATCTTCCGGACTCCGATGTGAAGGACGCACTGCAGTCCATCCCGGAGGAATTCCGCCTAGCCGTGTATTTCTCCGATGTGGAGGGATTTGCGTACAAAGAAATCTCGGAAATCATGAACACGCCCATCGGTACCGTAATGTCCCGCCTGCACCGGGGCCGCAAAATGCTCCGCGAACTGCTCGCCGAATATGCACACGAACGCGGTATCCGCGGCAAGGCGGCACCTGCCGCCGCCGGTGCTGGCCAGACAAAGAAACAGGGGAACACGCTATGAGCGATTGCCAAAGCCTGGGCGATTGCGAGGACGCCCGCATCGAACGGCTCTACGAGTACCTTGACGGGGCTCTGTCCCATGACGACATCGTGGAAATCCAGGAGCACCTGGACGGGTGTCCCGAATGCGCCGAGGAACACGACCTTGAGTGCGTCATCCGCTCGGTGGTCAAGCGCTCCTGCACGGAGGCTGCACCGGAGACGCTCAAGGCGAGCATCCTGGCTCGAATCAGCCAGATCCAGACCGCCGACCACTAGTTGGCGGCGAGGGCCCAAAAAGAAGAACCCCCGGCAGCCGCAAGGCTCCGGGGGTTCTTCCTTAGTGGCGATGGGCCACACGGCTGAGTCCAAGACTTAAGTGTTGGGACGCTTACCGTGGTTGGCGCCGCCGCGCTTACGATCACGACGCTTGCGTGCACGCTTGCTCATAGCTGCCTCCTTCGTTTTGCTGAAAGTTCTGCCCTCCAGTGTCCCACAGGGTGAGCCCGACAACCTAAACCGGGGCCCGGATGCTTTCGGGTTACGAGACGGAACTGCCCGCGGCCATGATGGCGTTGCGCTGTTCCCGGCGCAGTGCCTGCTCGGCGGGATCCGGGACCGGCGCTGCGGCCAGCAACCGGCGCGTGTACGCGTCCTGCGGATACTTCAGCACCTGTTCCGTTGACCCCTGTTCGACCATGATCCCCTTGTTCAGCACGGCGATATGGCTGGCCAGGATTTCCACCACGGCCAGATCGTGGCTCACAAAGAGGCAGGCGAAGCCGTACTGCTGCTGCAGGTCCTGGAGCAGGGCCAGCACGCGTGCCTGAACCGAAACATCCAGTGCTGACGTGGGTTCGTCGGCCACCAGCAGCGACGGGCGCAGCGAGAGGGCACGGGCAATGCCGACGCGCTGGCGCTGCCCGCCGGAGAGTTCGTGGGGGTAACGGTTGCGGAAGTTGGTTGGCAGCTGGACGTCGTCCAGCAGGCCTTCAACACGGCGGTCCAGGTCAGTGCGGGAGAGCTTCTCGTGGAGGAACAATGGCTCACCGATGGATTCGCCAATGGACATGCGCGGGTTCAGTGAAGCCGCGGGATCCTGGAATACGATGGCGAATTTGCGCCGCAGGGGAAGCATCTCCTTGGGGGAGAGGCCGGCGATGTTGGTGCCGTTGATGTCCACGCTGCCGGCGCTGACCGGAAGCAATCCCGTGACGGCGCGGGCAATGGTTGATTTCCCCGATCCGGACTCGCCCACCAGGCCCATAACCTCGCCGGGGTTGATGACGAAGGAGACGTCCGAGACGGCTTTGAAGCCCGGCTGGCGGAAGCGGCCGGGGTATTCAATCGAAACACCCGTCAGCTGCAGGGCGGGGACTACGCCCGCATCCGGGGTGGCAAGGTCCGCCGACTCCCTGAGCACGGCCCGCGGGGCATCGGTGATTTGCAGCGAACCGTCGTCTTCCACCTCCACCGCGGACAGCACTCCGCCCACTTTGGAACCCAGATGGGGGACGGCAGCCAGCAGCTGCCGGGTGTAGTCCTCGCGCGGATTGTTGAAGAGTTCGGCCACGGGGGCCGCCTCAACGATGCGGCCCTTTTCCATCACCACCACCTTGTCGGCAAGGTCGGCGACCACACCCATGTCGTGCGTGATGAGCATGACGGCACTGTTCAGGCGCCTGTTCAGGTTCCGGAGCAGCTCCAGGACTTCCGCCTGCACCGTAACGTCCAGGGCGGTGGTCGGCTCATCGGCCACGAGCAGGATGGGATCGTTGGCAATGGCGATGGCAATCATGGCCCGCTGGCGCTGGCCGCCGGAGAACTGGTGCGGGTAGGAATCGTAGCGCCGCTCCGGTTCGGGGATTTCCACCATGCGCAGCAGCTCAAGGGCCCGGGCCTTTGCCTGGGCCGGCGAAGCATCAGTGTGCTGTTCGATGATCTCCTTGATTTGTTCGCCCACCGTCAGGACAGGATTAAGCGCCGTCATGGGTTCCTGGAAAATCATGGCGATATCGTTTCCGCGGATTTTCCGGAGGGCGGACTGCGGGACACCGATCAGCTCCTTGCCCTGCAGCTTGGCGCTGCCGGTGGACCGGCCGTTGCCCGGCAGCAGGCCCAGCAGGGCCATGGACGACATGCTCTTGCCGGAACCCGACTCGCCCACAATCGCCAGGATCTCGCCGGGATGGACCGTGAACGAGACATCCTCGGCCGCCATGACCCATTTGTTGTCCACGTTGAATTCGACCCCGAGGCCCGCTACTTCCAGGATCGGGGCCGTGGATGCCAGGGGGCTGACGTCGCTGTACAGGGGTGCCGAGCTCATGCCTTGTTCCTTGTCTGTCGGGGATCAAACGCATCCCGGAGGCCGTCGCCGATGAAGTTCACGGTGAGGGCAATGGCCACGATGAAGAGGCCTGGCCAGAAGAAGAGCCAGGGGCGGGTGGTCATGGCCGCCCGGTTCTCATTGATGAGTTTGCCCAGTGAGGTGTCCGGCGGCTGCACGCCCAAACCTAGGAAGCTCAGCGCGGTCTCCAGCAGGATGGCGCCGGAAATCGCCAGCGTCGCGGACACAATGATGACGCCCACGGTGTTGGGCAGGATGTGCTTGAAGATGATGCGGCTCGAGCTTGCGCCGACGGATTTGGCCGCCTCGACAAACTCCTTCTCCCGCAGGGAGAGGAACTCGCCGCGGACGATGCGGGCCAGGTTGGTCCACGTCAGCAGGCCAAGGAAGACCGCAAAGACCACGATGCCGAAGTCCGAGACGATGCTGGCAAGCACTGCGGCCACGACGAGCAGGGGGATGGTGATGATGACGTCGGTGAAGCGCATCAGGACCGCTTCAGTAAAGCCGCGGAAGTAGCCGGCCAGGGCGCCGATGACGGTCCCGACTGCGGTGCCCACAATGCCGACGATGAAGGCGATGGTCAGGGAAATCTGGGCCCCGCGCATGGTCATGGCGAAGTAGTCTCGTCCCAGGGTGTCCTGGCCGAAAGGATGGTTTCCCAGTCCGGTCCAGGACAGTGTGGGGGCTCCGCCGTCTTCCATCGGCATGACCGACGAGAAGGTATGCGGCCACCAGCCGGGGATGCGGATCGGCCCCACGGAGAGTCCGATCGAGGTGAAGGCCAGCAGGACGATGAAGATCAGTCCGCTCATGCCGGCGAGGGCACCCTTGTGGCGGAAGAACCTCTCCCTGACCAGCTGGCCCTGGCTTTTTGCGGCGGTAATCTCCGGATCGGCAGTCACTGCCCGGGTTGCGGGCGAGTCTGCGATGTTCGTTCGCTGGCTTTCCAGAGTCATGCTCGTCAGTTCCGGACTGCTGCCGGTGGTTCCGGACGGGATTTTTTCAGTCATGATGTCCGCCTATCAGTTCAGGCTAATGCGCGGGTCGAGGAACGCGTACGCGATGTCGGCCAGCATGTTGAAGGTCACCGCGGCTACGCCGGTCACCAGGAAGAACGCCATGATCACGTTCGGATCGACGTCGTGCAGGCCATCCGTAAACATCCTGCCCATGCCGCTCCAGCCGAACACGGCTTCCGTGATCACGGCACCGCCGAGGACTCCGGCGAAATCGAACGCCATCAGGGTGGTGATGGGGATCATCGCATTGCGGAAGGCATGCTTGACAACCACTGACCGTTCGTTCAGGCCCTTGGCCCGTGCCGTCCGGACGTAGTCCTGGTTCATGACTTCGAGCATGCTGGCACGCGTGTACCTGGTGTACGTGGCGAAAGAGATCAGCATGATGGCGATCGTGGGCAGTACCAGGTACAGGGCGTAATCCAGGTTGATTTCCCAGAAGGTGCCCTCCAGGTTCGGCGTCGATGAGCCGGTGGTGGGAATAGGACGGCCGCCATTTTTACGGGACAGGGAGGGGTAGGCACCGAGGAGTGCGTCGATGAAGACGAAGAAGCCGATACTCAGGCCGATGACTGCCGTGAGGTTGCGGGTCTGCTTGGCATAGGGTCCGCCGACGAAGTGGCCGATGGCCAGTGATACGAGCACCGTCAGGACCGCAAGCCCGGCGATGATGGTCCAGCTCGGGTCTTCCATCAGAGGCTGGGTCACCAGGTATCCGATGAATCCGGCGGCTGCCGTGGCAAGTGCGGCGACCAGGATGCGGCGCCGGCGGAAGCCCGCCAGCATGGCCGTGATGCCAAGTGCCAGGCCAAAAGCCGTGAAGAACAGGCCAATCGGGCCCAGCCCCGGTGTTTTGAACCAGTTCGAGATGAGCAGCAGATAGAACGTGACCGAGGTGCCAACGGCAACAATGGCGAAGACACGCAGACGGCGCCGCCGGTCTCCGCCGAGGGCTACGGCCCCGACGATTCCGGCAACCAGTCCTATGCCTGCTATGCCCAGATACGACATTTGGGGATTAGAGAGCCAGGTGTTCAGGTTGATCGCCAGGTACTGCTTGAGCAGGGTGGAGAGCCAGAACAGCGGCATGGAGAAGAGCAGGAAAGCAACGAAGGTGATGGAGTAATCGAAGACGCTGTACTGGCGCAGGGCGGTGACCAGGCCGATCGCAACACCGAGGAAAAGGGCGACGAGGGTGGCGACAACAACGAGCCGGAACGTCGAGCCGATGGCGGTCTGCAGCTGTTCGATGACGGGATTGCCGGCCCGGTTCAGGCCCAGCGTGCACTCGGCGCCCCCGGGAATGATGCACCGGCCCACTTCCTGCAGCCACAGCAGGTAACGAACCGCCACGGGTTCGTCCAGGTGGAGCGCCGCAGTGGTCTGGGCGATGCGTGCGTCGCGTTCAGCGCTTTGCAGTTCGAAGAATTCTTGGAGGGGATCTCCCGAGTTGACGGCCAGGACGAACATCAGCACGGTGGCTGCGAGCAGGATGAAGAACGAGGTCACCGCTCTTTTAAGGATGAAGAAGAACACCGAAGGCTCCTATGGGGATGGTACGAAAAGCCGTTGCGGCACAAAGCCGGGATGGGCAGACCACTGGTCTGCCCATCCCGGCTTCTAACCGTTGAGGCGCGAGGCCTTGGTTAGGCCTGCTTGGTCCACTTGAAGGCGTTCCATGTCACGCCGCTCTGAGTGGGGTTGTACTCCACGTTCTCCATGCCGGAGTTGTGGGCAACAATGTCGGCCTGGGTGTAAAGAACGACGTTGTAGACGTCCTTGGCCAGTTCCTCTTCGAGTTCCTTCTTCAGCTCCAGCACCTTGTCGGCTTCAGTGGTGCGGGCAATTTCGTCCCACAGCTCGTCGACCTTTTCGCTCTTGAACTTGCCGTAGTTCTGGACGCCCTCGGAGTCGTAGATCGACTGTGCGCTGGCTACCAGGCCTGAACCGGACCAGCCGAAGAGTGCGGCATCCCAGGAGCCGAGCTCATCGAGCTTCGCGGTCCACTCGGCGTCGGGGGTGGCGATGATGTTGAAGCCGGCCTGGTCGCAGGAATCCTTGATCAGGGCAGTGATATCGGCGCGCACCTGGCTTGCCGACGAGAACAGCATACGGACGTCAACGGGCTCGGTCTTGCCGGCCTCTTCCATCAGCGCCTTGGCGCCTTCGAGGTCAACCTCGTCGTATTCGCTGGCGGACGGGGCTGCTTCAAGAACTTCGTCGTATTCCGGCTGCGACTGCTGGAAGTCGCGCAGGTTCAGCACGGTGGCCTCCGGGTCGACCGGCTTGACGAACTTGTCCACGATGTCCTGGCGCGGAACGCACTTGGAGAAAGCCTGGCGGACCTTGAGGTCCTTGAACACGCCGTTTTCGGACTGGTCCAGGTCAATGTGGGTGAACGTCATGCCCGTACCGGTAAGCAGGGAGACCGACTCACCGATGGCTTCGATCTGGTCCTTGGTGTCACCGGTGGGACCGGACGGTTCAATGATGTCCACGTCACCGTTCTGCAGCGCCTGCACGGCTTCGGTGTCCTCGATGGTCTTGAAGACAATGCTCTCCGTGGCACCCTGGCGCTCTTCGCCCCAGTAATTCTCATTCTTGGTCAGCGTCAGGTTTCCGCCGGCTGCGTTGTCCAGAATGTACGGGCCGGAGGAGGGGATCAGTGCTGCATCGGGAAGCGAGGGGAGGCCCTCGGCATAACCCCAGCCGGTGTTCCAGAACTCGGCAACAGGCTTCAGGGAAGCCAGGTCGTTGTCCTGGATCGCGGCGACGAGTGCCTCGCCGTCGTTTTCAACGCTCAGTCCGCCCTGCTCAGCCGCGATATGGGCGGGCATGAGGGAACCGATCATCACGTTTTCCCAGTCGGCGTACGGAGTCTCGTAGACGTACTCGAACTCCTTGGACCCGGCTTCGCCCTCGGGCATCGACAGGTATTCGTAGCCGTTGTTGGAGGAGGGCTCGAAGATTTCGGCTTCGCCCTCCAGGACCTTGCCGGAGAAAGCCGCCCAGTTCAGCAGGACGTCGTCGAAGTCGATCGGCGTGCCGTCGGACCATACGGCGTCCTCGTTGATGGTGTACTTCACGGTCAGGGGATCATCACTGACCTTTTCGAAGGTGCCGAACTCCTCGTTGCGGATGACGCCTTCGGGGCTGTACTCCGAGAAGTTGCTGTGCACCAGGTTGTCCACGTAGGTGTTGTACACGCTGTTGGACTTGGACGTTCCGCCGTTGTAGAAGTCCGGCGCCTGGCTAATGGCTACGGAAATGGACGACGCGAGGTTGGCGTCCTCCGTGGTGTCGGATTCGGCGGTTTCGCCGCCTCCGGCTGAACCGCAGGCGCCAAGGAAGAGCGCTCCCACGGAAAGTGCGGCAAGAGTTGCCGTGCGCTTTGTACGCATTCGTAGTCCTAACTGAGGATGAGTCGTCAGGAACCACCATCGGCGGCTCCCCCAAAGCGGCCGTGATGACCGCCACATGTCCGAAAGACTAGCCACTATTTGTTTCCAGTGTGCAAACTGTTAGCGGATGTTAACCGATCGTTACCTGAGCGGCTTGGGGAAAAGCGGTGCAGGACCATGTCAGGGCGTCGCCGGAGCCTGCGCCGCGGAGTTTCCACCCGCTGTTCTGCGGGCGTGTCGCAACGGCGCGGTGTGCGTCAAGGGTGCCGTGTCACGGGCACAGTTTGTCTTAACGAAACGAGGGCCCTCGGCTGCTGCCGGGGCCCTCATTTCAATACGGCTTATTCGGATGTCCTCTCAGGATGTCCGGTAAAGCCTTGCCGCTCAGTTCATTTCCGGCAGGTCCAGCCAGCGGTACCACCCGCGGTGCAGGACCAGCCAGGCGATCAGGCCGTAACCTGCCTGCCCGGGAGTGCCGCCGTTGGAAGCCAGATCGGTGCGCCACTGCTCGTGATTCAGCAGCGGGGTGAGGGTGTCCACATACACATGCTTGCGCCGTGTCGTCACGTCGCCGAAAGCAGCGGACAAATCCGAAATTCGGCGGTTCCGCTCAGCATCCAGGCAGGGCGGGGGGCCCACAACGAAGACTTTAATGTTCATCTGCGCCGCACCGTCCAGGATATTGGCGAGGTTGAGGCGGCTGCGCGCCGTCGACAAGCCAAGGTCAAGGTCGCGGTCCGACAGCCCGATTACCAAGCGGTTCTCGCAGCGGTCATCGAACCGGCGTCCCGCTTCCTGCAGCCAGCGGTTGGCGAGGGATTCAGTCCCCTCCTGGGGCGCAGCCAGTGCGTACGCCTGAACGCTCACGTTTTCGGGCGTGGTGCGGGCCAAGACTCGGCCCAGCCAGCCCAGGGCCCGCGGGTCTCCGTGCCCGGCCAGCAGCTCGTCCCCAACGGCTGCAAGCCTGATTTTGCGTTGTTCCACTAGTCACCTTCTCCGGTCACAAAAAACGGGGTGGGGGGCCCCCCGGGCCCCCCCCCCACATAGCCAACTGGCGTGCGCACGGGGTGGTGTCAAGGGTGTTCGGCG
>NZ_JASKLX010000003.1:0-121278 GCF_030125555.1 Arthrobacter sp. zg.Y820
GCCTTTTTTGGGTTTGAACAAATATACACATCCTCCGGAAAAAAAAATGGGGGGGGGGCCCCCCCGCCCCCCCACCCCAACTTAGCCTACTGGCGTTCGAAGGCCTTCTTGACAAGGATGTCCTGCTCGACGGCGTGGCGCTTGGCCGAGCCGGTCGCCGTGGACGCCGATGCCGGACGCGAGACCAGGCGCAGCGGCCGGTCCAGCTGTGCCGGCAGGTTCAGGCCGATGAACGGCCACGGACCCTGGTTGGCGGGTTCGTCCTGTGCCCAGACGACGTCGGCGTTCGGGTACTTGGAGATCGCGGCTTGGATCTCCGCTGCGGGCAACGGGTAAAGCTGCTCGACGCGGACGATCGCCGTCTTCTCGTCGCCGGTCTTCTGGCGGTTGGCCAGCAGATCGTAGTACAGGCGGCCGGAGACCAGGAGCACGCGTTCGACGGCGTTCGCGTCAAGGTCCGCGTGTTCCGGAATGACCGGCTGGAACGAACCCTGGGTGAAGTCCTCAACCGAGGTTGCCGCCGCCTTGAGGCGAAGCAGCTGCTTCGGCGTGAAGATGATCAGCGGCTTGCGCGGACGGCTGTAGGCCTGGCGCCGCAGCAGATGGAAGTGCGAGGCTCCCGTGGTGGGGTTGGCAACAATCATGTTGTCCTCGGCGCACATCTGCAGGAAACGCTCGATCCGGGCCGAGGAATGGTCCGGGCCCTGTCCCTCGTAGCCGTGCGGCAGCATCAGCACCAGCGACGAGCGCTGGCCCCACTTCTGCTCGGCGGAGGAAATGAACTCGTCGATGATGGTCTGGGCGCCGTTGACGAAGTCGCCGAACTGAGCCTCCCACAGCACGAGGGCGTCCGGGCGCTCCACCGAGTAACCGTATTCGAAGCCCATGGCGGCGAATTCCGAAAGCAGCGAATCGTAGATCCACAGCTTTGCCTGGTTCGGGTCAAGCTCGGCCAGGGGCGTCCACTCGGCGCCGGTGGCGCGGTCGTGGAAGGTGGCATGGCGCTGGGTGAACGTGCCGCGGCGCGAGTCCTGTCCTGCCAGGCGTACGGGCACGCCTTCCATGACCAGGGAGCCGAACGCGGCAATTTCGGCGAAGCCCCAGTCGATGCCGCCTTCACGCGACATCTGCTCGCGCTTCTCCAGCAGGGCCTTGAGCTTCGGATGGACGGTGAAGCCTTCGGGCACGGCGATGTGGGCCTTGCCGATGTGCGCCAGGACCTCGGCGGAGATGGCCGTGGAGGCCGGCGACACGATGGTGCTGCCTTCCTGCTGGGACGCGGGGCGCTCCAGATCGGAAACGGCTTCGGTGTCCTTGGTGATGACCGGCAGGGGAGAGGTCTGGGCGGCGTGCGTTTCAGCAAAGACCCGTTCCAGCCGGCCCTGGTAGTCACGCAGTGCCTGTTCGGCCTCTTCCTGGCTGATGTCACCGCGTCCGATCAGGGACTCGGTGTACAGCTTGCGCACCGAGCGCTTCGCCTCGATCAGGCTGTACATCATGGGCTGCGTCATCGAGGGATCATCACCCTCGTTGTGGCCGCGGCGGCGGTAGCAAACCATGTCGATGACGACATCCTTGTTGAAGCGCTGCCGGTAGTCGTAGGCCAGCTGAGCAATGCGCACCACCTGCTCCGGATCGTCACCGTTCACATGGAAGATCGGTGCCTGAACCATCTTGGCGACATCGGTGGAGTACACCGAGGACCGAGATGACGTGGGGGAGGTGGTGAAGCCGACCTGGTTGTTCACCACAATGTGGATGGTTCCGCCGGTGCGGTAGCCGCGCAGCTGGGACAGGTTCAGGGTTTCCGCAACCACGCCCTGGCCGGCGAAGGCCGCGTCGCCGTGGATGAGGATCGGCAGGACGGGGAATTCGTCGCCCTTGTCCAGCCGGTCCTGCTTGGCCCGCACGATGCCTTCGAGGACGGAGTCCCCGGCTTCGAGGTGCGAGGGGTTGGCGGCCAGATAGACCTTGGTCTGGTTGCCGTTGTCGGAGGTGAAGGTGCCTTCGGTGCCGAGGTGGTACTTGACGTCACCGGAGCCCTGCACGCTGCGCGGGTCCTGGGTGCCTTCGAATTCGCGGAAGACCTGGGCATAGGTCTTGCCGGCGATGTTGGTCAGCACGTTCAGCCGGCCGCGGTGGGCCATGCCGATGCCGACTTCGGACATGCCGTCGTCGGCCGCGCCTGAAATCACGGTGTCCAGGAGCGGAATCAGGGATTCGCCGCCTTCAAGCGAGAAGCGCTTCTGGCCGACGAACTTCGTCTGCAAGAACGTCTCGAAGGCCTCGGCCGCGTTGAGCTTGCTCAGGATGCGCAGCTGCTCTTCGCGGGTCGGCTTGCTGTACTTGGTCTCCAGGCGGTCCTGGAACCACTCGCGCTCGGCCGGGTCCTGGATGTGCATGTACTCGATGCCCGCGGTGCGGCAGTAGGCATCGCGGAGCACGCCGAGGATCTTGCGCAGCTTCAGCATCGGCTTGCCGCCGAAACCGCCGGTGGGCCACTCGCGGTCCAGGTCCCACAGCGTCAGGCCGTGGTTCAGGATGTCCAGGTCGGCGTGGCGGCGCTGAACATATTCCAGCGGGTTGGTATCGGCCATCAGGTGGCCGCGGACGCGGTAGGAGTGGATCAGCTGCTGGATGCGCGCAACCTTGTTGATCTGCTCTTCCGGGTTGACCTGGATGTCAGGGCTCCAGCGGACCGGCTCGTACGGGATGCGCAGCGATTCGAAGATCTCGTCATAGAAGCCCTGCTCGCCGAGGAGCAGCTGGTGAATAATGCGCAGGAACTCTCCGCTGCCGGCACCCTGAATGACGCGGTGGTCATAGGTGGAGGTCAGGGTGATGATCTTGGAAATGGCGTTGCGCGCCAGGATCTTCTCGCTGGACCCCTGGAACTCTGCCGGATAGTCAAGGGCGCCGGCGCCGATGATGCAGGCCTGGCCCTTGGAGAGGCGCGGCACGGAGTGGACCGTTCCGATGCCGCCCGGGTTGGTCAGAGAAATGGTGGTGCCCTTGTAATCGTCAGCCGTGAGCTTGCCGTTGCGGGCCTTCTTCACGAGCTCTTCGTAGGCATGCCAGAACTCCGAGAAGTTCAGGGTCTCGGCCTTCTTGATGTTCGGGACCACGAGGAGACGGGTGCCGTCCGGCTTGGGCATGTCAATGGCCAGGCCGAAGTTTACGTGCGCAGGCTGGACAGCAACGGGCTTGCCGTCCACGACGTCGTAATACACGTTCTGGGACGGGAACATGGCGGCCGCACGGATGATGGCGTAGCCAAGCAGGTGGGTGAAGGACACCTTGCCGCCGCGGGCGCGCTCAAGATGGCTGTTGATGACGATCCGGTTGTCAATCAGCAGCTTGGCCGGAACGGCACGGACCGTGGTGGCCGTGGGAACGCTCAGGCTGAGGTCCATGTTGGTGGCGATGGCCTTGGCCGGGCCGCGCAGGACACTGACCTTGTCATCCTCAGTCGCCGCTTTGTTGGGCTGGGTCTTGGGCAGCTGGGCCGGAATCGGAGGAGTCTTGCTCTCAGCTTCGGCTTTCGCCTCGGCGGGCTTGGAATCCTTGGCAGCGGAATTCGGTGCTGCCGTTTCCTTGGCGACCGGGGGCTTGCCGGACTGCTGGGTCGAAGCAGGGGATTCCCCGGAGGCCTTCGGCTTGGCCGCTTCAGCCTGCACTACCGGAAGCTGGCGCGTGGCCGGGTTGGCGGCCGACTGTTCCCGAGGGGCGGAGCCGTTGGCAGCGGAGCCGTTTCCGGCGGTGCCGGAGCCCTGCGCCTCGCCGTCCTTGAAGGAGTCGAAGATGCTCCACCACTTCTTGTCAACCGAGTTTTTATCCTTCAGGTACTGCTCGTAGAGTTCATCGACAAGCCACTCGTTGCCGCCGAATTCTTCCGGCAGCCGGTGGTTGGATTGGTCTGGCACTGTTAATACGCCTCTTCCATGAGTTGCCTTTTGCCCTGATTGGCACCATGTCTGAGGGCTGAAACCCACAAAGCTCACTGGTGCGGCTCGGCCGGTGAGCAGTGACCGAGACTTCATGCCAGTCTAGTGACATTTCGGGACAACTGGCCAATTCCCGTTTGACATCCATCACGTTCCTGCTCCGCCGGCCCCCGGCCCCGAACAACGGCCGCTCCGAAGCGCAGGGGCGCCGGTGTCTGCAATGTGTGTACTTGTGGCGGCCTGTGGCGGCGAAAATTCAAACCTGTAAACTGGAAAATCTATGGACAGTTTCTCTAGGCGCCGGCCTGCAACCCGGTCCGCAGCTCCTGCGGACCGCTCGCACAGAGCCGGCCACGCCCGAACCCAGACGCACCGAACCCCTCCTGCCGCATCGGAGCCTTCCAGACCGGCCTCGGCCGATCATCCTCCGCCTGCACCGCGCAGCGATAATTCTCCAACCCTTCGTTTCCCCGGAACTTCCGGAACCGATCCGGCCGCGGAACTGTTCCGCCGCCCAGTTGCGGTGGAGGCCTAATATGGAATGGCTGTATCTAGCCTTTGGCCTGGTGCTGATTCTCGGCACCGGTTTTTTTGTGGCAGTCGAGTTTTCCCTGGTGGCACTGGACCAGCCGACGGTCCGCCGCGCGGTGGAAAACGGCGACAAGGCGGCAGAGCCGCTGCTGCGCTGCCTGACTTCCCTGTCCACCCAGCTCTCCAGCTGCCAGCTGGGCATTACCCTGACGACGCTGCTCACCGGATTTGTCATGGAGCCCTCGGTGGGCAGGCTGCTGCAGCCTCCGCTGGCCGGTCTGGGACTGCCGCCCGTCGCCGTGGACTCCGTCTCGGTAGTGGCCGCCATGATTCTCGCGACCTTCCTGTCCATGCTGCTGGGTGAGCTCATCCCCAAGAACATGTCCATTTCGCTGCCCTTCCGCATGGGACGGGCCCTGGCCCGTCCTCAGCTGGCGTTCACCGTGCTGTTCAAGCCGGCCATCCTGCTGCTGAACGGATTCTCCAACAAGGTGCTGCACCTCTTCGGCTTGGAGGCCAAGGAAGAGGTGACCGGCGCGCGTACGCCCGCCGAGTTGTCCTCCATGGTCCGCCGCTCGGCCGAAATGGGCACTCTGGACCAGGGCACCGCAAACTTCCTGTCCCGCACCTTTTCGTTTGCGGAGCGTACGGCTGCGGATGTCATGACGCCCCGCATCCGGCTGGAGACCATTGATTCCGAGCAGTCGGTGGCCGATGTCATCGAGGCCGCCCGACGAACCGGCTATTCCCGCTTTCCCGTCCTCGGGGATTCCCCGGATGACATCCGCGGCGTGGTCCACGTCAAGAAGGCGGTGGCCGTGCCGCGCAGCCGGCGGGACCACCTCCCCGCCGGCGCCATCATGAGCGAGGTGCTGCGCGTGCCGGAGACGGTTCACCTGGACAGCCTGCTTTCCGAACTGCGCGGAGCCAACCTCCAGCTCGCCGTCGTCCTCGACGAGTGGGGCGGAACCGCCGGCGTCGCCACGCTGGAAGACCTCGTGGAGGAGATTGTCGGAGAAGTCTCCGACGAACACGACAAGATCAAGCCCGGGGTGCTGCAAAGTGCGGCGGGCGCCTGGTATTTCCCCGGCATCATGCGGCCTGATGAAGTCTCCCGGCTGGTGCCGCTGCTGAACATCCCGGACGAAGCCGGTTACGAGACCGTGGGCGGATACATCATGGCCGAGCTCGGACGGATTGGCCGGGCGGGTGACCACGTGGAGGTCGACGGCGGCCTGCTGGAGGTCGAGCGCATGGACGGGCGCCGGATCGACCGCGTCAGTTTCGTTCCGCAGGAAAACGAGGACGATCCCGCCGCAGCCGATGAAAGCGTGCAGCCACCCGGGCAGGAGTCCGGCACACAGTCCGCTGCGCGGCAGGCCGCAGCTCGGGAAGCCGCAGTTCAGGATGCCGCAGCGAAAAGATCAGCGGCGAAGGATGCCGCCGGCAAGGGGGACCAGCGATGAGTGACCTGATGGGCATTTTCTGGCTGGTGGTGCTGCTGATCGGCAACGCCTTCTTCGTGGGCAGCGAGTTTGCCGTGATGTCGGCCCGCCGCAGCCAGATAGAACCGCTGGCCGACGCCGGCTCCAAGCGGGCAAAGACCACGCTCTGGGCCATGGAACATGTGTCCCTGATGCTCGCTTGCGCGCAGCTGGGCATCACCGTGTGCTCGCTGCTGATCCTCTCCGTGGCCGAACCGGCAATCCACCATCTGCTGGCTGCTCCGCTGGAGGCCATTGGGCTGCCGGTGGAAATCGCCGACGGCGCCGGGTTCCTGGTGGCCCTGCTGATCGTTACCTTCCTGCACGTGACCTTCGGGGAGATGGTTCCGAAGAACATTTCCGTGTCCGTGGCAGACCGGGCGGCGCTCCTGCTGGCGCCCCCGCTGGTGCTCATTTCCCGGGTGGTGCGGCCGATCATCTTCAGCCTGAACTGGCTGGCGAACCACGCACTGCGGGCCATGGGCATCACGCCCAAGGACGAGGTTGCCTCGGCGTTCACGCTGGAGGAGATGCAGTCGATCGTGGAGGAATCCACCAAGCACGGGACAGTTGCCGATGACTCCGGAGTCATCTCCGGTGCCCTGGAGTTTTCCGGGCAGTCGGCGGGCACCGTCATGGTTCCGCTCGACGAGCTCGTCACGCTGCGCACGGACACCACTCCGGCGGAGTTCGAGAAGGCGGTGGGACGCACCGGGTTCTCCCGGTTTGTCCTCATGGACGAGCAGGGAAACCTGACGGGCTACATGCACCTGAAGGACATCATGGCCATTCCGGCCGATGCCTACGACCGGCCGCTGACCGAGAACAAGGTGCGGACCCTGGCGAACCTTCGGCTGGACGACGAAATCGAGCACGCCCTGGCCACCATGCAGCGCACCGGTTCCCACCTGGCGCGTGTTTTGGGCCCGGACAACCAGACGCGCGGAGTGCTCTTCCTGGAGGACATCATTGAGCAGCTGGTGGGCGAGATCCGGGATGCCACCCAGGCGCAGGGCTTCCGCCGGTCCGGAGAAAGCTACTCGGAATAGGTCCCGGGCGGGCCCGCGGCAACAACGCAGGCTTTGATGCGAATGATTCGCGTTTAGGTTATGCTGGTGGGAGTTCTGCAGCGCAGGGCTCCCGCCAGACTCTTTTAATCTTCACCATCCACGCCGGAACAGGGACACCAACACTTATGCAACGCTTCTCCGTCCGTCTTGCCGGGGTCCTCCTGACCGGCGGAGCCCTTGCCCTGACCGGCTGTTCGGCAAGCCCGGACTCCGATTCCGCCGGCACGGGGGAGGACACACTTGACATCGTTGCCTCCACCAACGTGTACGGCAACATCATGGAGACCGTGGGCGGGGACGCCGTCAACGTCACGTCGATCATCGACCGGCCGAGCCAGGATCCGCACTCCTACGAGGCCTCGGCCCGCGACAAGCTGGCCGTCACCGATGCCGACCTGGTGGTGCTTAACGGCGGAGGATTCGACACCTTCATGGAACAGCTGGTTGCCGACGCCGGCATCGACAGCGCCGACGTCCTCAACCCGGTCGAAATCTCCGGACTGGAGGACGCCGAAACCCACGACGACGGCGCCGGCGCGTCCCCGGATGCCTCAGCCGAATCGGAGGGCGATGACCATGACCATGACCATGGCGGGCACGAGCACGGGTCCTTCAACGAACACGTCTGGTACAGCCCCGAAGCGATGGGGCTGCTCGCCGAAGCCGCAGCGGAACGCCTGGCAGTCCTGGACCCGGACAATGCATCCGCCTACCGCGACAACGCCGCTGAATTTGAGGACGGCATAACGGACCTCACTGCTGACCTGGCCGAAGACAAGGCGGCAGCGGGCGGGCGGAATGTGGCCGTCACCGAACCCGTTCCCGAGTATCTCTTCGAAGCCGCCGGCCTGCACAACGTCACTCCGGCCGACTTCACGTCGGCCGTCGAGGCGGGCTCCGACGTCCCCCCGGCCGTGCTGAACGAGCTGCAGGAACTGCTGCGTTCCGGTTCGATTGCCTTCCTGGCCTTCAACACCCAGACTGCAACGTCACAAACCGAAGCTGTCCGCACCACGGCGGAAGAGGCCGGCGTCCCGGTCCTGGACTTCTCCGAAACCCTTCCCGAAGGCTCGGACTACCTGACCTGGATGGGCGAAAACGTGGCTTCCATCGACGACGTGCTGCGGTGACCGGTCCGGTAGTACGCCTGCGGAACGCGGGGCTGTCCTTCGGGCGCCGGACCCTGTGGGACGGACTGGACCTGGACATCAGGGCCGGTGAATTCCTCGCCGTGCTGGGGCCCAATGGGTCCGGCAAGACCAGTTTCCTCAAAGTCCTGCTGGGGCTGCAGGAGCTCACCCAGGGCTCAGTGGAGATCAATGGGCAGCCAGCCAGGCGCGGCAGCCCCGACATCGGCTACATCCCCCAGCAGAAAGCCTTTGGACCGGGAACCCCGCTGCGGGCCCGGGACCTCGTGGGCCTGGGCGTGGACGGCAACAAGTGGGGGCTGCGCCTGAAGCGGGCACCCGTTCGGCGCCGCGTTGACCAGCTGCTGGAACAGGTCGGAGCCACCAGATACGCCAATGAGCCGGTGGGCCTGCTCTCGGGCGGCGAGGTTCAACGGCTGCGCGCTGCCCAGGCGCTGGCCACTGACCCCGACCTGCTGCTGTGCGACGAGCCGCTGCTGTCCCTGGATCTGCACCACCAGCAGGCCATCAGTGCGCTGATCGACCGGAGGTGCCACGAGCAGGGTTCCGCCGTGGTGTTTGTGACCCACGAGATCAATCCCGTGATCGACTACGTGGACCGCGTCCTGTACCTGGCCGGCGGCACCTTCCGCACCGGCACGCCGGCGGAAGTGCTCCGTTCGGATGTGCTGTCCGAAATGTACGGCAGCCGGGTGGAAGTGCTCCGCAGCCACGGCCGGATCGTTGTCCTCGGCATCCCCGACGCCACCACCCACGTACACGGAGAAAGCGAGGACGAGCATGGACTTGCGTGAATTCTTCTCCGCCGTCTTCGACTTCAGCGACTACGGGCAGCTGCTGCCGCTGGTCACCAATTCCATCTGGGCTGCCGCGATCCTTGGGCTCGTGGGCGGGCTGATCGGCACCTTTGTCCTGATGCGCGATCTTGCCTTCGCAGTGCACGGGATCGCCGAACTGTCCTTCGCCGGTGCAGCTTTTGCGCTGCTGATCGGCGCCAACGTGGTCCTTGGTTCCCTCATCGGTTCCGTGGCCGCCGCGCTCCTGCTGGCCGTGATGGGGCTGAAAGCGCGGGACCGCAACTCGGTGACGGGCGTCATCATGCCGTTCGGCCTCGGCCTGGGGATCCTGTTCCTTGGCCTCTACGAGGGCCGGTCGGCCAACAAATTCGGGCTGCTGACCGGGCAGATCGTTGCCGTGGACACCGTGCAGCTGAACCTGCTGGCCGGCACCGCCGTCGTCGTCATGGCCGGTCTTGTCCTGATCTGGCGGCCGCTGACCTTCGCCAGCGCCGACCCGGAACTGGCCGAAGCACGAGGCGTCCCGGTGCGCGTGCTGTCCATTGTCTTCATGATCCTGCTGGGGCTGTCGGTTGCCCTGTCGATCCAGGTTGTCGGCGCCCTGCTCGTGCTGTCGCTGCTGATCACGCCCTCGGCGGCCGCGCTGCTGGTGACGTCCTCCCCGCGGCTGGTGGTGCTGCTCAGCGTGCTGTTTGCCGTGGCCTCATCCGTGGGCGGCATCCTGCTGGCGCTGGGCGGACGGATTTCGATCAGCCCGTACATCACGACGATCTCGTTCCTGATCTACCTGGCTTGCCGGCTCATCAAGCGCAGCCGCACCAGGGGGCGGGTCCGGACGGGCGCGGCCGCCGCCTAGCGGCAACGCTGAAGAATCCGCGCCTAGGACCCTGACGCTTCCGAACATTCAGGGCAGAGTCCGAAGATCTCCACTGTGTGGGCAACCTCGGTGAAGCCGTACTGGGCACCCAGGCCCGCGGCCCAGGCCTCCACGGCCGGTGCCTCGACTTCCACCGCTTTGCCGCAGCTGCGGCACACCAGGTGATGATGGTGGTGCTCGACGGCGCAGCGGCGGTAGAGCGCCTCGCCCTCGCCGTTGCGGAGCACGTCCACCTGGTTGTCCTCGGCCATGGACTGGAGAATGCGGTAGGTCGTGGCCAAGGAAATGCTGTCGCCGCGCTCGTGCAGCAGGCGGTAAAGCTCCTGCGTGCTGATGAAGTCATCGAGCTCATCCAGGGTTCGGCCCACCGCCAGGCGCTGGCGTGTGACCCGCTGCTCCGGGCCGCGCTTGGCGGGCTGGGACGTCTCGGATGACATGCTCACTCCTTGGAACGGTGATGCCCGGGCCGGCGGGCCGGATAATCCGGAAGCTGCACCGGCAGCTGAACTGAACTCACCGACCGGGGCCGGCGCAACTTACAGATTATCGCACCGGACAGGGCAGGGCCCCGGGCCGCCCATCCGCTGCCCGGCTTGCCCGCCGCTACGGGTCCGGTCAAGAGAACCGAGGGGTACTCTGACCGTATGAAACTGACCAAGTACACCCACTCCTGCGTGCGCCTGGAGCGCGACGGCAATGTCCTGGTGCTGGACCCCGGCACTTTTTCGGAAGTGGAGGAGGCCCTCACCGGCGCGCATGCCGTCCTGATCACCCATGAACACGCCGATCATTTGGACCGGGACCGGGTCTTGGCGCAGCTCCGCGCGAACACGTCCCTGGTGCTGTACGCGCCGGCGGCGCTGGCCGCCGGACTGCGCGCGGCGGCGGCCGGAGACAGCAGCGGCAGCGGCAGCGACGCCGAGGGCCCGGCAGGCCGAATCCTCGACGTGGAGCCGAACAGCACCTTTTCCGTTGCCGGCTTCGAGGTGCAGTCCTTCGGCGGGCAGCATGCCCTGATCCATTCCCTGGTCCCGGTGGTAGCCAACGTGGGCTACCTGATTGACGGAACGCTCTACCATCCGGGGGACTCCTTCGTGGTGCCCAACGGACTCACCGTCCGGACCCTGCTGGTGCCCATCCACGCGCCGTGGTCCAAGGTCGGGGAAGTCATCGACTTTGTCATTGCCTGCGGCGCGGAACGGGCCTACCCCATCCACGACGCACTGCTCAACGAAAACGGACTGAACGTCGCCGAAGGGCACGTCACCCGGTTCGGGGAACTGTACGGGACCGTCTACCGGCACCTGTCCGCGGGCGAGTCGGTCGAGGTATGAGCGGGCCGCTCATTGATGTTCCGGGCCTGCAGGAACTGTTGGCATCAGGGCAATCAGTGGTCCTGCTGGATGTGCGGTGGGCGCTGGGCAGCACCGACGGAAACAAGCAGTACCAGCGCGGCCACATCCCCGGCGCCGTGTATGTGGACCTGGAAAAGGAACTGGCCGCACCGCCAGGAAAGGGCGCCGCGGGCCGGCATCCGCTGCCCGATCCGCAGGAATTCGCAGAGATTGCCCGGGGCTGGGGAATCTCGCAGGGCGACACCGTGGTGGCTTACGACGCCGTCGGCGGCACCTCGGCCGCCCGGGCCTGGTGGCTGTTGCGGCACGCCGGGCTGGACTCCGTGTACCTGCTCGACGGGGGAGTCGTGGCCTGGCACCGTGCCGGTTTGGCCCTGGAAGGCGGGACAGTGGTGCCGAAGCCCGGTGATGCGGAGCTGACCTGGGGGAAGATGCCGGTCCTGGAAATGTGGGACGTCCCCGCGCTGATAAGCGGCGGAAAGCTGCTCGACGCGCGGGCCCGGGAACGCTACCGCGGCGACCGCGAGCCCGTGGACCCGCTTGCCGGGCACATTCCCGGGGCGGTCAGCGCGCCGTCGGCGGGGAACCTGACTGCCGAGGGAACGTTCCGCTCACCCGAAGAGCTGCGGGCATCCTTTGAGGCTCTGGGGGTGCGCCCGGATGCCCCGGTGGGCGTGTACTGCGGCTCCGGCGTTACGGCCGCCCATGAGGTGGCGGCGCTGGAACTTGCCGGCTACCGGGCAGCGCTCTACCCCGGATCCTGGTCGCAGTGGTCCTCCACGAAGGGATCTCCGGTGGCCGTGGGGCAGAAACCGGGCGAATGGCCCGGAACCGGGCAAAGGCGATAGCGTCTAATCATGATGAGAGGCCGTCCCGTACCCCCGCCGCTGCACCTGGTGGTGCCTGATGCTGTGCCGTCCGGCAGCGCACCAGCCTCCGCCACCCCTTCCGAAGGAGCAACCATGCCCACCCTCTTCACCAAGATCATCAACGGCGAAATTCCCGGCCGGTTCGTCTGGAAGGACGATGACGTGGTGGCGTTCCTGAGCATCGGTCCGCTCAGCGACGGACACACCCTGGTGGTTCCGCGGCAGGAGATCGACAAATGGACCGACGCCCCGCCGGAGCTGCTGCAAAAACTGACGTCAGTGGCGCAGGCCATCGGCCGGGCCCAGATCGCGGCTTTCGGCTCCGAGCGGGCCGGCCTCAGCATCGCCGGGTTTGAGGTCGACCACCTGCACCTGCACGTCTGGCCCACCAACTCCCTGCAGGACTTCGACTTCAGCAAGGCGGAGTCCAACCCGGACCCCGAGCGGATGGCTGCCAGCGCGGACAAGCTCCGGGAAGCGCTGCGGGCGGCCGGACACGGCGACGTCGTACCGGCGCAGTAAGCGGGACCCGCCCCGGCCGGACTAGGCCGGGGCGAGTGCAGCGTTCAGCGCGGTCCGGATGCGCTTTTCCGACACGGACCGCACCGTGCCCAGCTCCTGCGCAAAGAAACTGATCCGCAGCTCCTCGATCATCCAGCGGACCTCGGTGAGCGCGGGCGGGGTGCCGGCTCCGGGCAGCAGCGCCGCCACGGCGTCGTCGTAGTCGTCTTCCAGTGCCTGCACCACCGCCATCTGCTGCGCGTCGCGCTGGACATTGGTGGGCAGCTTCTCCAGACGGCGCTCGATGCCGGCCAGATACCGCGGCAGGTGCGTCAGCTGGGCGTACCCGGTGCGGGCGACAAACCCGGGGTAGACCAGTGAATCCAGCTGGGCGCGGATGTCATTGAGGGCGCTGATCAGGGCCAGGGACTGCGTGCCCTTCAGCGCCTTGGTGATCCGGCGGGTGCTGGAGAGAATCTTCTCCACCGTGGCGGTTACCGTGAAGACCGTGTCGATCAGCTCGGCACGGACCTTCTCATACAGTTCATCGAATTCGGTGCGGGTCCAGGGGAGCGCCTCGGGAGTGAGCTTGTCCACCGCCGCCAGCGTGCAGTCCTCAATCAGGGCCGCCACTGAACCGTGCGGATTCTGGCTGAAAGTCAGCTTCTCGGTGTTGCTCAGGTGCTCCAGCACGTATTTGGCCGGGCTGGGAACGCGCAGCACCAGCAGCCGGATGACGCCGCCGCGCATGGCGACTGCCTGTTCCCCGGCATTTTGGAACATCCGCAGGCCGACGGTTTTCCCCTCATCGACCAGTGCCGGATAGCCGGTGACCATGTGCCCCGCCACGAGGCGCTGCACCTGCCTGTCCACGGTGCCGACGCTCCACTCGGTCAGCCCCGATTTCTCGGCCAGCGACGGCCCGGCTCCGGCGGTTTCCGGCTGCCGCTGCCCGGCGCTGCCGGCGGCTCCGGCCCCCTTGCCCTTTCCGGCCCGCTGGCCGGGTCCCTTGGACGTCACCGTTTTCGGGGTGGCGCCCAGCGACTCGGCAATGGCACGGCGGGTGGCAGGGGCCAGGGATTCCTGCAGGGCAGCGAGGTCCTTGCCTTCGTCGAGGACCTTTCCGGAACCGTCCACCACCGAGAAGCTCATCCGCAGGTGTTCGGGGACGGCTTCCCAGTTCCAGGAACCGGGCGGAATGATGTGCCCCTTGAGCCGGCGCAGGGCCAGTTCCAGGGACGGTTCCAGGGCGTCGGAGGCGGGGTCGAAGTTCTCGGCCAGCGCCGCGGCGGCTGCCCGGGCCACGTCCGGCGCCGGGATGAAGTTCTTGCGGACAGCCTTGGGCAGGGACTTGATCAGCGCGGTGATCAGTTCGGCGCGCAGACCGGGAATCTGCCACTTGAACGGCTCGGGATCCAGCTGGTTCAGGAACAGCACGGGCACCTCGACGCTCACGCCGTCGCCGGCTCCCGCGACGCCCGGGGAGAACTCGTAGGTCATCGGCAGCTGGAAATCGCCGTAGGTGAAGATCTTCGGGAAGTCGTTCTCATCCAGGCCGGCGGCGTCGTCGGTGCGCAGCGCCTCGGGATCGAAGTCCAGCAGCGCCGGGTTCTCGTGCCGCGCGCCCTTCCACCACTTGTCGAAGTGCCGTTCGGAGACCACTTCCTTGCCGACGCGCTCGTCGTAGAACTCGAACAGGGTCTCATCGTCCACCCGCAGGCCGCGGCGGCGGACCCGGTTCTCCAGTTCCTCCACCTCGGCCAGCAGCGCCTGGTTGCGGTGGAAGAACTTGTGGTGCGTGCGCCAGTCGCCCTCCACCAGGGCATGGCGGATGAACATCTCGCGGGACAGCTCCGGATCGACCCGGCCGTAGTTGATGCTGCGCTGCGGAATGACCGGCACGCCGTAGAGCGTGACCTTCTCGTAGGCCATCACCGAACCGCGGCTCTTGGACCAGTGCGGTTCGCTGTAGCTGCGCTTGATCAGGTGCGGGGCCACCTCCTCGACCCAGAGCGGATCGAACTTCGCCGCGACGCGGGCCCAGAGCCGGGAGGTCTCCACCAGCTCGGCGGCCATCACCCAGTCCGGGGTCTTCTTGAACAGGGCGGAGCCGGGGAAGACGGCGAACCGGGTGCCGCGGGCGCCGGCGTACTCCCGCTTGCGCTGGTCGTACAGGCCGATATGGCTGAGCAGGCCGGCGAGCAGGCTCATGTGGATCTCCTTGTCGTGCGCCACCGGGTCCACCGGATCCGGGCTGAGCGTGATGCCCAGCGGCTTGGCGATCTGGCGCAGCTGCGCAAACAGGTCCTGCCATTCCCGGATGCGGACGTAGTTCAGGAACTCGTTTTTGCACATCCGCCGGAACGCGGAGGAGGAGAGTTCCTTCTGCTTGTCCTGCAGGTAGCGCCAGAGGTTCAGGTAGCCGGTGAAGTCGGAGTTCTCATCCACGAACCGCTTGTGCAGTTCGGCGGCCTTCTGGGCCCGGGCGGCGTCGTCCTTGTTCGGCCGTTCGCGCGGATCCTGGATGGTCAGGGCGGCGGTGAGCACCATGACTTCCTTGGCGCAGCCGCGGGCGCCGGCCTCCACGATCATCCGGCCCATCCGGGGGTCCACCGGCAGCTGCGAGAGCTTGCGGCCCACCGGAGTGATGGCGCCGGAGGCTTCGAGTGCGCCGAGCTCTTTGAGCAGGGTGGCGCCGTCGTTGATGGCCTTGGAATCCGGCGGCTGCACAAACGGAAAATCAGCGACGTCCTTGGGGCCCTTGGCAACGCCCATGGCTGACATCTGCAGGATGACGGCCGCCAGGTTGGTGCGCAGGATTTCCGGATCGGTGAATTCCGGCCGGGCCTCGAAGTCCTCCTGCGAGTACAGCCGGATGGCGATGCCGTCGGAGACGCGCCCGCAGCGTCCCGAGCGCTGGTTGGCCGAGGCCTGGGAAATGCGCTCGATCGGCAGCCGCTGCACCTTGGTGCGGTGCGAGTAGCGGGAGATGCGGGCCGTGCCGGTGTCGATGACGTACTTGATCCCGGGCACGGTCAGCGACGTCTCGGCGACGTTGGTGGCCAGGATGATGCGCCGGTGCTTGCCGGGGTGGAAGACCTTGTGCTGGTCAGCCATCGACAGCCGGGCGAACAGGGGCAGGATTTCGGTGCCCTGCAGCCGGGGAACCCGCTGCACCGAGGAGCGCAGCGCGTCGGCGGCGTCGCGGATCTCGCGTTCGCCGGAGAAGAAGATCAGGATGTCGCCCGGAGCCTCGCGGGAGAGTTCCTCGACGGCGTCGCACACGGCGTCCACCGGGTCGCGGTCTTCCTCGAGCTCGTCGTCGGAGTCCTCGTCGTCGGAGCCGCCGTCCGCGGGCTGGTTCAGCGGCCGGTACCGGATCTCCACGGGAAAGGTCCGGCCGGACACCTCGATGATGGGCGCGGGCTTGCCGTCAGCGGCGAAGTGCTCGGCGAAGCGCCCGGGATCGATAGTGGCCGAGGTGATGATGACCTTCAGGTCCGGGCGTTCCGGCAGCAGCCGGCGCAGGTAGCCCAGGATGAAGTCGATGTTCAGGCTGCGCTCGTGGGCCTCATCAATGATGATGGTGCTGTACTTCTTCAGCTTGCGGTCGTGCTGGATCTCGGCCAGCAGGATGCCGTCGGTCATCAGCTTGACCTTGGTCTGCCGGCTGGTTTCGCCGGTGAACCGCACCTGGTAGCCCACCTCGGCGCCGAGCTCGACGTCGAGCTCCTCGGCGATGCGCTCGGCCACCGTCCGGGCAGCGAGCCGGCGCGGCTGGGTGTGTCCGATGAGACCCGTCTCTGCCAGCCCGAGTTCCAGGCACATTTTGGGGATCTGCGTGGTCTTGCCGGAACCGGTTTCGCCCGCGATGATCGTCACCTGGTTGGCGGCGATCGCAGCCATGATGTCTTCGCGGCGCTCCGAAACGGGCAGCTGGGCGGGATAGGAAATAGTCAGTGCCATGATTGATCCCAGTCTAGTGGCTGGAACCGGCAGCTTTCCCGGATTCCGCCGACGGCTGGACGGCGGCGGCCCGGAGGAGCAGGGAAGCGGCGGCACTGGCCTGTTCCCGCATTTCGGCAGGCGCCAGGATCTCGAAGTCGACGCCCAATCCGGCCAGATACATCAGGGGCAGGTCCAGCGAGTCCCAGCCGCCCCGCAGGATCGTCGATTCCGGACCGTCGGCTTCCAGCGTGGCGGCTTCGGGCGGGATCCGGTCCCGCAGATCGGCGAGCGGCGCCGCCAACCGCAGGACGACGTCGTACCGGGACGGAAAGCGGGTAATCGAATCCTGCACGTAGGCGGCCATGTCCCTAGCCGGCAGGGGCCGGGGGAAGAAGCGCTCGCGGACGGCCGGGATGCTCTGGCAGCGGTCCATGCGGAAGGTCCGCCAGTCCTGCCGTTCCAGGTCCCAGGCGGCCAGGTACCACCGCCGGCCGGTGCTGACCAGCTTGTACGGTTCCACCAGGCGCCGTCCCGGGGCGGCGCCGACGGCGGTGTAGCGGAAGGCGACCACCCGCTGTTCGGCGATGGCTCCGGAGAGGGCCGTGAGGGTTTGCGGATCAACACTCGCGGCGTTCCCGGCGAGGACGCTGACTGACTGGCGGAGCGCGGAAAACTTGGGCCGCAGGCGGCCCGGCAGCACCTGTTCCAGCTTGGCCAGGGCACGGACCGAAGCTTCGCCGATGCCGGCGACCGGGCCGGTGGCGACGGCGGCCAGTCCGAGGGCGACGGCGAGCGCTTCGTCGTCGTCGAGCAGCAGCGGCGGCAGCTGGGCTCCGGACCCGAGCTGATAGCCGCCGGCAATGCCCGGGGACGCCGAGATCGGATAGCCCAGGCTGCGCAGCTTGCTGATGTCGCGGCGGACCGTCCGTTCGGTGACCGTCATCCGTTCCGCCAGCGCGGCGCCGGTCCACTCCCGCCTCATTTGCAGCAGCGACAGCAGGTGCAGCAGGCGTGCTGAGGTTTCCAACATGGTCACCAAGTTACTCCCGCCCGAGGACAGAAGCTGTCCTGATCTGCAATTGTTCGGGGCTCGGCGGCCATATGCCTGCAGCGCCGTTCGGCGGATCGGCGGAAGGTACGAATTTCCACCGCGACGTCGGCGCCAGCCCCGCTGCGTACCGCCGGGCCTTCCGGGGTTCCGCGGCCGCAGGCTAGCCGGTCCGGTTGCGGATTTCATTGCGCCCGTACCGCCCGGTCGGTACGCTCGGCGGACGACAGAATCCAGCTTCAGCTCGAAGGAGAGCCATGACCGAGTTTCCGGCACCACCTGAACAGCGCACCGCCGTCGTCACGGGAGCGGGCCGCGGCATCGGCGCCGCCATCGCGTCCCGGCTCGCCGCCGACGGCCACCGCGTTGCCGTCCTTGACCTCCGCGAAGAGGACACCGCGGGCACGGTTGAGGCCATTAACAACTCCGGCGGCAAGGCGGTGGGGGTGGGAGCCGACGTTTCCGATGCCGCCGCCGTGGACTCCGCGGTGGCGCGCATCGCCGAGGAGCTGGGCGCACCCACCATCCTGGTCAACAACGCGGGGATCCTGCGGGACAACCTGCTGTTCAAAATGACCGACACGGACTGGGATGCGGTCATGAGCGTGCACCTGCGCGGGGCATTCCTGATGAGCCGTGCGGTGCAGGTCCACCAGGTGCGGGAAAAATGGGGCCGCATCGTCAACCTGTCCAGCACCTCGGCGCTGGGCAACCGCGGCCAGGCCAACTACGCCGCCGCCAAGGCGGGGCTGCAGGGGTTCACCAAGACCCTCGCCGTCGAACTGGGCCGCTACAACGTGACGGTCAACGCCATCGCCCCCGGGCTGATCGAAACCGCCATGACCCGGGCTACGGCGGACCGCGTCGGTGTTCCCTATGAGGAGTTCATCCGGCAGGCAGCCGCCGACATTCCCGTGGGGCGGGCGGGCCGGCCCGCCGACATCGCCGCGGCGGCGTCGTTCTTCATCCGGGAGGAAGCATCCTTTGTCTCCGGACAGGTGTTGTACGTCGCCGGCGGACCGAGGGGCTGACCATGGCACACTTTGCTTCTGTGGATGAGCTGGAAGCCGCGGTTGGATCGCGGGAGACCAGCGACTGGATCACCATCGACCAGGACCGCATCGACCGGTTCGCCGACGCAACCGATGACCATCAGTGGATCCACACCGATCCCGAGCGCGCCGCGGCGGGGCCCTTCGGGGCCACCATCGCGCACGGCTTCCTGATCCTCTCGCTGCTGCCGGCGCTCGCCTCCGGCCGGATGAGCGTGGACGGGACGGTCATGGGCATCAACTACGGGCTGGACCGCGTGCGCTTTCCCCATCCGGTGCGCGTGAACAGCCGGGTGCGGACGGTGTCCGAGCTGGCCAAGGTGGACATCACCCCTGCGGGTGTCCGAGTCATCTCCAACGTCACCGTGGAGCTGGAGGGGGCGGACAAGCCGGCAGCGGTTGCCGAGTCCATTTCCCTGTACGTCATGGCCTGACGCCGCCGGCGAAGGGGTTCGATCAGCCCGAAAGGGCCCTGCACATCAGTTGATGTGCAGGGCCCTTGGCGGTTGCCGAGCCTTGCGTCGGGGTCTAACTACTTCGGGATTCGGTTACTGAGGGATCCGGTCACTGCGGGATGCCGTTCGCCGGCATGGCGGGGCGCTCCTCGGTGTAGGGGCTGACCGAATCGCCGTCAACCGCGTACGGGGTGCCGGTGTAGGACTGCACGCCGCCGGAGACGAGCGTGATCATTCCGCCGGTGTAGCCGGCGTGGCTGTCCGCGCTGAAGCCCAGCGGCACGTGCCCGTTGCCCTTGACGTTGCCGGATTCGAGCGCCTCCAGCAGCGACTCCCGGGTGGGGTTCTCACCGGCTTCCTTCAAGGCCTCAACAAAGAGGTAGCCCACTGACATGCCGAAGATGGTGTTGCCGTCGAACTCCGCCCCGGGGTTGTATTCCTCGTTGATTTCGGAGAACTTCGCCGTCCACTCGTCCGTCTCGTCGGAGTAGGCCGGAAGATAGTTGGCGCTGATGAAGCCCTCCAGGAGCTTGTCGGTGTTTTCTCCGAGGTAGCTGGCCAGGGTGTTGTAGTCGCCGCCGGCGGAAGACGCTGCCCACTTCGGAAAGTAGCCCAGCTTGGCGGCGGTCCCGATGGCCTGGGCGCTGAATCCGTTGATCGAGGCCAGGAAGTTCACGTCGCAGCCGGCCGCCTGCAGGGCGCTGATCTGCGCGGCGACGTCGGTGTTTGCCGTGGAGTAGACCTGCGAGCTGGCCAGCCCGTCACTGCCCAGCGCCGACTCGAGCCCGGTCTTGAAATCGGCGCCGAAATCGTCGTCCTGCCCGAAGAGGCAGTACGTGCCGTCCGGAAACTCCTCCTGCACGTAGGTGGCCAGGACTTTGGCTTCGGTGTCGTAGTCCTGCATGAAGCCGTAGGTGTACGGATATTCCTCGGGCTGGTTCCACGTCGGGCTGCCCGAGGCGACAAAGAGGTCCGGAACCTCGTTGTCGTTCAGGAAATCCAGCACGGAGCTGTGCGGCGGTGTGCCCAGGCCGCCGACCAGGGCGAACACTTCGTCCTGGAGCACCAGCTCCCGCACCACGCTCTGCGTGTTCGCGGGGTTGTAGCCGTCGTCCTTGACGCTGTATTCGATGGTGCGGCCGTGCACGCCGCCGTTGGCGTTGACGTAGTCGAAGTAGGCCTTCGTTGCCGGCGAGATGGAGGCATAGCCGGCGGCGGCGGGGCCGGTGAGGGGCTGGTGGGTTCCCACCTTGACGGTGGTGTCGGTGATGCCGGGCACGTCTTCGGCCTCGGCGGATTCACCGCCCCCTGAGGACCCGCAGGAGCCCAGGGCGAGGGCCGCCGTGACGGCGGCGGCAAGGACTGTGTACTTGGTTCTGGTCATTGCTGGCCTTTCGTGGTGGATAGATTCACTGGCAGGGGAGGGGAACCCGATGCCGAACCGGCAGCGCCGGAGACATCGGAAGAGGCTTCACCGGAAGTTTCGGGAGCAGCTTCGCCGTCGGCGGGGTGCGGGAAGCCCGCCGACGCCGACGCCGCGGATGACGACGACGGCCGCCCGGCGGCGGGGGAGCGCCGGCCGCGAATCCTGCGGGCGGCTGCGGAGAGCAGCCCCTGAAGGCCGCGCGGGGCGAGCAGGATCACCAGCACCAGGACAGTCCCGAACACCGCGATGGCCAGGTTTCCGTCCAGCCGCTGGGCGACGTCGGCGGAGACCGGAAGGTCTGCGGTGAGGGAATTGATGGAGTAGGGCAGGAACACCAGGATCAGGGCGCCCCAGACGGCGCCGGTGAGCGAGCCGATCCCGCCGATGACAGCCGCCATCAGCAGGTACAGGGACAGGACCAGCGAATACGCTCCCGGGCTGGCACTTTGCGTGATGTAGGCGAGCAGGCCGCCGCCCAGTCCGGCGGCGGCGGCGCTGACGGTGAAGGACGCGATCTTGGTTCGGGCAACGTTGACGCCGGAGAGGGAAGCGGCTGCGTCGTTGTCGCGCACCGCCCGCAGCTGGCGCCCGAAGCGTCCGCGCAGCAGGTTGTTCAGGACAACCATGACGGCGACGGCGCAGATAATCGCCAGCCAGGACTGCCACTGCTCGTTGCTGACGATGCCGCGCAGCGAAGCCGGGCGCTTTTCCACCGTGATCCACAGTCCCTGATCTCCGCCGAGCACGCCGGAAAAGGTGCTGGTGACCGCCGGAATGGCCACGACCAGCGCCATGGTGAAGCCGGCCAGATAGGGACCGTGCAGCCGCCCGGCGGCGCAGCCGATGATCAGGCCCAGCACCGCGGCGCCCAGCACGGCGGCAACGAGCGGGGCCAGCAGCAGGAGCGGGCCTTCGATCCCGGCCTCGGCCAGGGCGTTGGCGGAGAGGGCATAGGCGTACGCGCCGGCGGCCATCAGCGCCGCCTGCCCCAGGGAGAGCTGGCCGCCGGTGCCGGTAAGTACGGTCAGGCCGGCCACCGCGCACAGATAGGCGCACACCGTGGCCAGCTGGTAGGACGTGTACGGTTCCACCACAAAGGTCAGCCCAATCAGCAGGCCGGCGGCTGCCGCGGCAATCAGCAGGGTGCGGAAAGGGTTCATACCGTGCGCTCCTTAGTCATCGAGAACAGTCCGGCAGGGCGCAGGAGCAGCACGGCCAGAAGAAGCACCAGCACGGCGATCGGGGCCAGGGTGGCGCCGAGATAGCCGCTGACCCAGCTGAGCACCACGCCGACGGCGAGGCCTCCGGCGACAGCACCTCCGGCGGAATCCAGCCCGCCCACCACGGCGACGGTGAAGGCATAGACAAAGACGGTGTCGACCGCGTGCGGGTTCAGCCCCAGTTCGGTGGGGATGATCAGCAGGGCCGCCAGTGCTCCGACCGCGGAGGACAACGCCCAGCCCAGGGTCAGCATGCGGGAGGACCGCACCCCGAGCAGCCGGGCCAGTTCCGGGGCGAAGGCGGCCGCGCGCAGCCGCAGCCCCAGGGAAGTCCTCGTGAAGAGCAGGGCCAGGCCCGCCATGATCGCCGCTATGCAGGCGAAGATGAACAGATCGTAGGGGGAGACGGCGCTGACGCCGCCCAGGGAGATCGGTGAGGTGCTGAACGGCGTGGCCATCGATTTGTAGCCGTTTCCGAAGATCATGCCCAGGACGGCCTGGATCACCAGCAGCAGCCCCAGTCCGGCGATCACCGAGTTCAACGGGGAGGTGTTCCCCACGAAGCGCATAACGGTCCGCTCGACCAGGGCGCCCAGGACCAGTCCCGCCACGACGGCGGATGCCAGACCCAGCCAATAGCTGCCGGTGGCGCTGGTGACGGTGAAGGCGACGTAGGTGGTGGCCACCGCCATGGCACCCTGCGCGAAGTTCACGATGCGGGCGGCGCGCCAGATGATGACGAGGGAGAGCGCGAAGGCAGCCAGCACGGCGCCGCGCGCCAGGCCGTCGACGGTGAGGAAGAGAAATCTGTCCATCAGAACCCCAGATAGGTGTGGCGAAGGTCGGTATCCGCGGCCAGGTCGGCAGCGGGGCGGGAGGCGACAACACTGCCCAGGTTGAGGACGACGCCGTCGTCGGCCACAGCGAGCGCGCTGCGGACGTTCTGCTCGATCAGGAGGACGGTCAGGCCGGTGTCCTCGCGCAAGCTGCGCAGCAGGCCCAGGATCTGGGCCGTGATCCGCGGCGCCAGGCCAAGGGACGGTTCATCGAGCAGCAGCAGGCGGGGTCCGGCCATGAGTGCCCGGCCGAGGGCGAGCATCTGGCGTTCGCCGCCGGACAGCTGGTGCCCGGCAGCCTTGCGGCGGCGGTCCAGCGGCTCGAAGAGTTCATACATCCGGGCACGCAGGGCGGAGGCGGCGGCCCGGTCGCGGCGCCACAGCCCGCCCAGGCGCAGGTTCTCGTCCACGCTGAGCTCGGTAATGACTCCGCGTCCCTCCGGCACCAGCGCGATGCCGCGCCGAACCATGTCCTCCACTTTGACGGCGGCGAGATCCGCGCCGTCGAAGTGAATGCTGCCGCCCGTGGGCCGCAGCTGGCCGACAACGGTGCGCAGCAGGGTGGTCTTGCCCGCGCCGTTGGCGCCGACGACGGCGGTGATGCTTCCCGCCGCCACCGTGAGGCTGACGCCGTGCAGCACGGGAATGGGGCCGTAGCCGGCGCTCACCGAGTCCAGGACCAGCAAATCGCTCATGCCGGATCCACCCCCAGATAAGCGTCGGTGACCGCCGGATTGGCGCCGATCTCCGCCGGTGTTCCCTCGGCGATCAGCTTGCCGAAATCCAGGACCGCAATGCGCTCGCAGACACTCATCACCAGGTCCACATGGTGTTCCACAAGCACCACTGAGCAGCCGGTCTGCGGAATCCTGCGGATGATCTCCGCCAGCTCCTCGATGTCCTCGTGGGCGAGCCCGCCGGCGGGTTCGTCCAGGAGCAGGAGCCGGGGCGCGCCCGCCAGCGCCCGTGCCAGCGCCACCTTCTTGCGGATTCCGTACGGCAGCGTGTCCGGGAGGGCGGTCGCCCGGTTTACGATGCCCAGGTCATCCAGCGCCCGGAGTCCGCGGTCCCGCAGCTGCGCCTCGCCGTGCCGGGACCGCGGCAGGAGCAGGGCATCCTGCAGGGCGTTGTGCCGCGCGGTGACTTCCAGGCCGAGCATCACGTTCTCCAGCACGGTGAGGCCGGGAAACAGCCCCAGCCCCTGCAGGGTTCGGGAGACCCCGTGGTGGACAAGACGGTGGTGCTTGGGGCGGAAGGCCTCGCCGTCGAGCTCCAGGGAACCTGCAGCGGGCGTGTTGAAACCGCAGACCACATTGAACAGCGTTGTTTTCCCGGCTCCGTTGGGGCCGATGATGCCGACCACGGTGCCGGCCGGAACCTCGAGGGACACCGCGTCCAGCGCCGTGAGGCCGCCGAAGCGCACGCTGACCTCGTTGAAGCGCAGGCGGGGCGGTAAAACCGACTGGTCGGTATGTAGCTCGTTCATGCGGACTCCATTGTCTCGGTGAAGAGGTGCGGTACTCGGCGACGCTTGGCGTGTGGGGCAGGACCCGGGGTCGGTATACGGTGGTCGGCGGACAGGGGACGGCAGGGGACGGTGGACGGAGCGGCTACCGGGTCAGCACCACCCGCCCGGCGGTGAGGCCGTCGCCGAGGCGCTGCACGGCGTCGGGCGCTGACTCGAACGGAACAATTTCGGTGACCAGCGGACGGATCAGGCCCTTGTCCGCCAGCAGCGTGAGCTGCTCATGCGCTTCGGCGACCAGCTGCGGCGCATTCTTCGCATAGAGCGCCCAGTGCAGGCCCAGCAGGGAGTAGTTTTTGACCAGGGCGTGGTTCATGCGGGCCGACTGCAGGGTGCCTCCGGCAAAACCAACCACGACAATCCGGCCTTCAAAGGCGATGCAGCGGGTGGACCGCTCGAAGGTCTCGCCGCCCACGGGGTCGTAGATTACGTCAGCGCCCCGCCCGCCGGTGGCGCTCTTGACCACCTCCACGAAATCTTCGGTGGTGCGGTTGACCACCAGATCCGCTCCGGCTTCTTGTGCCACCAGGCGCTTGGCCTCGTTGCCGACGACGCCGATCACGGTGGCTCCCGCCGCCTTGCCGAGCTGGACCGCTGCCGTGCCGACTCCGCCTGCTGCAGCATGCACCAGCAGGGTCTCGCCGGGAGCGATCCGTGCCCGGCGGTGGAGGCCGAAGTATCCGGTTTGATAACCAATGCACAGGGCTGCGGCCTCGGCGTCGGAGAGGGAGGCCGGTGCGGGAAACGCCGAGGCTGCCGGGACCTGCACCTCCTCGGCCATGACGCCCAGATGCGAGGCAATGACGCGGTCGCCCAGATGGAAGCCCGTGACGCCGTCGCCGATCCCCGTGACGGTGCCGCACAGCTCAATGCCCGGAACGAAAGGCAGCGGCGGCTTTTCCTGGTATTCCCCGCGGCACAGCAGCACGTCGGGAAAATTCAGTGCCACTGCCAGGGTGGACAGCACCAGGCAGCCCGGTGCCGCGACCGGCGAGGGCTGTTCGGTCAGGCGCAGGGCCTCGCGCGGCTCGGCATTGGTAACTACGTTCCAGGCCTTCATTCGACGGATCCTTCCGGTGGGGCAGGCCGCAGCCCGGCGAGGTACAGGTCGGTCAGCTGTTTTGCGACCTGGTGTTTGGACAGCGCCCCGGAGGGCTGGTACCAGAACGAGAGGTAGTGCGGGTTGGCGAAGAAGTTGGCAACGAGGACTGCGGTGGGAATGTCGTTCCGGAAGGTGCCCTCCTCCCGGCCGCGGGTGATCAGTGAACCGAAAACCTCGCCGTACTGGCGCCGTCGGATTTTCACCGCCTCCATCCGGTCGGGGCTGAGCATGTGCTGGGAGCGGAAGAAGACGGACCCCTCGCGGATCCATTCAATCGAGGTGACGATGACGTCTTCGCAGACCAGGCGGACCGTCTGCTCCACCGGAAGGCCACGGGCGATAATCTCGTCGAGGTTGCGGTGCTGCAGGGTAAGGATCCGGTCGTAAATGTCGAACAGCAGGTCGTCTTTGGAATTGAAGTAGTGGTAGAGCGCGCCCTTGGTGACGCCGGCGGCGTCGACGATCTGCTGCACGCTGGTCTTGGCGTAGCCTTGGCTGGAAAAGAGCTCGACGGAGACGCGGGCCAGTTCTTCCTTGATGTTCATGGTCTTCATGCGCGGTGTTCCGTGTTTCTCGTGGAGTCTCGTACCGGGCGGTGCGCCGCCTGGGACGACGGCGGGAACCGACCGGTTGGTATGTGGGATCATACCGTCAGCGCACCCGTTGTCCGCAAGGGTTTTGCCGAAAGAATTCCCGGGCTTCCGAGGAGATCCCCGCAGAAGTGAGGAGAGCTCCGAAGAAAGAGCCGCCTTCGACCATCGGAATCTTCTGCGCTTTTCCGCCGGCGGGTCCGCTGCCGTGTCCTGTCGCCGCGCTGCCGTGTCATGTAACCGCCGCGGGGAAGCGGGCTGGTAGCGTCCCGTTGCAATCGGTGCTGCTTACTGCCGGGGGAGATTGCTTCGACGGGGGAACCGATGCTTGTGCGCCGCTATGTCTTTCCAGTCCTGTGGCTGGTGGTTTTTGCCGTGATAGCAGCGGCCCTCTTCAAGCTCGCGTTCATCGACGGCCTGAAGGCCGATGCCGCCGGCGGGGGTGAACAGGCGAGCGCCCAACTCAGCACTCCGCTTGTTCCGGCAGCCCTGGGAACGGTGACCAACCTTGTCCAGGTGCAGGGATCAGTGGTGAGCGATCCGGCGGTCACGGTGAAAAGCACCAGCGACGGAACAGTGGACTTCATCTATGTGCAGGCCGGCGATGAAGTCATCGCGGGTGCGCCCCTGTTCCAGGTGAAAACCCTCGTGGAGCCGGAGGTGCCGGCAGCCGGCGAGGATCCCTCCGACGCCGGTTCGTCCGCCGACGAGTCCCCGGGCCGGTCCGCCGACTCTCCGCCGGCGCCGGTGTATTCCTATGCCGATGTGCTCGCCACCGCTGACGGAACCGTTGCGCAGCTGTCGGTGCTGCCCAAGCAGCAGCTCTCGGTTGGCACTGACGTTGCCACTGTGGATCCGGGGACTTTTTCCGTCTCGGGAACACTCACCTCCGATCAGCAGTTCCGCATCCTGGGCCGGGCCAACACCGCCATGGTCACCGTCAACGGAGGGCCGGCTCCCTTCCCGTGCAGCGATGTCACCATGGGCAGGACCCCGGCAGCGGAGCCTGGCATCAGCACTCAGGCACAGCAGGCCGGGCCGGGACAGCCGGCGGAGCTGGAAGCTCCGGCAGCCGGCAGCGTGAGCTGCAGCATTCCGGCGGACGTTCCGGTCTTTTCCGGACTCGGCGCGGCCATTGACATCACCGCCGGGCAGGCTGAAGGGGTGATTACGGTGCCGACGACGGCGGTGCAGGGAGCGGTGCAGACCGGCCTTGTCTGGGTCATGCCCGGCGGCGCTCCGGCGCCGGAAGCGGAAGGCGCAGTCGACGGCGGGGCCGTTGCGGACCCGGGGGCCGAAGGTGCGGCCATGGGCGGCGCGGAGGCCGTGGAACGGGAAGTCACGCTGGGGCTGAACGACGGACAGCTGGTGGAAATCACCTCCGGGCTGGTGGAAGGCGAAATGGTCCTCCAGTTTGTTCCCGGCGCCCCCGCGGAGGGCGATCCGATGAACGGCATGCCCGGGGTGATGGGCGGATGAGTCTGCCGGCCGGGGAACCCCGGCAGACAGAGCAGGCAGAGCACGCCGGGCAGGCAGAGCAGGCACAGCAGGCAGAGCAGGCAGGGCACGCCGGGCAGACAGAGCAGATACAGCAGGAACCTCAGGCACAGCAGGAACCGCTGGTGGTACTGTCGCAGGTCACCCGTGCAGTCGGCCTGCCCGACCATGAAATCCTGCAGATCCTCTCCGGTGTGGACCTCACCGTGTACCCCGGGGACCACCTCTCCATCGTGGGCCGCTCCGGTTCGGGCAAATCAACTCTTCTGAACATTCTGGGCCTGCTGGACGTGCCCACCTCGGGAACCATGACCTTTGACGGTGTTCCCGTGGAACGGATGAACGAGAAGCGCCGCGCGCTCGCCCGGGGAGCCGCCGTCGGCTTCATCTTTCAGCAGTTCAACCTGCTGGCGGAGCGCACGGCCCTGGAAAACGTCATGACCCCTCTGCTGTATGCGCGCGGTCGGCAGTTCTGGCAGCGCGAGCGCCTCGCTGCCCGGATGCTGGAGAGGGTGGGGCTGGGCAACCGCCTGCAGGACCGGCCCCGGAAGCTCTCCGGCGGGGAGCAGCAGCGCGTGGCAATTGCCCGCGCCCTGGTCCGCTCGCCCCGGCTGATCCTGGCGGATGAGCCGACCGGCGCCCTGGACATCGCCACCGGGCAGTCAGTGATGGCCCTGCTGGCCGAGGTGGCCGCGGAATCCGGCGCTGCACTGGTGACCATCACGCATGATCCACACGTTGCGGCCCTGGCGCAGGAGCACTTCCTGCTGCAGGAGGGCCGGCTGGTGCCGGGGCTGGCGGTGGCGGCGTGAGCCTCTCCGGAATCGTGGGCCCCCTGGTGGAGGCGTGGGCCGAGCTGCGCATCCACAAGACAAGGGTGCTGCTGGCGCTGATCGGCGTGGCTCTGTCTGTGGCCGCGCTGACAACAGTGGTGGGCCTGGGCAACATGGTCCGGGAATCGATTGCCCAGGGCAACGAGGCGCAGTCCGGCAGGCCCGCGACCCTGTCCCTGACGATGTACAGCAACGACGGAACCAGCCCCGATCCCGCAGCGGCTGCGGTTGCTTTCCGGGAACTGGCGGAACGCTACTCCATTGAGTATTCATCCACGATTTCCACGGGAGCTGTGCCCTTTCAGCTGCCGAACGGCGTGACGCAGGCGACCACGGTGGTGGTCGAACCGGACTACAGGGTGATGCGGCGGGTGCCGATGGTGGAGGGCGCCTGGTTCACCGCGGCCGACGCCGAACGGCTGGCCCCCGCCGTCGTCGTCAACGAGGCCCTCTACGCAGCAATCGGGCGTCCCGACCTCGCCGTGGACCCGGTGATTCCCATTTCTGCGGGGCAACCGGTCGATGCCGTGATCGTGGGCGTGACGCGGGAACAGTACGCAGGGGAGTATCCCCAGGCGATGATGCTCTCCGACGCGTACGCCAGGCTCGGGCTGCCGATGGGAATCCCCGACTTGGAACTGTGGATTCCAGAGGAACTCAGCGACCCGCTGCGGGCCGCCGTCACCGCCGATCTGCAGGCGCAGTTTCCCGGAATGCAGGTTGACGCGCACCGGTCCGACTATGCCGCCTGGGGAGATCCGTTCGGCGGGCTGCAGTGGGCAGTGGCCGGGATCGCCGCGCTGGTGATGCTGCTCGGCGCCGTGGGGCTGTTGAACATTTCCATGGTCACGGTGAAGTACCGCGTTCGGGAGATCGGTATCCGCCGCAGCTTCGGGGCGACGTCGGGCCGCATCTTCTTCGGCGTGATGCTGGAATCCGTGGTGGCGACCTTCGTGGCCGGAGTACTGGGGGTCATGGCCGCCGTCGCCGTGGTCAAGCTGCCGGTGATCCAGCGCGCCGTGGCCTCCGGGATCAGCGAGCTGCCGCCGTTTCCGCTGGAGGCGGCACTGATTGGCCTGGGGGCCGCCACCGCTGTGGGGGCGCTGGCCGGACTGATTCCGGCGCTGGTGGCGGTGCGGGTGAAGGTCATCGACGCCATCCGCTACTGACCGGTCAGGAGCGGGGCAGGTTCCGCAGATTGCTTCGCGCCATGCTGACGGCCTCCCCGGCACCCCGGTTCAGGACGACCCTGGACAGGGCAGTGGCAAAGCCGAGGACCTGCTCGGTGGTGATTTTGGGTGGAATGGACAGGGCATTCGGATCAGTGATCAGCTCCACCAGCGACGGCCCGGGATTGGCAAATGCGTCCCGGTAGGCCTGCGTGATGTCGCCGGGGTCGGTGACCCGCACCGCGTGAAAGCCCATGGCCGCGGCAATGTCCGCGTAGTGCACGTCCCTGACGTCCACGGCGAAGTCGGGCAGCCCGTCCACAAGCATTTCCAGCTTGACCATGCCAAGGGTTGAATTATTGAACACCACCACGTTCAACGGCAGGTCGTACATGCGCGCCGTCAGCAGTTCGCCCAGCAGCATGCCCAGGCCGCCGTCGCCGCTGACCGAGATGACCTGCCGGCCGGGGTAGGCGAGCTGGGCGCCCACAGCGTGGGGAAGGGCGTTGGCCATGGACCCGTGCAGATAGGAGCCGATGAGCCGCCGGGTGCCCAGCGGGTTGATGTACCGGGCAGTCCAGACGTTGCACATCCCGGTGTCCGCCGTGAAAACCGCATCCTCTGCGGCTGCCTGGTCCAGGAGGGAAGCGGCATATTCGGGATGGATGGGCCGCATCCGCTCGACGTTGTGCGTGTAGGCCCCAACCGCCTTGTTCATCAGCCGGTCGTGCTTGGCCAGCATGTCCCTCAGGAAAGAGTCGTCCTGTTTCTGTTCCACCAGCGGCAGAAGTGCCTGCAGCGTGGCGGACACATCGCCGTGAACCGCGATGTCGACGTCGGTGCGGCGGCCCAGCCGCTCCGCGGCCCGGTCAACCTGGGCGGTCTTGGTGCCGGGCAGGAACTGGTTATAGGGGAAATCCGTGCCCAGGAGAATCAAGAGTTCCGCATCCTTGATCCCCTCCGCCGCGGCGCCGTAACCCAGGAGCCCGGTCATCCCGACGTCGTACGGATTCTCATATTGGATGAAGTCCTTTCCCCGCAGGGAATGCCCCACCGGGGCATGGACCTTCGCGGCGAATCCGGTCACGGCGTCGTGCGCTCCCTGGACTCCAATCCCCACGAACAGGGCCACCTTCCGGGCCTTGTTCACCGCATCCGCCAGTTCCCGCACGCTCTCCGGCGCCGGCACCACCGTGGCAGGGACAAAGTGCGCCGGCGCAGGGGTCGGCGCGGAGGCATCCTGCCCGGCAACATCGCCGGGGAGGGTGATCACTGAAACTCCGCTTTTTGCGAGGGCGTGCTGGATGGCGCTCTGCATCACCCGCGGTGCCTGGTCGGTGGAGCTGATCAACTCGGAATAGACCGAACACTCGTTGAAGATTCGGTCCGGATGTGTTTCCTGGAAGAATCCGCTGCCGATCTGCACCGTCGGTATGTGCGAGGCGATGGCCAGCACGGGAGCCCCGGAGCGGTTCGCGTCATACAGTCCGTTGATGAGGTGCAGGTTGCCGGGACCGCAGGACCCGGCGCAGACTGCCAGCCGGCCGGTCAGCTGGGCCTCGGCGGAGGCGGCGAAGCTCGCCGTTTCCTCGTGCCGGACATGAATCCAGTCGATGCCGCCCTTTTTGGCTCCTCCCGTCCGGCGCACGGCATCCACGATCGGATGAGGCTGTCCCCGACAATCCCGTAGATGCGTTCGACGCCCGCGGCGCGCAGCTGGTCGATGAGTTGGGTCGCAAGCGTTTTAGCCATGAGAACTCCCGGTGTGCCGACGGTGGCTCTCATGCTAGGCCCGCTGAGCCGGATGCGGCAGGCCCGGCAGTGCCCTGCCCGATTCGGGCAAAAGAAAACACCCCGGTCCGAAGACCGGGGTGCTCCCCATTCAAAGTGCCCTCGATAGGATTCGAACCTACGGCCTGTTGCTCCGGAGGCAACCGCTCTATCCCCTGAGCTACGAGGGCAAGGACGCCGGTAAACCGGCAGGTCCTGTGGGACTCAAGAAGCTTAGCAGGTCCGGCGCGCCGTGTGAAAACGTCCCCGAATCCGGCAGCGGAACCGGCCGCCCGGGGCGCGCTTTCCCCGGGCAAAAACGTCAGTAGCCCAGGAAAGCATCCGTCCGCACGGAACGGCCGCCGGCAGCCCGGACCGCGGCACGCGCCGCCGCCACGGCAGCCGGTGACCCGGACACGTACGCGGCACGCTGCGCCACATCCGGAACAGCCGAAGCAAGGGCCTGTCCATCCGGCAGGCCGGGGCCAAGATGCGTCCATCCGCTGATCTGCGGATCGGTCGGCGTGCAGACCAGGACGCGGATGCCCAAGCCGTGCAGCTCAGGGGCATACGCCAGCTCGTCCACCGAGGATGCGGCGTACACCAGGACGACGTCGCGGGTTACGGAACCGTCGGCAGCGAGGGAACGCAGCTGGCTCATGAACGGAGTGATGCCGATGCCGGAAGCGATCAGCAGCAGCGGCGCCGCAGGATCGCGGGGGAGCAGGAAGTCTCCGGCCACTGACGTGGCGGACACCACGGCGCCCGGCTTCAGCTTCAGCAGCGCGGTCTTGAACGAACTGGCAGGTTCGGTGGCACGCAGGCCCACGGCCACGCTGGCGGAGTCTTCCGGCGCCGTGGCGAGGCTGAAGATCCGCCGGGTTCCGCGGGCATCGGCGCTGCCGTGCGGGAGGCTCAGCTCGACATACTGGCCCGGCTGGAACCGCAGCGGACGCACCGGTTCAAACACCAGCTCCCGCGCGGTGGGCGTCAGGGCCCGGTTCTCACGCAGCCGCAGCCGGATCCCGGCACGCGGCGCCAGCGCAAAGGCCAGCAGGTTGCCAACCAGCAGGGCCAGCTCAGGGGACATGAAAACCGGTCCAACGTTGAGCGGGACGGCGAACAGGACGCCGACGACGGCGGCTTCCAGCAGCCGCTGCGGGCGCCGCGGCGGCAGGGTCAGCGGTTCGGACAGCATGAACCCGGCGAAGAACAGCACCGGATAGGAGGCCAGAAGCGTGCCGAAGGCTCCCGTCAGCGGTTCCCCGGCGGCGCTGAGCCGCACAACGATGATGAGCCCCGAGACGAGCAGGAACACGCCGGCCATGGGCAGCAGCCGGTTCCGGTACAGGACCAGGGCCGCCGCGGGGAGCACCGCCACCAGCATCAGCGGCGCCGCCACCCACCAGACGGCGCTGCCCAGCCCGGTCAGCGCCAGGACCGCTGCACCCAGGGCTGCCGGGTTGAAGATATGGCGGCCGCGCCAGGCCAGCAGGTACTTCGAGGCGGTGGCGATGCCGGCCGCCAGTGCCACGGTCAGCAGCCCGGCTCCGTCCGTCGTGGGCCACAGCAGGAAAAAGAGCAGCAGCCCGGTGATCAGCGAGGAGTCGGTCTGCGGCCGGGTGCGGAACAGCAGGCCCATCACCCGGCTGGCGACCAGCGAGGCAACGACGGCGGTGACGGCGGTGGCCGCCAGCTCCGCCGGCGTAAAGAACAGCTGCCCGGCGAAGGAGAGCACAAATGACCAGGCCGTGATCGCCAGCAGCAGGAACACGGTGAGGCGGTACATCGTCCAGCGGCCGGTGAAGGCGTCCAGCCGGCGGGTTGGAGCGGGCAGGGAAAGGCTCATGAAAACAGGACTCCAGCCATGGCATCTGAATAGGTGGCCCGCCCGTCCGAGAACATCCGCACATAGTCAAAGGCGAATTCCTCGGCGAGCAGGTCCGGGTCGGTGAAAAACAGGGCGGTGGCCAGGCCGTCGGCGGTCATGGCGTCCTCGGCCAGCACCCAGGTGGCTGCCACTGCCTCGACGGGCCGGCCGGTTCCGGCGTCCACAATGTGGTGCAGTCCTTCGCCCCAGGCGCGGCGGTTCGCGGCGGACGCGCAGAGGGCGCGGTTCCGCAGCGGTACGACACCGATGGCCCGGGTGGCGTCATAGGGATGTTCCAGGGCCACCCGCAGCCCGCGTTCGCCGGCGTGCCGCAGGTCCGAACCGGCGTCGACAGTGAGATTCCGATGCCCGGCGGCACGCAGCAGGCCAAAGACCAGGTCAACGAGCTGGCCCTTGCCGGCCGCACCGATGTCGAAGGTGACCGGCGCCGTGGTGCTCAGCTGCGTCCCGTCTTCCGCCTGCCGCCAATGGGCGGTCAGGGTCCAGTCGGGCGCAGCGGAGGGGCCGGAGCTGGAGAACGAGTAGGCGGCGTCATACCCGAGCTTTTCCAGCGAGTGCCCCACCAGGGGATTCACCGCGCCGCCGGTGAATCGGTGCAGGGTGTCGAAAAGCCGCAGCAGCGGGACAGCGGAGGGCGGAAGCTGCACCGTCCCGGCCTCCTGCGCCAGCGGAGCGATCACTGAATCGCGGCGAAACCGGGAATAGGTCCGGTCGTATCCGGCCACCAGGTCCGCAACGTCATCGCGCTGCTGCCCGCTCAGCGGCTCATCAGTGGTGATGGTCCAGGCGGTGCCGATGGCGTCGAAGGTCAGGTCCGGCATGGGGGCAGGGGATCAGTTCGCGGCTTCGGTGCGGATGGACTCCAGGGCCTTGTTGAAGCCGCTGCTGGTCAGCGAGGAGCCGGCAATCTTGTCGACGTCGAGTTCGTCGAGGTTCTTGCCCACCACCTCTTCCTGGACCCCGGAGGTGAACTCCCGCTGGTACTGCTTGGAAGTGGGGTGGTTGCCCGAGGCGGTGACCTCCAGGGCCGTCACCACGCCGCCTTCGAGCGTCAGGGTGACGTCCACTTCCTCGGTAGTGTTCGACGGCGGCGTGTAGGTTCCCTGTGCCGAGTACTCGCCGTCGGCGTAGCTGCCGGCCGGTTCCCCCGACTGAGGTGCGGCACTCTGCGGTGCCGCCGACTGCGGTGCGGCCGAGGCAGCGGTGGAGGGCTCGGCGGCCGGAGCCTCGTCCGATGCCTGTCCCGAACAGGCGGTGGAGACCAGGGTCAGGGAAGCGGCGGTGAACAGCAGGGTCTTGCGTGTGGGGTTCAATGTGTCTCCTGGAGATGGGGCAGCAGGCGGGCACCGGGCCGGCGCTCGCAAGTTTCGGTCCCGTGTCCGTATCCATTACAACGTATCCGGATGAACCATGCCTATCGGGTGACCCATGCCTGGAAACGTGCTGTTGGGTTGGCCACGGGGGAAGTCATGGGGGAAGCCACGGGGAAGTCTCCGGCGACGTAACGGTTCGCGGAACAGCACCTGCCCGGCGGCTATGCTTAACCGGTGACTCCTGAAGAACTTTCCTCCGCCGTAACTGCCTGCCTCCAAGACGCCATCGATGCCGGTGACTTCAGCATCGACGTGCCCCGGGAGGTGCGTGTGGAGCGTCCGAAGAACCGGGACCACGGTGACTGGGCCACCAACATCGCCCTGCAGCTGTCCAAGCAGGCCGGGATGAACCCGCGCCAGTTTGCTGAAATCCTCAAGAACCGCCTCGAGAAGATCGACGGCGTCGCCAAAGTGGACATCGCCGGACCGGGCTTCCTGAACATCACCCTCGCCGCCGGTGCCGCCGGTGAACTGGTGAAGACCATTGTGGCCGCCGGCGACTCGTACGGCACCTCGGAGGTCCTGAAGGGCACCCGGATCAACCTGGAGTTCGTCTCCGCCAACCCCACCGGACCGATCCACCTCGGCGGAACCCGCTGGGCCGCCGTCGGCGACGCCCTGGCCCGGGTCTTCCAGTCGCAGGGCGCCGAGGTCACCCGCGAGTACTACTTCAATGACCACGGCGCGCAGATCGACCGCTTCGCCCGCTCCCTGCTGGCCTCCGCCAAGGGCGAACCGGCCCCGGAGGACGGCTACGCCGGTGCCTACATCGAAGACATCGCCAACCGGGTGCTCGCCGCGGAACCGAACATCATGAGCCTGCCCGAGGCCGAGGCCCAGGAGCGTTTCCGCGCCGTGGGGGTGGACTTCATGTTCACCGACATCAAGGAATCGCTGCACAACTTCGGCGTGGACTTCGACGTCTTCTTCCACGAGGACTCGCTGCACGAAAACGGCCAGGTGGACAAGCTCCTGGAGCAGCTCAAGGGCTCGAAGAACCTGTACGAGAAGGACGGCGCCTGGTGGCTGAACTCCACCGAGTTCGGCGACGACAAGGACCGCGTGGTCATCAAGTCCGACGGCAAGGCGGCGTACATCGCCGGTGACATCGCGTACATCCAGAACAAGCGCGACCGCGGCTTCGACCTCAACTTCTACATGCTCGGCGCCGACCACCACGGCTACGTCGTCCGGCTCAAGGCCGCGGCCGCAGCACTGGGCCACGACCCGGCCTGCGTTGAGGTGCTGATCGGCCAGATGGTGAACCTGGTCAAGGACGGCAAGCCGGTGCGCATGTCCAAGCGAGCCGGCACCGTGGTGACCCTCGAGGACCTGGTCGACGCCGTGGGCGTGGACGCCGCCCGCTACACGCTGGCCCGCTTCTCCGCCGACTCCAACATCGACGTCGACCTGGACCTGCTGACCAAGCGCAGCAACGAGAACCCGGTGTTCTACGTCCAGTACGCCCACGCCCGCACCTACGCCCTGGCCCGCAACGCCGAGGCGGCCGGCGTCGACGATTCTGCATTCGACGCTTCCCTGCTCACGCACCCGACCGAAGGCGAACTGCTGGCAGCGCTGGGACAGTATCCCGGCGTCGTCGCGCAGGCCAGCGCCTTCCGCGAACCGCACCGCGTGGCCCGCCACCTGGAAGTCATCGCCGGAACCTACCACCGCTGGTACGACGCCTGCCGCATCGCCCCGCAGGGCGACGAGGAGATCACCGACGTCAACCGCACCCGCCTGTGGCTGAACCTCGCCGCCCGCCAGGTCCTGGCCAACGGCCTGGGCCTGCTGGGAGTCTCAGCACCGGAACGGATGTAAACCGTGACTGTTTCCCCGCTCGCCCCCGAGTGGCTCAGCCATCCGGCGGACGCCAATGCCCTGCGCCCCCTGATGTGGGCCCGCGACGTGAGCCGCAACGGCTCCGGCGAACTCGAAGTTGCCGGCGTGGCGGTGTCCGCGCTGGCGAAGGAGTTCGGCACGCCGCTGTTCGTGGTGTCGGAGGCCGACTTCCGGGCCCGCGCCCGGGACTTCAAGGACTCCTTTGACGCCGCGTTCGCCGACCTGTGCGGGGGAGTGGACGTGTATTACGCCGGCAAGGCCTTCCTCTGCACCGAGGTGGCCCGCTGGGTGGCCTCCGAAGGCCTGCGCCTGGACACCTGCTCCGGCGGGGAACTGGCAGTGGCCCGCCGCGCCGGAATCCCCGGCGCCGACCTGGGCCTGCACGGCAACAACAAGTCGGACGCCGAACTCACCCGGGCCCTGGACATGGGCCTGGGCCGGATCGTCGTGGACAGCATGGCGGAACTGGTGCGCCTGGGCGCACTGGCGTCCTCCCGCGGCGAGCAGGCCAACGTCATGCTGCGCCTGACGCCCGGCGTCCATGCCCACACGCATGAGTTCATCGCCACCGCGCACGAGGACCAGAAGTTCGGACTCTCCATGGCACCGGACCCCGAGGCCGGCGGAATCTCGCCCGCCGCCGCGGCCGTTGCCGCGGCGCTGGACCACGAGGGCATCCGCCTGCTGGGCCTGCACTGCCACATCGGATCCCAGATCTTCGAGCCCGAAGGCTTCGAGCTGGCCGCACGGCGGCTGCTCGGGTTCCTGGCCCAGGTGAAGGCCGAGCACGGCGTCGAGCTGCCCGAGCTGGACCTCGGCGGCGGCTACGGCATCGCCTACACCGAGGCCGACACCCCGCGCCCGCCGGCCGAAATTGCCCGCGCGATGGCCGCCGTCGTCGGCTCCACCTGCGAGGAGCTGGGACTGGCCGTTCCCCGGATCTCCATTGAACCCGGCCGCGCCATCGTTGGGCCCACCACCTTTACCCTGTACCGCGCCGGCACCGTCAAGACGGTGCGGGTGGACACCGACGGCGGCACCTCGCCGCGCCGGTACGTGTCGGTGGACGGCGGGATGAGCGACAACGCGCGCCCGGTGCTGTACGACGCCGACTACTCGGCAGTGCTCGCCTCGCGCAGCTCCGAAGATGACGCGGTTATGTCACGCGTGGTTGGCAAACACTGCGAGAGCGGGGACATAGTGGTTCGGGACGTCTACCTGCCGGCCGATACGGCTGACGGTGACCTGTTGGCCGTTCCCGGAACCGGTGCGTACTGTTGGGCGCTGGCCAGCAACTACAACTACATCGCCCGGCCGCCCGTCGTCGCCGTCCGGGACGGCGCCGCCCGGCTGATCATCCGCGGTGAAACGGAAGACGACCTGTTGGCCCGCGACGTTTTCGCGTCCAGCGCGCGACCGACCGAAACGCAAAAGGAGTAGGCCCACATCATGAACACCCTGAAAGTTGCCCTGTTGGGATGCGGAAACGTTGGCTCACAGGTGGCCCGGATCCTCATCAACGACGCCGAAGACCTGGCCTCGCGCACCGGAGCCCGGCTGGAGCTGACCGGCATCGCCGTCCGCAATCCGAACGCGCCCCGCGACGTTGACCTGCCGAAGGACCTCTTCACCACCGATGCCGAGGCCCTGGTGGAAAACGCCGACATCGTCATTGAGCTGATGGGCGGCATGGAGCCCGCCCGCACGCTGATGCTCCACGCCATCGGCCACGGTGCGTCAGTGGTCACCGGCAACAAGGCGCTGCTGGCTGCCGACGGCGCCGCACTGTTCCAGAAAGCCGACGCCGCGGGCGTCCGGCTGGCCTACGAGGCAGCCGTCGCCGGTGCGATCCCCATCCTGCGCCCGATCCGCGACAGCCTTTCCGGCGACCGGATCACCCGCGTGCTGGGAATCGTCAACGGCACCACCAACTACATCCTCGACGCGATGGACTCCACCGGCGCGCAGTTCGCCGACGCCCTCGCCGAAGCCCAGCGCCTGGGCTATGCGGAAGCCGATCCCACCGCGGACGTGGAGGGCCACGACGCCGCCGCCAAGGGCGCGATCCTCGCCTCGCTGGCGTTCCACACCACCTTTGACCTGGCGAACGTGTCATGCGAGGGCATTTCCTCGGTCACCGCCGAGGACATCGCCGCCGCGCAGGATGCCGGCTTCGTCATCAAGCTGCTCGCCATCGCCGAAAAGCTGGAGAACGACGGCGAACCCGGCGTCAGCGTGCGGGTGCACCCCACGCTGCTGCCGCGCACCCATCCGCTGGCCGCTGTCCACGGCGCGTTCAACGCCGTGTTCGTGGAAGCCGAAAACGCCGGAGAGCTGATGTTCTACGGCCAGGGCGCCGGCGGCGCCCCGACCGCCTCGGCCGTGATGGGCGACGTCGTCAGCACCGCCCGCCGCCTCGTGCTGGGCGGACCGCTGGGCGCTGAAACCCCCACCGGCCATGTTCAGGCCCTGCCGATGCCGATGGTTACCACCAGCTACAGCATCGGCCTGCAGGTCACCGACCAGCCGGGCGTGCTGGCAGCCGTGGCCCGGGTGTTCGCCGATCACGGCGTCTCCATCGAAACGATGCGCCAGACCATCCACGGCGACGGCACCGGAGCAGCGGCAGAACTGCGCTTCGTGACGCACCGTGCCTCCGAAGCTGCCCTGGCAGCCACCGTCGAGGCCATCAAGGGCCTGGACGTCATCATTTCCGTCACATCCGTCCTGCGGGTAGAAGGGGTCTAACACAGTGGCTCAGCAATGGCGCGGCGTTATCCGCGAGTACGCCGATCGTCTTCCCGTAACCGACAGCACCGAGATCATCACGCTGGGCGAGGGCGGCACGCCCCTGGTCCGGGCGAAGGCGCTGTCCGAGCTCACCGGCAATGAGGTCTACCTCAAGGTCGAAGGCATGAACCCCACCGGCTCCTTCAAGGACCGCGGCATGACGATGGCCATCACGGCCGCCGTCGAGTCCGGTGCCAAGGCCGTGGTCTGCGCGTCCACCGGCAACACCTCCGCCTCGGCCGCGGCGTATGCCACGCAGGCCGGCATCACCTGCGCCGTCCTGGTGCCGGACGGCAAGATCTCCATGGGCAAGCTCAGCCAGGCCATCGCCCACGGCGCCGAGCTGCTGCAGGTCAACGGCAACTTCGACAACTGCCTGGACGTGGCCCGCAAGCTCGCCGAGGCCTACCCGGTGTTCCTGGTCAACTCGGTCAACCCGGCACGCATCGAAGGCCAGAAGACCGCAGCCTTTGAGGTGGTTGACGCCCTGGGCGACGCCCCAGACCTGCACCTGCTGCCCGTCGGCAACGCCGGCAACATCACCGCGTACTGGAAGGGCTACACCGAGTACGCCGCGCCGTACACCAACCTCGCCGGAACCGAGCTGCCACCGGTCGCCACGAAAACCCCCGCCATGTGGGGCTTCCAGGCCGAGGGGGCCTCGCCCCTGGTGCAGGGCCACCCCGTCACGGACCCGGACACCATTGCCACTGCCATCCGCATCGGCAACCCGGCCTCCTGGGACCAGGCCATCGCCGCCCGGGACGAGTCCGGCGGGCTGATCGAAGCCGTCACCGACACTGAAATCCTCGAGGCGCACCGCTGGCTGTCCTCCCGCGAGGGCGTCTTCGTGGAGCCGGCCTCCGCCGCGGGAGTGGCGGGGCTGCTCAAGAAGCATGCCGCCGGCGAGGTTCCCACCGGCAAGAAGATTGTCATCACCGTCACCGGCCACGGCCTGAAGGACCCCCAGTGGGCGCTGCGCACTGCCGACGGTTCCGATGTGGAGCCCACCAAGGTGGAATTCGACGTCGTATCCGTGGCTGCCGCGCTGGGCCTGGAAGCACAGGCCGCGGGCTAGAGCGAGATGCATGTGAGCGATTCCGCGGCACCTTCCCGCACCGCCGTGGCCGAAGGCCAGGACGTCACGGTCCGGGTGCCGGCCACCAGCGCCAACCTGGGACCGGGCTTTGACAGCCTGGGACTGGCCGTTGGCCTGTTCGACACCGTGCGGGTGCGCACCGTCGGCGAGCCCGGCACCGCCGTCAGCATCACCGGCGAAGGTGCCGGCACGCTGCCCACCGACGGCACCCACCTGGTGGTCCGGACCATCCGGCTCACGGTGGAAGCCGCCGGATACTCGCTGCCGGGGCTGCGTCTCGACGCGGACAACGTCATTCCGCACGGCCGCGGCCTGGGCTCCTCCGCCTCGGCCATCGTGTCCGGCGTCCTGGCGGGCAATGCCCTGCTGCCGCCGGAGCACCGGCTGGACGCCGCCGGGCTGCTGGATTTGTGCTCCCGGCTGGAGGGTCATCCGGACAACGTGGCTCCGGCGCTGGCCGGCGGACTGGCGATCTCCTGGGAGGAGGCCGGAACGTTCCGGTCGGTGACGGCCCCGGTGCATCCGGACATCATTCCGGTTGCTGCCGTTCCGGCCAACGAACTGTCCACGGAAAGTGCCCGCGGACTGCTTCCGGCGGCCGTGCCGCATCCCGCGGCAGCGGCCAATTCGGGCCGGGCGGCACTGCTGGTCCATGCCCTGGCCGCCGATCCGGCGCTGCTGCCGGAGGGCACGCGGGATTTCCTGCACCAGGATTATCGGGCCGAGGCCATGGCGCCCAGCGCCGCTTTGATGGCCCATCTGAGGGCCAACGGGCTCGCTGCGGTCATCTCCGGCGCCGGGCCCACCGTCATGGCCCTGGCCAACGGAACGGATCAGGCACGCCGCGCGGAAGAGCTGATTACCGAGTACCTGACGGCCGCCGGAACTACGCAATTTTGGCGTGTTTTGCGGCTCAGTGTGGACCGAGATGGTGCTAGAGTGGAAGAGCACCAGCGGTACTAACCGTCTTGTGTTCCCGCATCCAGCTTGTGCTCCTGCATCCAGGCCGTCCGTTTCTGGACCGCCGGCGAAGAATTGTTGAAAACTCTTTGTTGAGGGCATTGTGTCCAAACACCGTGTCGGAAACTGTTATTCAGTTGCGGAAGTGCAATTCTCGGTGCAGCCTTCCGGGTACTGCCAAGAAACGGTCAGTCCCCATGAATGCCGCATAGTTCGGCAGCGAAGCTGACCAAACTCCTGTGGATTTCTTTCCAAGAGGCACCCAGTAGATTCGCCGATTCCCGGCTCTTACCGGCAACCGGCGAACCCTGACCCCCATGTCTGACCATAGGGGGACCAGGGCCAAATCATCCGCGGCCGGCACTGCGCCGGACCGCCCGACGAGGGGGAAGGATCCTTCGTGACAGACACCACTGACCTGACAACAGGTGTGGACTCAGCTACCGCCGGAATCAACGGCGAAGCGACTTCAAAAAGCTCCGGTCTTGCGGGCCTCAAGCTCGCACAGCTCCAGGCGCTTGCCGGCCAGCTTGGCATTACCGGCGGGTCCCGCATGCGCAAGGGAGATCTCGTAACAGCCATCTCCAACCATCAGCGGGGCGGCGCAGTTGCCGACCGCCCGGTGCGCGGCGCCAACACTGACGCCGCACAGGCCGACGGCGCCAAGGCCGGTTCCGACCGCTCAGCCCCGGCAGCTGCCGAGGCGCCCGCCGCCGAGCAGTCGGCTCCGGAGCGTCCGGCCCGGACCCGCAACCGCAACCGCCGCGCTGCCAGTGACGGAGTCGTCACTGCGCCCGCAGCGGAAGCGCCGGCTCCGGCCGCGGAGGCACCGGCCGCCCAGGCCGAAACCGCCCGCGAGGAGACCCCCCGCGAGGACAACCAGCGGGAGCGCGGCAACCGCCGTTCACGCAGCCGCCGCGCCGACAGCGAGGCATCGGACAACGGCCGGTCCGAGAACACACGGTCTGAGACCGCACGGTCTGAGAACGGCCGGGACAACAACAAGGCCGAGCAGCCGAGCACCGAGTCCGCGCCGTCAAACGCGTCGGAGAACGGTAACGGAGCAGCTGCCAACGGTTCAGAGGACCGCAGCCGCGAGAACGGCCGGGACAAGCGCGAGAACTCCCGCGGCGACCGGGACAACACCCGGGCCGAGCGTGAGAACAACCGCGAAAACACCCGCGAGAACCGCGAGAACACCCGCGAAAACCGGGACAACACCCGCGGCGACCGGGACAACAACCGCGAGAACACCCGCGGTGACCGCGAGAACGCCCGCGACAGCCGCGACGACAGCGAAGAAAACGGCCGGGGCCGCAACCGCCGCAACCGCAACCGCAGCGACCGCAATGACCGCGGCGACCGGAACGACCGCAGTGAGCGGAACGACCGGAACGACCGCAACGACCGCAGCGACCGGAATGACCGTTTCCGCGACCGCAACGAGCGCCGCCGCAACCGGAACCAGAACCCGGACGTTGACGACGTTGAGGTCACCGAAGACGACGTCCTGCTGCCCGTGGCCGGCATCCTGGACGTCCTCGAGAACTACGCGTTTGTGCGGACCTCCGGCTACCTGCCGGGCCCGAACGACGTCTACGTTTCCCTGGCCCAGGTCAAGAAGTACAACCTGCGCAAGGGCGACGCCGTTGTCGGTGCCATCCGTGCTCCCCGCGAAGGCGAGAACCAGGGCGGCAACCAGCGCCAGAAGTTCAACGCGCTGGTCCGCCTGACCACTGTCAACGGCAAACCGGCCGAGGACAACAAGGACCGCGTGGAGTTCTCCAAGCTGGTTCCGCTGTACCCCTCCGAGCGCCTGCGCCTGGAGACCTCCGCCAAGGTGATCGGCCCGCGCGTCATCGACCTGGTGGCCCCGATCGGCAAGGGCCAGCGCGGCCTGATCGTCTCGCCGCCCAAGGCTGGCAAGACGCTCATCCTGCAGGCAATCGCCAACGCCATCACGATCAACAATCCTGAGGTCCACCTCATGATGGTCCTCGTGGACGAGCGCCCCGAAGAAGTCACGGACATGCAGCGCACGGTCAAGGGCGAGGTCATTGCCTCCACCTTCGACCGTCCCGCCGATGACCACACCACGGTGGCTGAACTTGCCATCGAGCGTGCCAAGCGCCTCGTGGAAATGGGCAACGACGTCGTCGTTCTCCTGGACTCCATGACCCGCCTGGGCCGTGCCTACAACCTGGCCGCTCCGGCGTCGGGCCGCATCCTGTCCGGTGGTGTGGATTCGTCCGCACTGTACCCGCCCAAGCGTTTCTTCGGTGCTGCCCGCAACATCGAAAACGGCGGATCGCTGACCATCCTGGCCACGGCCCTGGTGGAGACCGGATCCAAGATGGACGAGGTCATCTTCGAGGAATTCAAGGGCACCGGCAACATGGAACTGCGCCTGTCCCGCAACCTTGCGGACAAGCGCATCTTCCCGGCCGTGGACGTCAACGCGTCCGGTACCCGCCGCGAAGAGAACCTGCTGTCCCCTGATGAGGTCAAGATCATGTGGAAGCTGCGCCGTGTGCTGTCGGGCCTGGACACCCAGTCTGCGCTGGAACTGCTGACCGGCAAGATTCGGGAAACGCAGTCCAACGTCGAATTCCTGATGCAGATCCAGAAGACCACCCTGGGCACCAAGGACGACTAGCTGCCTTACCGAGCCGCTCATGCTCCGCTATCCGCATCCGCGGAGACCGGAGCCTGGGCGGCTTGGCAGTTAACCCGCAGGTGCACTTCCAGTCACGGATAAACTGCTGATGGGCAGTCTAAGAATTCCGCAGTGGTGAAAGATTTCAGGATCCGGCCCGAGTTCGGGCCAGGGTCCACAGTCGAAAGAGGAACGTAAAACATGTTTGAGTCCATACAGGGTCTGTTGGATGAGCACGAAGAGCTGCAGCTGCGGCTTTCCGATCCGGCGGTGCACGCGGACCAGGGCCTCGCCCGGCGGCTCGGACGGCGCTACGCCGAACTCAGCCGCATCGTGGACGCCTACAACAAGTGGCACGCCCTCGAAGACGATCTCGCAGCGGCTTCCGAAATGGCAGCTGACGATCCCGAATTCGCCGCCGAGGTTCCGGTCCTTCAGGAGCAGCTCGACGAGGCCCAGGAGAAGCTGCGCCGGCTGCTGATTCCCCGCGACCCCAACGACGGCCGCGACGTCATCATTGAGGTCAAGGGCGGTGAAGGCGGCGACGAAGCTGCCTTGTTCGCCGGTGACCTGCTGCGCATGTACACCCGCTACGCCGAGACCCGGGGCTGGAAGACTGAAATCATCACCTCCACGGAGTCGGACCTGGGCGGTTACAAGGACGTCTCCATGGCCATCAAGGGTTCCTCCAACGACCCGGCCGAAGGCGTCTATGCCCGCCTGAAGTACGAGGGCGGCGTCCACCGGGTGCAGCGTGTTCCGGTCACGGAATCCCAGGGCCGGATCCACACCTCGGCCGCCGGCGTGCTGGTGCTTCCCGAAGTGGACGAGCCTGAAGAAGTCGAGATCAGCCAGAACGACCTGAAGATTGACGTTTACCGGTCCTCGGGCCCGGGCGGCCAGTCGGTCAACACCACCGACTCCGCCGTGCGCATCACCCACCTTCCCACCGGAATTGTGGTGGCCATGCAGAATGAGAAGTCACAGCTGCAGAACCGCGAAGCCGGCATGCGCGTGCTCCGCTCCCGCATCCTGGCCCACCGGCAGGCTGAGATCGACGCCGCGAACTCGGACATCCGCAAGTCCCAGATCCGCACCATGGACCGTTCCGAGCGCATCCGCACCTACAACTACCCGGAAAACCGGATTGTGGACCACCGCACCGGCTACAAGGCCTACAACCTGGACACCGTGATGAACGGCGACCTCGAAGCAGTGGTGCAGGCCGCGATCGAAATGGATGAGCAGGCGCGCCTCGACGCCATCGGTGACGAGAACTAACCTTCGACATGGAATCCACCACGCTGGCGGCGGCCCTGCGCGAAGCCGCCGCCATTCTGGCCGGTGCCGGCGTGCCGAGCCCGGCCGTGGACGCTGAGCTTCTCGCTGCCCACCTGCTGGGGGAGTCCCGCGGCCGGGTCAAGGCGCTGGCCTTCACCGACGCACCCGTGCCGCCCGGCTTCGCGGAGCTTGTCGCCGAACGTGCGTCCCGCGTCCCGCTGCAGCATCTGACCGGCACCGCCTCGTTCCGCTATCTCGAGCTGATGGTCGGGCCGGGTGTTTTCGTGCCGCGGCCCGAGACCGAGACCGTGGCGCAGCTCGCCATCGACGCCGCACGCCGGATTGCTGCCGAAGGCAAGGCGCCGGTCAAGGCAGTGGACCTGGGCACCGGATCCGGTGCCATTGCCGCGTCGCTGGCCACCGAGGTTCCGGAAGCCGAGGTGTACGCCGTCGAACTGAGCCCGCTGGCGTTGGCCTGGGCCCGGCGGAACCTCGAGCCGCTGGGGGTGCACCTTCTCCACGACGACCTGCGCACCGCCCTGGCGGACTCCGACGGAACGTTCGATGTGGTGGTTTCCAACCCGCCGTATGTGCCCGCGGACGCGGTTCCCAATGAGCCCGAGGCCGCCGAGCACGATCCGGCCATGGCGCTGTACGGCGGCGGCCGGGACGGACTGGAACTGCCGCTGGCCGCCGCCGGCACCGCTGCCCGGCTGCTGCGCACCTCCGGATACTTTGTGATGGAACATGCCGAGGTCCAGGCCGAGCGGATTGCTGCCCTGCTGGCAGCGCAGCCGTGCTGGCAGGACGTGGCGACACACACTGACCTCAACGGCCGCCCGCGGGCCACCTCCGCGGTGCGGACGGCACACGACATCTGAGAAGAAGGAACGAACTCTCCCGTGACTACCACCTATAACTGCACTGACCCGGACGGCCTGAGCGAGGGCCTGGCCAAGGCCCAGCAGGCCATAGCCGCCAAGCAGTGCGTGGTCCTGCCAACCGATACCGTCTACGGGATCGGCGCTGACGCCTTTTCGCCGCAGGCTGTTGCCACCCTGCTGGCCGCCAAGGGCCGCGGCCGGTCAATGCCGCCGCCCGTGCTGATTCCCCGGATGCAGACGATGGAGGGGCTGGCCGTGGACATCTCGGACGACGCGCGTGCTCTCGCCGAGGCGTTCTGGCCCGGCGGGCTGACCCTGATCTTCCATTCCCAGCCGTCCCTGACCTGGGACCTGGGAGACACGATGGGCACCGTGGCGCTGCGGATGCCCGATGACCGCATCGCGCTGGAGCTGCTGGCGCTGACCGGCCCGATGGCAGTCTCCTCGGCGAACCGCACCGGAAACCCCGCAGCCCAGAGCGCCGCCGAGGCGCGGACGCAGCTGGCCGAATCCGTGGAGGTCTACCTCGAAGCGGGCCACCGGCCTGAGCAGGGCGCCTCCGGTGTGCCCTCGACCATCGTGGACGCCACCTCGGAAATCCTCCGCGTGGTTCGCCCCGGCGCGATCAGCCTGGAGCAGCTCCAGGCGGTCGTGCCCGGAGTTCAGGGACCGGCAGAGGACGCCGTTTAGCGGGAAACCCGTTCGGGAAGTCTCTCCGAAGCCTGGTAGCCGGCCGGTTCGCTGTTCTGCAGCGAGCTCAGGATCTCCTGCACCCGGGGTTCGGGGACACTGCCGGTGGCCTCGGCCCAGCCCGCAACCTGCCGCTGGCCGAACCACATCATCTCCAGCCGGCGCAGCGGACCGTGCAGCCGCTCACCGGCGAGGCCGGAGAGCCGGTAGCCGCACCACAGCGCGCTCCGGCACAGCCACGCGGGCAGGCGGACCGGCTTGCGGCCGCCCGCCGCCTCGAGCACTCCGGCCACCGTCGAGCGTTCCCACGGCTGCAGGACGACGGCGGGGACATCCCCGGCGTAGGACCCAACGGTCGTGATGAACTCCACCAGGGCATCCACGGAGCTGACCGGGGACGGGGCGGTCCCGTCGCCTGCGACCGAGGCCAGCGGAGAGGCCGCCAGGCGGGCGAGCTTGGCGGTGGTGGGACGCTGCAGCCCCTGCACCGACGTCGCCCGGATCGTCACGGCACTGCAGCCGCCGCCGGTGCGTTCCGCGAGGGCACGCTCGCCCAGCGCCTTGGACCGGGAGTAGGCCGAAAACGGCTGCACGTAGCCGGTTTCGTCCAGGTACGGGCGGTGGCCCTGGACGGCGGCACTGCTGAGGTGCACAAAGCGCCGGAGCCCGGCGGAATCTGCCGCGTCGGCGATGACAAGCGGCAGCAGCGAGTTGGCTCCGCGCAGGGCGGGGGAGTCCGTTCCCCCGGGCGTGGCCAGCCCGGCCGCGTTGACAACCACCCGGGCGCCCGTGAAGGCGGCGGCAAGCTCCGCCCGCACCGCCTCCAGGGCGGCGGCCTCAGCGAGCAGCCCCGCTGCATCCTGCGCAGATGACTCCAGCCGCGGTGCCTGGACAGTCCGCACCGTGATGCCGGCTTCCCGCAGGCCGGCGCAGACGGCTGCGCCGATAAAACCTGTGGAGCCCAGCACCACCCAAACGGATGCCGGGGGATCGGCCTGCTGCTGAACTGCGGATGCCTGCGGTGAAGAGAGGTGCTGCGTCAAACCTGATGTTTCCGATCGTGGTGGGGAAGGTCCTCAAGCGGCGGCAGGGGCTGCCATGATTCATCGTGCATGATGGCACGGCTTTCGCGCCAACCGCGCCACAGGCTGCCCACGCCGGAAATGCGGTGCTCCACGGCAAGCAGCCGCAGCACCTCCTTGCCGGCGGTCAGCAGGGTGCCCAGGGCGAAGCCTGCGCGGGAATACCTGCCGTGGGCGAGGAGATACTGGGCGGTGTGCCCGCGGTTGCGCATGGAGTAGAACCGGCTGAGGTCGCTGGAGTCGTTCAGGTGGCGGATGCCCAGGTCAATCTGCTTCTGCGGGCGGACCTTCTGCAGCACGAAGTCGTTGACGTACACCACGTCCGTCAGCCGCGAGGCAAGCCAGCCGTAGATTTCGTCGTCGCCGTTGATGAAGTACCGCGCATCCGGCAGCCCGATCCGGCGGACCAGGTCGGCGGAGATCAGCATGCCTTCGAAACAGCCCACGTTGGTGGAGAAAACCGGCGTATCCCGGAAGACGTTGCCGCGGATGGGAACGTGGATGCCAAGGAACGGCAGGAAGCGGTGCTGCCAAAAAAACGGACTGCCCGCGTCATCCAGGCGCCGGCCGTGGATGCACTGGTACGTGCCGGTCCACTTGATGAGGGCGGCCACCGCACCGGGAAGGACCACGACGTCGTCGTCCATCACCCACAGCCATGACGCACCCTCGGCGAGGGCCCGCTCCACGCCGGCGGAAAACCCGCCGGCGCCTCCGGCGTTGACCGGCAGCCGGAGGTTCACCACCGGCATCGGCAGCCGGGAAGCCGCCGCGCTGATGATGGCCTGGGTGTCATCGGTGCTGGCGTTGTCCACCACGATGATCCGCTCCGGCGCCGGATCCAGCGCAGCCACCGAATCCAGCAGGCCGCGCAGGTAACCGGCCCGGTTAAACGTGGTGATGACCAGTGTCAGGGCGGTTCCGGGCACTGAGAGGTCGGAGCCGCTCATCAGAAACCGAAGTCCGACGGCGGGCCGAAACGGCCGCGCATGCCCGCGGTGTAGGCACGGAACCAGGCGGCAAAGCCACGCGGATCGCGCGTCTTGGCAAAGTGGATGGGATAACCCGCGGCGTCGGCTGCGAAGGAGCGCAGGCGCTTGTATTTCCAGGTCAGGTGGCCGCGGTTGCGGTAGAAGTAGAACTGTTTAAAGGCATTTTCGGGGACCAGCACGTGCAGCCGTTCCCCTGCCACCGGCTTGACCTCGGCCCAGGCGGCGGGATGGGTCAGCGCGACGGAGGTGACGGTGCCGAACCGCACGCCCGCACGGCGCAGCCGAATCATGAAGTCGGTTTCGTCACCCCGGATGAAGAGCCGCAGGTCCGGCAGGCCGACACGGAAGAACACGTCGGTGCGGATCAGCGCACCGTTGAAAAAATGCCCGATGTCGGGGATGAAGCCCAGTTTCTCCACCGCAGCGCGGTCGTGCGTGAGCTTGCCGTCCAGGCGGAAGTGAAAGGACAGGGTGTCGGGGTGTCCCGGAGCGACCACCAGGGGCAGGACAACATCGACGTTGTGTTCCCGTGCGGCCTCGAGCAGGGTCGACAGGCAGTGCGGATCCTCCGGATGGGCGTCGTCGTCCATGATCCAGATCCAGTCCGCGCCGGAGGCCATGGCCGACAGGATGGCCAGCGAAAAACCGCCGGCACCGCCCAGATTTGTGTTGGAGCGGATGTACGTGACGTTCGCCGCCGATGCTTCAGCGATATCCTGAACCGGAGACTTGCCGGAATCCACCAAGGAAACTGACGTAATGTTGCCGCTTTGGGCAGCCAGTGAGCCCAGCAGGGTGGACACGTCGTCGGGACGGTCGAACGTTACAGCTGCTACGGCCACGGTGTCCGGCAAAATGATCCTTTCGGGGCAACCCGGATGAGCGGCCCAAGCCGAACGGAGAAGGGTGTGCAGTTAGAATGCTGATGAGATTCCAGTCTATTACACCGGATTCTTCCGAACTGTGTTTCAACCACCGAGAAGAGAACCGGGGAACCACCCGTTGAGGATTATGAGGCAGACAAGCACGGACGAGCGCGGTCCCATCCGCGACGAAAAGCCTGCGCTGTGGCTGTGGTCGCAGTACATCCTGGACTCGCTGGCGTGGATCGTGGCCATCGTCCTGGCGCTGGTGCTCCGGTACGAGCTCACGGTGGACCAGATCAATCCCGGGGGCGTCGCCGTCTTCTGCGGGGCCGCCGTGCTGGTCCAGCTGATCGTCGGCTATTCCTTCGCGCTGTACCGCGGCCGCTACAGTTTCGGCAGCTTCCACGAGATGCGCCTGCTTGCCATCGTCACCCTGGTGGTTGCCGCCATCCTGGTCCTGGTCAGCGCACTCTTCGGCCTGGCCATCGACATCCCGCGAAGCACCGGAATGATTGCCTTCCCGTTCGCCTGCTTGTTCATGGCAGCCATGCGTTACCTCAAGCGCATGTACGTCGAGGGCAAGGCACGCCCCGGCGATGAGGCCTCCCGCACGCTGGTGTACGGCGCCGGATTCCTGGGCAGTTCCCTCGTGACCCGCATGATGAAGGACCCGGAATCTCCTTACTATCCGGTGGGGCTGATCGACGATGATCCGGCCAAGAAGCACCTGCGCCTGTCCACGGTGCCCGTGCTTGGAAAACTCGAAGACCTGCGCGAAATCGTGCAGCGCACCCGTGCCACCGTCCTGATCATCGCGATCGCCGACGTCGAAGCCCGCCAGGTGCGGCTGGTCACCGACCGCGCCGAAGGACTGGACCTGCGCGTGCTGGTGCTGCCGCCGCTGAAGGACATGCTGAGCAAGGGCGCCGGGGCCGGACTGACCGACTTCCGCGAGGTTGCCGTCGAGGACCTCATCGGGCGCCGCCCCGTGGACATCCATGTGGAGGAAGTTGCCGGCTACCTGACCGGCCGCAAGGTGCTGGTCACCGGTGCCGGCGGTTCCATCGGCTCCGAGCTGTGCCGCCAGATCACGGCCTTCGACCCCGCGGAGCTGATCATGGTGGACCGGGACGAGACGGGCCTTCAGCTCACTCAGCTGTCCATCACCGGCCACGGACTGCTCAACGGCAAGGACACCGTCCTTGCCGACATCCGGGACCCCGACGCCCTGGAACAGATCTTCTCCGACCGCCGGCCCGACGTCGTTTTCCACGCCGCCGCGCTCAAGCACGTCTCGCTCCTGGAGCAGTATCCGCAGGAGGCCTGGAAGACCAACGTGCTGGGAACCGCGAATGTCCTGCGCGCGGCCAAAAAGGCCAAGGTCAAATACTTTGTGAACATCTCCACCGACAAGGCGGCGAATCCCACCACTGTGCTGGGGCACTCCAAGCGCGTGGCCGAGAAGCTCACCGCCTGGATGGCCGACAGCAGCGGCGAACGCTATGTGTCGGTGCGGTTCGGCAACGTCATCGGCAGCCGTGGCTCCATGCTGCCGCTGTTCACCGAACAGATCCGCCAGGGCGGGCCGCTGACCGTGACGGACCCCGAGGTCACCCGCTTCTTCATGACCATTCCCGAGGCCTGCCAGCTGGTGATCCAGGCGGGTGCGATCGGACGCGGCGGTGAAGTGCTGATCCTTGACATGGGCGAGCCCGTGAAGATCCTGGACGTCGCCCGGCGGATGATCGACATGTCCGGCAAGGACATTGAAATTGTGTTCACCGGGCTTCGGCAGGGTGAAAAGCTGCACGAAATCCTGGTCGGGACGGGCGAAGACGACTCACGTCCGCTGCACCCGAAGATCTCCCACACGGCAGTCGACGAGCTCAACCCCTCGGACCTGCGGTTCGAGGACTGGCTGCACAAGTGCGGCGTGGACTCCCACGGAGAGGTCCTGCCCCCGGTCACGGGCATCGGGGGAGTGCCCGGGGCAGCGCACGGGGGAGTGTCCGCCGAGCGGGCCCGCGTGCATCCGTTCAACGGCGGCACGGCGGAACGGCGGACGGGCTGATGCTGCTGGCCCTGTGTGTCGGTGCAGCCTTCCTGGTGAGCCTGCTGCTTCCCTTCGCCTTCATACCCCTGCTGCGCCGGCTTGGTGTCCTGGACATCCCGAACGAGCGCTCCTCCCACACCAAGGAGATTATCCGCGGCGTCGGCGTGACCATCGCCGCAGGCGTCCTGCTGGGGCTGATGCTGTCCCTGTTGACCGGCCTGGTGGCCGTTGACCGCTCGATTGTGCTCATCCTGATCGTGATCATCGCGTCGGCGTCCCTGCTCGGCTGGATTGAGGACTTCCGCGGCCTGTCCGTCCGGCTGCGCGCCGGACTGCAGCTGGCGCTCGGAGTCCTGGGCACCACGGCACTGGTGTGGACCATGGAGCAGAGCTACTGGTGGGTGCCCGTGGGGGCGCTGGCCATCGCCGCCTACATCAACGTCGCCAACTTCATGGACGGCGTCAACGGCATCTCGGGGCTGCACGGAATCACCGTGGGAGTCCTGTACGCCGTCGGCGGTCTGCTCAGCGACCACGTCTGGATGACAGTTGCCGGAGCAGTCACCGCCGCCGCCTTTGCCGCTTTCCTGCCGTGGAACCTGGGCCGCGGATCGGTGTTCATGGGCGACGTCGGCAGCTACCTCCTGGGAGCATCGATTGCCGGCACCGCGGTGGCCGCCTTCCTCGCCGGCGTCAACGTGGAGTATCTGCTCTTCCCGATCCTCATCTACTTGGCTGACACCTTTTCCACCCTCCTGATGCGCATCAGCCGGGGAGAGCGCTGGTACGCGGCGCACCGCCAACACGTCTATCAGCGACTGACGGACGCGGGGCTCAGCCATCTGCAGTCGGCGGCCGTGGTCACCGTGTGCACCCTGCTGACGGGGACGGCGGGGCTGGTTGTGGCCGGCGCCGGCGATGTGCTCAAAGTCGCCGTGACCCTGTTCGCACTGGCGGTGGTGGTGTTTTACCTGCTGTCGCCCCGGATCTTCGACCGGCAGCGCACCCGCGTGTGAGCCTGCATGACGCGCACGGCCGGCGGCAACTTCTATGTGTTGTAGAATTTCTTCTGTCGCGGATTCCCGCGCCGCAGCTCCCACCCGCACCGGCCCGAAGGATGTCCCAAGAGTTATGAGCCCCGCAGACGGTGCCCTGACTGGACGTCCCCTTGTCGCCTCCGGACCCACTTCGAATCCCTGGCTCGGTATCTTCCGAGCCTCAATGAAGTGGACGGGAATGCTGGTTGTCGTTCTCGGCGCGGCTTCCTTAATTGCTGCCGGCACCACGGGCCTCGGCAGCGTGCTGTTCGGCTGGGCGCTCGTCGCGGCGTTCAGCGGCGTCAGCCTCCTGATCGTCCATGTAGTGGGCCGCGACAATCCGCACGGCGCCATGGCAATGTTCGCTTTGATCTACATCGTCAAAGTGGTCCTCTTCGCCGCGGTGCTGTTTATGATCGGCAGGCCCGCGTGGCTGGACGCCACGTGGTTCTTCACCGCCGCCATCCTCACCGTGGTGGTGTGGCAGATCGCGGAAATTCGTGCCTTCTCCCGGATTCGTTTCCAGCTTTACGACGACGAGCCGCAGCCGACGCCTGCGCCGGCCCGGGAACCATCTTCAGTAAAAGGGGAAAAGGATGTCTGAAAAACCCGGGTTCGACCCCGAGTCCACGTACGACTCCGGCATGCGCGTCTTCAGCTATATCATTGGCGGGATCGTCGCCTGGGGTTTGGTAGGGTGGTTTTTGGACAATCTGTTCGAGACCCAGTGGTTGGTGCTCGTCGGCATTCTTTTCGGAGCCGCCGCCGGATTTTACCTGACCAAAGTGCACGGCCTGACCGGAAGCAAACCTGCGAAAGCCAGCGTCGGCCCTCCAGCCCACGACCGTGAAGAAGCCGAACAGTAATGCCAAAGATTTTAGACCGGGCAACTACCCTTGCCCCGATTCACACGCCCGATGAAGGACACAGCAGAGAGGAAACGCGTTGATCGCGCTTGCACTCCCGGCCACTAATGAAGGTGGATTCGTTCCGCCGGCCATTTCAGATATGCACCTCCCTGAGATTTTCCCGTGGGGCGCCGAATACGGTACCGGTGTTGGCAAGCAGATGCTGCTGGTCATCATCTCAGTTGTCATCATCGCTGTGTTCTTTATTCTTGCTTCCCGCAAGGGAAAGCTCGTGCCGGGACGCCTGCAGTTCCTGGGCGAATGGGGTTACGGCTTCGTCCGTAACAGCATCGCCAAGGACGTAATCGGCGAGCGGGACTTCCTTAAGTTCGTTCCGTTCCTCTTCGCACTGTTCTTCTTTATTGTTGTCAACAACATTTACGGTGCCATTCCGTTCATCCAGCTGCCCAGCTTCTCCCACCCGGGCGGAGCGTACCTGCTGGCAGCAATCGTCTACGTGACGTGGATCGGTGTTGGCATCAAGAAGCACGGTATGAAGTACTTCGTGAAGGCGACGGTTCCGTCCGGCGTGCCGTGGTACATCCTCCCCGTTCTGGTTCCGATCGAGATCATCTCCAACTTCCTGGTCCGGCCGATCACGCACAGCCTGCGTCTGTTCGCCACCATGATGTCCGGACACTTGATCATCATGCTCGCCGGCGCCGGCATCGAATACCTCCTGGTCCTCCAGGACAACATCCTGCTCCAGGCCTCCTCGGTGCTGGTTCTAGGCGGCGGTATCGCCATGTACATGCTTGAAGCACTGATCATGGTGCTCCAGGCCTACGTTTTCACTCTGCTGACCGCCATTTACATCCAGGGCGCGCTGGCAGACGATCACTAAGCTTTCCCTCCGGGAAACCTAAGCTTCCCCTCGGGGAAACCCCAAGCAACCTGCCCTTCAGGGCATCTTGAAAGGAAAAAACACATGGAAATCGAAGGTAGCCTCAACGCAATCGGCTATGGCCTCTCCGCAATCGGCGGCGCAATCGGCGTGGGCCTCGTCTTCTTCGCTTACATCAGCGGCGTTGCACGCCAGCCGGAGGCACAGCGTGTACTCCAGCCGATCGCATTCCTGGGTCTGGCACTGACCGAAGCCCTCGCTATCCTTGGTCTGGTTCTCGCGTTCATTGTCTAGTCCGAACCGACTGACCCACCAAGCAGATAGGACGGGTGCATTATGGATCAGGTAGTCATGTTGGCAGCCTCTGAAGGCGCCAGCCCCCTGATGCCCAACATCTGGGAAATCCTGGTGACGGGAATCAGTTTCGCCATACTGATGTTCATCGTCGTCAAGTTTGTGGTGCCGGCCTTCGAGAAGACGTTTGCGGAGCGCACGGAAGCCATCGAAGGCAACATTGCCAAGGCCGAAAAGGCCCAGGCAGAAGCCAGCGCAGCGCTGGTCGAATACAAGGCACAGCTTTCCGATGCCCGGGCAGAAGCCAACGCCATCCGCGAAGAAGCACGCGCTGAAGGCGCCCAGATCCTCGCGGAGCTGAAGGCCAAGGCCGCTGCTGAGTCCGCACGGATCACCGAGCAGGCACAGGTGCAGATCGCTGCAGAGCGGCAGGCGGCTGTTACGTCGCTCCGCGCTGAGGTCGGCACACTGGCAACCGAGCTGGCCGGACGCATCATCGGCGAGACGCTTGAGGATGACGCCCGCGCCGCACGCGTGGTGGACCGTTTCCTTGGGGAACTGGAAAACGAGAACGCAGGTGCAGCTAGGTAATGGCAGGAGTATCGAGCGAATCACTGGCCGTGGCGCAGAAGCAGCTGGAAGCCAAGCTTCCGTTTGCTTCGCTGTCACTGGCAGAGGAACTCTTTGGAATCCTGGGCGTTCTCGACAGCAGCGCCGGTATCCGGCGTGCGCTGACCGATCCCGCCCGTCAAAGCGATGCCAAGGCGGCGCTGGTTGCACAGCTGGTACGCGGCAAGGTTTCGGCAGACGCCGAGGCCATTGTTGCTGATCTGGTCTCCTCGCGTTGGCGGTCTCCGCGTGACTTGGGTGATGCGCTCGAGGAACTGGCTGCCACTGTTGTTTCAGCAACGGCAGAAAACCGCGGATCGGGTCTTGCAGGCCTAGACGCCTTGGAAGACGACCTGATCCGGTTCCGCCGGGCAGTCGCTTCCAGCCACGAACTTCAGCGGGCTTTGTCCGAGCCGCAGGCATCGCCTGAGGCAAAGGTCATTCTGGCGCAGAAGCTGGTGCCCGGGGCAAGCCCCGAAGCACTGGTACTGATCCGCCAGGCAGTCACGCATCCGCGCGGCCTGAAGCCCAGTGCCCTCGTGGCACGCTTCCTGGATCTCGTTGCCGGGCGCCAGAAGCGCTGGATTGCCGAGGTTCGGGCCGCCCGTCCGTTGACCCAAGAGCAGCTTTCGCGTCTGCAGTCCTCTCTTAATGGACTCTACGGCCGTGAGTTGAAGATCAACGCCGACGTTGAACCGTCACTGATCGGCGGCGTGCGGATCGCAGTGGGAGACGAGATACTGGATTCATCAGTAGTTTCCCGTCTGTCCGACCTCCGTCGGAAGCTCGCGGTCTAGCCGTCCCGCGGGACGGTTGAGACCAGTTCAGATCATTTGAGAATTAATCACGGTCATCGGCACCAAGCGATGATCACAACACAGGAGAGCAGGGACTGCAGATGGCCGAATTGACCATCAACGCCGACGACGTCCGTAATGCGTTGAACGAATTTGCGGCGTCCTACGAACCCGGAAACGCAGAGCGCGTTGAAGTTGGCCGCGTAACAACCGCCAGCGACGGCATTGCCCGTGTGGAGGGCCTGCCCTCCGTCATGGCGAACGAGCTGCTTCGGTTCGAGGACGGCACACTGGGCCTCGCCCAGAACCTTGACACCCGTGAAATCGGTGTCGTTGTACTCGGCGACTTCGCCGGGATCGAAGAAGGCCAGGAAGTTCACCGCACCGGTGAAGTCCTGTCCGTACCTGTCGGGGACAACTTCCTCGGCCGCGTTGTCGACCCGCTGGGCGAGCCGATGGATGACCTGGGCCCGATCGAGGCCGAGGGACGCCGCGCACTGGAACTTCAGGCGCCGGGCGTAACCCAGCGCAAGTCGGTACACGAACCGCTTCAGACCGGTCTCAAGGCTATCGACGCCATGATTCCGATTGGCCGCGGACAGCGCCAGCTGATCATCGGTGACCGCAAGACGGGTAAGACCGCCATTGCCGTTGACGCCATCCTTAACCAGAAGGCGAACTGGGACTCCGGAGATGTTCAGAAGCAGGTGCGCTGCATTTATGTAGCCATCGGCCAGAAGGCATCGACCGTTGCTGAAATCAAGCGCACCCTCGAAGACAAGGGCGCAATGGAGTACACCACCATTGTTGCTTCCCCCGCTTCGGACCCCGCCGGTTTCAAGTACCTGGCTCCCTACGCCGGTTCGGCCATTGGCCAGCACTGGATGTACGGCGGCAAGCATGTACTGATCATCTTTGATGACCTGTCCAAGCAGGCCGAAGCCTACCGCGCCGTATCCCTGCTGCTCCGGCGCCCGCCGGGACGCGAAGCTTACCCGGGCGATGTGTTCTACTTGCACTCCCGCCTGCTGGAACGCTGCGCGAAGCTCTCCGATGAGCTCGGTGCCGGTTCGATGACGGGCCTGCCCATCATCGAGACCAAGGCAAATGACGTGTCGGCGTACATCCCGACCAACGTCATCTCCATCACCGATGGTCAGATCTTCCTGCAGTCGGACCTCTTCAACGCCAACCAGCGCCCCGCCGTCGACGTCGGTATTTCCGTCTCGCGCGTCGGTGGAGCTGCTCAGCAGAAGGCCATGAAGAAGGTCTCCGGTACTTTGAAGCTGGAACTGGCCCAGTACCGCGACATGCAGGCATTCTCCATGTTTGCTTCGGACCTCGATGCAGCCACCCGCCAGCAGCTCACCCGCGGTGCGCGTCTGATGGAACTCCTCAAGCAGGGTCAGTACGCTCCGTACCCCGTTGAAGAGCAGGTTGTTTCGATCTGGGCCGGCACCAACGGCTACCTGGACGATGTTCCCGTGGAAGATGTTCTCCGCTTTGAAGGCGAGTTCATCGACCACCTGAAGCACAGCACCTCGGTGCTGACCACCCTGGCGCAGACGGGCAAGCTTGAGGACTCCACTGTGGAGGAACTCAAGAAGCGCGTAGTCGCGTTCAAGGAAGGATTCTTCGGCGAAGGAGACAACCACATGGTTGCCGCCGGCCACGAAGAGTACGCAGCCTTGGGCGAAGACGCTGTTGACCAGGAAAAGATCGTCAAGCAGAAGCGCTAGCGGCTCTTCGTTCCGCGTCCGGATCATCTGATCCGGACGCGGAACCCTTGCCAAAGCCTTAGCCCCTAGTAGAACGCTAGGAACTGAAAGGAAAAGTATGGGAGCCCAAATTCGGGTCTACCGTCAGAAGATCGCTTCGACGACGTCGATGCAGAAGATCTTCAAGGCGATGGAGCTGATTGCTGCCTCTCGCATTGGAAAGGCACGCACCCGTGTGGCTGCGTCATTGCCGTATTCCAATGCGATCACCCGTGCCGTTTCTGCTGTGGCGTCCCAGTCGGAAATCGATCACCCGCTGACTACCGAGCCGGAGCAAATCCGCCGGGCAGCCATGGTGGTTCTGACTTCCGACCGCGGTCTTGCTGGTTCGTACTCCGCCAGTGTGCTGAAGCAAAGCGAATCCTTGGCCGAACTGCTCCGTGAAGAGGGCAAAGAGGTCAAGACCTACCTGGTGGGACGTAAGGCGCAGGCCTACTACGACTTCCGTGAGCGCGAAGCTGCGCGTGTCTGGACCGGAAACACCGATGCACCGGACTTTGAAACAGCCCGCGAAATCGGCCAGGCACTTCTTGATGACTTCAACACTGACTACGAAGACGGCGGCGTGGATGAAATCCACATTGTCTACACGCGCTTCAAGTCGATGGTTGTCCAGGAACCCACGGTGATCCGCCTGCTTCCGCTGGAAGTAGTCGAGGAAGAAGCACAGTCCGAGACTGAGCTGCTGCCTCTCTACGAGTACGAGCCCGAGCCCGAAAAGGTTCTTGACGCACTGCTGCCGCGCTACATCGAGTCGCGCATCTTCGCAGCCATGCTTCAGGCAGCCGCTTCCGAGCTCGCCGCCCGCCAGCGCGCAATGAAGTCCGCAGGGGACAACGCCTCCGACCTTATTAAGAAGTACACGCGACTTCGCAATAACGCCCGCCAGGCCGAGATCACCCAGGAACTGTCCGAGATCGTGGCCGGTGCCGACGCGCTCAGCGCGTCCTAGCTCCAGCCGCCAACCGGCGTAGTTCCACCAGAAGCAAACTTAGTCCACACGCCATCTAACTGAGTGAAGTGAGAGAGATGACTGCCCAAACTGTCGAGCACGGATCTAATTCCGTAGCCTCGGGTGCCACCGGCCGTATCGCCCGTGTCATCGGCCCGGTTGTCGACGTCGAATTCCCGGCTGACGCAATTCCCACCATCTACAACGCGCTGACCACCGAGCTGACGCTCAACGGTGAGACCCGCACCATTACGTTCGAAACGTCCCAGCACCTCGGCGACAACCTCGTGCGCGCCATCTCCATGCAGGCCACCGACGGCCTGGTCCGCGGCGCAGCCGTCAAGGATACCGGCGCACCGATCCATGTCCCCGTGGGCGACGGCGTCAAGGGCCACATCTTCAACGTCCTGGGCAAGCCCCTGGACGTTCGCGAAGACGAGCTCGAAATCACCGAGCACTGGCCGATCCACCGCAAGGCTCCGAACTTTGCGGACCTTGAGGGCTCCACCGAGATGCTGGAAACCGGCATCAAGGTGATCGACCTTCTCACCCCGTACATCAAGGGTGGAAAGATCGGCCTGTTCGGCGGCGCCGGTGTCGGCAAGACCGTGCTGATCCAGGAAATGATCACCCGTGTTGCCCGCAACTTCGGTGGTACGTCGGTATTCGCCGGTGTCGGCGAGCGTACCCGTGAGGGCAACGACCTCTGGGTTGAAATGGAAGAGGCAGGCGTCCTGAAGGACACCGCCCTTGTATTCGGCCAGATGGATGAGCCGCCGGGAACGCGTCTGCGCGTGGCCCTGTCCGGCCTGACCATGGCGGAGTACTTCCGCGATGTGCAGAACCAGGACGTGCTGCTCTTCATCGACAACATCTTCCGCTTCACGCAGGCAGGTTCCGAAGTTTCAACGCTTCTGGGCCGCATGCCGTCCGCCGTGGGCTACCAGCCGAACCTGGCTGACGAGATGGGTCTCCTGCAGGAGCGCATCACGTCCACCAAGGGTCACTCGATCACGTCGATGCAGGCCATTTACGTGCCTGCTGATGACTACACCGACCCGGCCCCGGCCACCACGTTCGCGCACCTGGACGCCACCACGGAACTTTCCCGTGAAATCGCCTCGCGCGGCCTGTACCCGGCCGTGGATCCGCTGACGTCCACGTCGCGCATCCTCGACCCGCAGTACGTGGGCCAGGAGCACTACGACACGGCTGTCCGCGTCAAGCAGATCCTTCAGAAGAACAAGGAACTGCAGGACATCATCGCCATCCTCGGCATCGACGAGCTGGGCGAAGAGGACAAGATTGTTGTGGCACGTGCACGCCGCATCCAGCAGTTCCTGTCGCAGAACACCTACACCGCCAAGCAGTTCACCGGCGTCGAGGGCTCCACGGTCACCATCAAGGAAACCATCGAGGGCTTCAAGGCCATCTGCGACGGCGACGTTGACCACATCGCCGAGCAGGCTTTCTTCAACGTCGGCAGCATGGACGATGTAGAGCGCAACTGGGCGAAGATCCAAGAGCAGACCGGGAAGTAAGCCCTATGGCGAACACTGCTGAACTCGAAGTTGAGATTGTTGCCGCTGACCATTTTGTCTGGTCCGGCGCGGCGAAGATGGTCAAGGCACGTACCAGCGAGGGCGACGTCGGGATCCTTCCCGGCCACACCCCGCTGCTGGCCATCCTGGCCGAAGGCGAAATGGCCATTGAACCGGTGTCCGGCGCGCGCTTTACGGTGAACGTTGACGGTGGTTTCTTCTCCGTCGACCGCGACCGCGTGGTGATTGTCGCTGACAACGCTCAGATGAACGACGCAGCCAACGCTGGGACTCGCTGACCCTTCCCAATGAGCAGCTCTTATGTGTTCATTGCGCTGGCAGGGCTTCTCTGCCTGCTGGTACTGGCAGTGGTTCTGTTCGGGGTGCGCCGCAGCCAGCTGCGGCGCGCCCTCGGTACTTTCGATGCCTCCATTTGCCTCCCGCCCGGCGGGTGGCAGATGGGGGTTTGTCGTTATACGGACACCCACCTGGAGTGGCTGCGCCTTATTTCGCTCAGCCCGCGTCCGCCCCACCGCTTCCTGCGCAGCTCCCTGGAGATCGGCAGCTGGCGGCAGCCGACCGAAGCTGAGCGTGCCCGCATCCAACCGGGCGCCATTGTGGTGAACCTTGAATACGAGGGCCGCGAAGTACTGGTCGCCATGAGTTACGAGGTCTACACGGGCCTCTCCTCGTGGCTGGAAGCCGGCCCCGTCATCGGCATCGGAACCTGGCGCTGACGCAAGACCAAAACGTCCGCCGCCTTTGACCTTTCCCAGTTGGTTGGGCGTCTTGGTAATTCGAACCCACCTTAGTATTAAGGGATGGAAGACGTCATAGTTGTTACCGGGCCGTCCACGCTCAACGGAGCTGTCAGTGTCCCCGGAGCCAAAAATAGCGTCCTGAAACTCATGGCAGCCACGCTGCTTGCGCAGGGACGCTCCACCATCACCAACGTTCCCAACATCCAGGATGTCTGGATCATGGCCGAGCTGCTGCGCAGGTTGGGCTGCACCGTCGACTACGACGTCGAAGCGGCCGCCGTTTCAGTGGAGGTCCCCGAAGTGCCGGGGCACCAGGCCGACTACGACTTGGTGCGGGCCATGCGTGCCTCCATCTCCGTTCTGGGTCCTCTGGTGGCCCGCTGCCGGCAGGCCGAAGTTGCGCTCCCCGGCGGGGACGCCATCGGCTCCCGCGGTCTGGACATGCACCGCGCCGGACTGGAGCTGATGGGCGCCACCATCACCATTGACCACGGCTACCTTGTCGCCTCCGTGCCTGAAGGCCTGATCGGCGCCCGGCATCTCTTGGACTTTCCCTCCGTCGGTGCCACCGAGAACCTGATGATGGCTGCCACCTTGGCCGCCGGCACCACGGTGATCGACAACGCGGCGCGCGAACCGGAGATCACCGACATCGCCGAGATGCTCAACGAGATGGGCGCGCGGATCTCCGGGATCGGAACCAACACCCTCGTCATCGAAGGCGTGGAGCGGCTGGAACCGGTGGTTCACCGTGTGGTGCCTGACCGCATTGTTGCCGGCACCTGGGCATTCGCGGCGGCTGTCACCGGCGGCTGCATAGAGGTGCGGAACGCCGACGCCTCTGCCCTGGCCGTGGTGCTGGACAAGCTGACACAGGCCGGCTGTTCGGTCACGGTGGGGGAGGACAGCTTCACCGTGAAGGGTCCGGAGCGCCCGGAGCCGATCAACGTCTCCACCCTTCCCTACCCGGGATTCCCCACCGATCTGCAGCCGTTCGTTGTCACCCTGAACGCTGTGTCCAGCGGCTCCGGCATGGTCACGGAGAACGTCTTTGAGGCGCGCTGGGGGTTCACCTCGGAGCTGGCGAGGCTGGGGGCCGGCATCCGCTTGGACGGGCACCATGCCCTGATCCAGGGCGTCCCGAGACTCTCCGGGGCTCCGGTGGAGGCCAACGACATCCGGGCCGGCGCCGCCCTGGTGATCGCCGGGCTCGCTGCCGAGGGGACCACCGAGGTGCGGGGCGTGGACCACATCGACCGCGGGTACGAGCATTTCATGGAGAATCTCCGCGGCCTGGGCGCGCAGGTCGTCCGCCGGCGGAGCTGACGGCCACAGGTACGTTCTCCCAACAACAAAGTCCCCGGCGAATGCCGGGGACTTTGTTGTTGGTCCGGAGGAACCGGAGCCGAAAAGCGTGGTGACGCTAAGCGCAGTGGCGCTTAGAGCGCGGTGACGCCGGTGGCCTGGGGGCCCTTGGCGCCCTGGCCGATTTCGAACTCAACACGCTGGTTCTCGTCGAGGGTCTTGAATCCACCGGTCTGGATTTCAGAGTAGTGAACAAAGACGTCGCCGTCTGAATCGTCGGGAGTGATGAAGCCGAAGCCCTTTTCAGCGTTAAACCATTTGACGGTACCCTGTGCCATTTTGTTTCTCCTCATAAGTGGAACTTCCGGCCGCCACACCCCGCGGAGGCCTATTGTTACTGAAACGGGAAGGCTCAAGATCCTTGCCATTCAGCAGTTCCTTGAGGAGCTTCACGCTCGCAACGGTCTTGCGAGCATGAATAACACCTACACAAAGACTGGTTATAGGATTACACACCGCCAATGAGTGGTCAACGAATTTGCCGAAAAAACTTCCAAGTATTTTCGGGCCTGCGAACTAAGCGCTCCAGCCCCGTTGGGCGAGGCACCAGTTAGGCATTTCGGCGACGAAATTCGGCCTGGCTGGACGACGGCTAGAAGACGGCTAGAAGAGGCGCGAGGCCGAATCGTCGACGCCGCGCATGGCGTCGTAGTCCAAAGTCAGGCAGTCAATTCCGCGGTCAGCGGCCAGCACGCGGGCCTGCGGCTTGATCTGCTGCGCAGCGAAAACGCCGCGGACGGGAGCCAGCAGCGGATCCCGGTTCAGCAGTTCAAGGTACCGGGTCAGCTGCTCCACGCCGTCAATGTCGCCGCGCCGCTTGAGTTCGATGGCCACCGTGGCGCCCTTGGCATCGCGGGCCAGGATGTCCACCGGTCCGATCGCCGTCATGTACTCGCGCCGGATCAGCGTGAAGCCGTCGCCGAGCTTGGTGATCTGTTCCGCCAGCAGGCGCTGCAGGTCGGCCTCCACGCCGTCCTTGATCAGGCCGGGGTCCACGCCCAGGTCGTGGGAGGTCTCGGAGAACCGTTCGTAGATGCTGATGACGAGCTTGTCATCCGTCTTGGTGCTCTGGACGTTCCAGGTTTCGATGACGCCCGTTTCGGCGTCGTCGTCCTCGGGCGCGGTGATCCGCAGGGTGGCCGGCGGGCTCATCCAGTTCAGGGGTTTGTAGGAGCCGCCGTCCGAGTGGATCAGGACGGAACCGTCGGCTTTCACCATCAGCAGACGGGCGGCGAGCGGAAGATGGGCACGGAGGCGGCCGATGTAGTCAACAGAGCAGCGGGCAATAACTAAACGCACAGTTGCACTTTACCGGCTCCGCTCGGGCAAAATGACTTGTATGCCCCGTTCCAACCGTCCCCGCCGCCCGCCGGGCGCAGCCAACGCCAATCTGGGCCGCAGCGCCCGCAGCAAGTGGGCAACCCCCGCGGCCGAGGTGGATTTGGAGCGGACGCGGGCCGGAATCCCGCACCGCGAGAGCGCGCCCGACGGCGAATGGTCAGTGCGGCAAATCACGGCACGGAACGCGGCCAAGGACTATAAATGCCCCGGATGCGGCATGATCATTCCGCCCGGCGTGCCGCACCTGGTGGTGTGGCAGGAGGATTCGCTGCTGGGCCGGGACACCGCGGTGTCGGACCGCAGGCACTGGCACGATCGCTGCTGGCGCACCCGCAGGTCCGGCGGCGGGCGCCTGGGCCGCCGCTGACGGCCGCCTGGGCCGCCGCTGGCGGCCGGCAGGGCTGAGGGCGGCTCCGGCGGCGGCACGGGACGCATCCCGGTTAGCGGTGGTCCTGGCGGGAGATGAAGACGTCCTTGAGCAGCAGCAGCACCGCTGCGGCGGTCGGGATCGCGATGAGCGCGCCGAGGACCCCCAGCAGCGTGCCGCCGGCAATAACCGCAATGACGGCCACCGCTCCGGGCACCGCCACGGCGCGCTGCATGATGCGCGGGGAGACGAAGTACGCCTCGAACTGCAGGTAGGCGAGGTAGAAGAGGGCGAAGACCACGGCCGTCTGCCAGCTGACGGTGAGCGCCACCAGGGAAACCAGGATGAGGGCAATCGGGGGACCAACCAGCGGAATAAAAGCCAGCAGCGCCACCACGAAGGCCAGCAGCACGGAGAACGGCACGCCCGCGATGGACATCACGATGAAGGCATAGCTGGCATCCAGCACCGCAACTATTGCCTGTCCGAACACGTAGTTGCCGACGCTGCTGGTGATTTCTTCCGAAAGCGACTCAACGCGCCGGCGGCGGCTGCGCGGGGCCAGCCGGTAGGCCCACATCTTCATGGAGGGCAGCGAGGACAGGAAATAGAGGGTCAGCACCAGAATGATCAGCGCGCCGAAGAGCCCGTTGGCAATTACCGTGCCGACCGACAAAACGCCGCCGAAAACACCGCCGAGGGCGTCGGGGTTCGTGAAGAACTTGTTGACTTCCTCTTCGATGCGCTCCCTCACATGGAATTGTTCATCGATGTTCACGAAGAAATCGGATTCCAGGAAGGTGTTTACATAACCGGGGGCGTTGCTGATGATTTCCGAGGTCTGCCGGACAATCGTGGGAATCAGAGTGGCGAAAAAACTGGCCACGATGCCGGCCAGGATCAGCAGCGTGATCGCGATTCCGGCGGGGCGGGGAATGCGGCGGGCGCCCAGCCAGCGCACAATCGGATCCAGTCCCAGGGCAATAAAGAGCGCGGCACCGATCCACACCAGGAGCTCTCCGACATTGGTCAGAATGAAGAAAACCAGCAGGGCGAATCCCACGCCCACGGAAAACATGAAGCCGAAATGAATGGGGGCGGTCATGCCGCGGGCCGAGTCGTCAGCGTTGCCGGGCGTCCCGCTGGCCGAACTTTCGCCGGAGCTCGCCTCCGCAGGCGCGTTGACCTCTGGAGGAAACTCAAACCTGGGGCGCGGACGAGCGCCGGGTACGCCATGCGGAACAGCCTGCCGCAGCCGGCCGGAAGCCGCTGCCAGGAAGCCCTGCCGCGGCGTGCGGTCAAAAGTACGCGCCGGTTCCCCTGCCTGCTGCGGATCCTTCCGCGGTTCCTCGGCCGGCCGGTCCTGGTTCTCGCCCATTTTTGCATGTCTCCTGTATGTAGCGAACGCCCCGGGTACGAAGCGCCAGATTATCAGCCGCACGGGGCTCGGATAGCGGAGCGGCGACCGCCGCACACACCGGAATGTGACCGTTCCGGGGATTTCGTTACCATTGGGTTATAAACCCAATTACCGCCCGATAGCCAAGAGACTCCACGTCCCGTTTCAGCCTGCCTACAGGTGAGGCGATTGCACCGAGACTGAAGATAGGTAAGTTGTGCGAAACAAAATTGCAGTTCCGCTGATCGTGATCGGAGTCCTGCTGATGCTTCTCGGCATCGGGCAGCGAACGGTCTGGGCTCCGCCCAGCACTGTCACAGCCGAAGCGCCGTCCGAAAACCAGCAGGCCCCGTTGACTGTTATCGGCGCTGATGTCCTCACCGCACACCCCGGGGGCGTGGACCTGACGGTAGCGGGCGATGGCCCCTTCCTGATGGCCGTGGGCCGGGCTGACGACGTGGACGCCTGGGTGGGCGACGCCTCCGCCGTGCGCGTCGGTGCCGACGGCGAGAGCCTGACCTCCGAGCTCGCCGAAGGCACGCCGACCGTGCCCAACCCCGCCGGATCCGACCTTTGGGTCTCCGAACAGGAAGTCGACGGCGAAACGACCTTCACCTGGGAAGCTCCGGCATCGGGTGACTGGCAGATCCTGCTGGCCACGGACGGCACCGCTCCGGCGCCCGCCGACGTATCGGTCACCTACGCCAACGATGCCACAACACCCTTTGCCGTGCCGCTGATCGTGGGAGGCGCGCTCCTCGCCGTTCTCGGCCTGGCGCTGGCCTTCGTCGCCGGCCGCGGCAACAGCGGACGCGGTTCCGGCGGCAGCGGACCGTCCACCGCAGGTCCTGCCCGGGACACCGCAGCGGCAGCGCATCCGGCAACAGCCAGCACCACCTCGCTGCCGGCAGCGGACCCAGCGGCCCCTGCCGATAAGCCGGTGCCCGCCAGCCCGTCCGGGCAGCCCGCACCGGCCGCAGATTCCGGAAAGAGCCGCACCTCTGACCCGGCCGGTTCGTCGTCGTTCAGCGTTGTGCCCGCCCTGCGCCGCCGTGGACCGGCTGCGGCCTTCGGCACCGCCCTCGCCGCCGTCCTGGCCTTCGGCGCCGTTCCGGCGCCGGCCCTTGCCGCCCTGCCGCTGACCGCGGCTCCCACCTCCGAAGCCTCCGAAGCCGCCGATGAGGCCGATGAACCCGTGCCGCCCGTGGTCCTGGACGCGCAGCTGGAACGAATCCTTGACGACGTGGCCACCACGGTCCAGGAAGCGGATGCCGCCAAGGACCCCGCGCTGCTGGCCACTCGCGCCGGCGGCCCCGCAGCGGCGCTGCGAAAGGCCGGCTATGCCACGGCAGCCAAGGTGCCCACCCACGCGGCGCCGGAGGCGGTTTCCGCCGAGCCGCTGAAGACCGACCTGATCATGGGCGGAACCGAGTTTCCGCGCAGCATCGTGGCGGTGACCCAGGGGCCCGAGAACGAGGTCCCGCAGGCACTTCTGCTGGTGCAGAACTCGGCGCGTGAGAATTACAAGCTCGTTTCGTCCGTTCGGATGCTTCCGGGAACCAGCTTCCCGCCGCGTCCGGCCGGCAACGCCGGTGTGGATCCGGCGCCGGCAGATTCCGCCGAGGGCCTTGCCGCTTCCCCGCAGGCTGCGGTGGACGCGTTGGCTGACGCCCTGACCAACCCGGCCGGCAAGAACAAGGACACCTTCTCGCCGAATACCTTCGCCGAGGCCGTGACCAGGTTCCAGACCGATGTCACGGCCAGCCCGGACAACGAGTTCGCCAAGATCACCTTCAAGCACACGCCGGTGCCCAAAGACACGAGCGCCCTGCGCACCGCTGACGGCGGAGCCATCGTGTTCGGCTATATGGACAGCAGCTATACGAGTGTTCCCCGCGAAGCCGGCGACTCCATCAACCTGGAAGGCACCATCTACCAGACGCTGACCGGCGAGACGAGCACCGACGCCGGCATCGACGTCAAGTACGGCGAAGGAGTCATGCTGTACGTTCCGCCGGCAGGCAGCACGGCACCGCTCCAAGTGATCGGCGCCGTCCAGGAGCTGCTCTCCGCCACCCTGAAATAGCCCCACCCTCCATCAGGGAAACCGGGGTTGCCGGTGACCCGAGACTGCGTAATAAGGTGAAGCCATGAGCACTCCCAACCACCGTCCCGCACCGGCCGCTTCCACGATGAACCTGAGGGGCGCCGTCGACCTCTCCGGGTTGAAGGCCAAAGCCACGGCGCCGCCGGCAGCCGCGGGCTCCGACCGGGCGGGCCGGCCCGGTCCCGGCCAGCCGGCAGCAAGCCCGTACATCGTTGAGGTGTCCGAGCAGACCTTCCCCCAGCTGGTCCAGCTGTCCGAGCAGGTTCCGGTGATCATCGACCTGTACTCGGCGCGCAGCCCCGAATCCGCCCAGGTCAGTGCGGTGCTGCAGAGCGTCGTCACGGAACAGGACGGCAAGCTGCTGCTGGGGCGGGTGGACGTGGAGGCGTATCCGCAGATCGCCCAGGCCTTCCAGGCCGTGGCGGTTCCCACCGTCTCAGCGGTCCTTAAGGGCCAGCCGGTGCCGCTCTTCGACCGGGCGGTGCCGGAGGAACAGATCCGCGCCCTGATCGCCGAGCTGCTGCAGGTGGCAGCGGCCAACGGCGTCACCGGAACCCTGAACGAGGGCGGTGCCGGGGAGCCGGCGGAAGAAGCTCCGCTGCCTCCGCTGCACCAGGAAGCCTACGACGCGATCGTTGCCGGGGACTACGACGGCGCCGCCGCCGCCTACCGCAAGGCGCTGGCGGAGCAGCCCGCCGACGCCGAGGCCAAGGCGGGCCTGGCCCAGGTGGAACTCATGGCACGGGTCAAGGACGCTGACGCCGAGAAGCTGCGCACCAACGCGGCGGAGAACCCCGACGACGTCGAGGCCCAGCTGGCCGTCGCCGACCTGGACATTACCGGCGGCCACGTGGAGGACGCCTTCAACCGCGTGGTGCGGCTGATCGCCCGCGTCTTCGGCGACGACCGGGAAAAGGCCCGGCTGCGCCTGCTGGACCTGTTCGAAGTGGTGGGCACCACGGACCCCCGGGTGACCAAGGCACGTTCCGCCCTTGCCCGGGCCCTCTTCTAAGCGGCCGCGGCATGAGTGAACACGCAGCGCCCCTGAACCCCGGCCTGTTCGACCCCGTGACGCTGCGGGGCCTGGAGCTGTCCCACCGCGGCTGGGTGGCCGCCATGTGCCAGTACTCGGCCGACCCCGTGACCGCACCCGGAGTGCCGAACGACTGGCACCTGATGCATCTGGGTTCCTTCGCCGCCGGGGGAGCGGCGCTGATCATCACCGAAGCCACGGCGGTCAGCCCCGAGGGGCGGATCAGCCCGCAGGACACCGGCCTCTACACCTCCGAGCAGACGGCGGCCTGGCGGCGCATCACGGACTTCGTCCATCGGTACGGTGCCGCCGGCACGAAGATCGGCGTGCAGCTGGCTCATGCGGGGCGCAAGGCCTCCACGTTTGCTCCGTTCGCCGAGCAGCGCGGCAGTGTTCCGGAGGCCGACGGCGGATGGCGGACCGTGGGCCCCACGGCCGATGCCTTTGGCCGCTACGCCGCCCCGCAGATGCTGGACGACGCAGGCATCCGGCAGGTGATTTCGGACTACGCGCAGGCCGCCGAGCGGTCGGTGGATGCCGGGTTCGACACCATCGAGATCCACGCCGCGCACGGGTATCTGCTGCACCAGTTCCTGACCCCGTTGGTCAACACCCGCACCGACGGCTGGGGCGGGTCCGAGGAAGCCCGCAGCCGCCTGACACTGGAAGTCGTCGATGCGGTTCGGGCGGTCATCCCCGAGTCGATGCCGCTGCTCCTGCGGATCTCCGCGACGGACTGGACCGACGGCGGCGTCGACAAACACACCTCGGCGCGCCTGGCCGCCGCCGCCCGCGACCGCGGCGTCGACCTGGTGGATGTCTCCACCGGCGGAGCCGTGCCCGACGCCAGTATTCCGGTGGCACCGGGATATCAGACCGGATTTGCCGAGCACATCCGTGCGGCTGCCGGTGTTCCGACCGCCGCCGTCGGCCTGATCAGCACGGCGTCCGAGGCGGAGGACATCCTCCGCGCCGGCCGCGCCGACGCCGTCCTGATCGCCCGGGCCGCGCTGCGGGACCCGCACTGGTGGATGCGGGCGGCCGGCGAACTGGACGCCAAGCTTCCCTGGGCGCCGCAGTATGAGCGGGCGCGGCCGGCCTAGCCGTACCGAAACCCCGGCGTCTGGTCCGCAGGACGGGGTCAGGGGCGGCCGGAAACCGGACAGGGGCCCGGATTCTGGTCCTTGCGGCCGATCCGCCTCCGCCGAACGGCAGGTACCTTGGGGATCATGACGAAAGTGCTGCTGACATGACCGAGTCCATGGTTCCGAATACCGCGGCGGTTCCCGCCGCCCCGGCGCTGACCGTCCGTGCCCTCGGCAAGCGCTTCGGCGAGAAGATCGCCGTCAACGGGATCAGCCTGGATGTCCCTGCCGGGTCCTTCTACGGGCTGGTGGGGCCCAACGGCGCGGGCAAGACCACCCTGCTGTCCATGGCCACCGGCCTGCTGCGCCCCGAGCACGGACAGGTGTGGGTGCACGGGACGGACGTCTGGGCCGAACCGCTCAAGGCCAAGCGGCTGATGGGCGTGCTGCCCGACGGCGTCCGGCTGTTCGACCGGCTCACCGGCGAGCAGCTGGTCACCTATGCCGGCCTGCTGCGCGGCATGGACCGCGACACCGTCACCGGACGCGTCCGGGATCTCCTCGAGGCCATGGACCTGACCAATGACGCGGGCACCCTGGTGGTGGACTACTCCGCCGGCATGACCAAGAAAATCGCCCTCGCCTCGGCGCTGATCCACGCGCCCCGGCTGCTGGTGCTGGATGAGCCGTTCGAAGCGGTGGACCCCGTCTCCGCCGCCAATATCCGGGATATCCTCTCCGGCTACGTGGATTCCGGCGGCACGGTGATTGTCTCCAGCCACGTCATGGACCTGGTCCAGCGCATGTGTGACCACGTTGCGGTGGTTTCCGGCGGCAACCTTCTCGCCGCCGGCACCGTGGACGAGGTCCGCGGCGGCGAGACCCTGGAAGAGCGTTTTGTGCAGCTGGTGGGCGGACGCACCCGCTCGGAGGGCCTGCCATGGTTGCGGACCTCCTAAGGCTCAAGCTTCTCCTGCTGCGCAACTCCCTGCGCCGGAGCCCGTGGCAGATCGTGGGACTTGTCTTCGGGGCGCTGTACGGCCTGGGCATGCTCGGCCTGCTGTTTGGCGGCCTGTTCTATTTGAGCTTCAGCGAGCCGGAGCTGGCCCGCACCGTAACCGTCCTCGCCGGCACCGTGGCCGTGCTGGGGTGGGCGCTGATACCCATTCTGGCCACCGGTGTGGACCTGACCCTGGACCCGGCGCGTTTTGTGACCTTCGCCGTCCCCCTGCCCAAGCTCCTGGCCGGCCTGGCGCTGGGCGGGCTCATCGGCATCCCCGGCGCGATGACGCTGCTGGCGGCGCTGGGCTCGGCCGCTGTCTGGTGGCGGAACCCGGCGGCCCTGGCTGCGGGCGTGGTGTCAGCCGTCATCGCGGTGTTCACATGCTTCATCGCAGCCCGGGTAATGGTCGCCGCGAGCACATCGATGTCCTCTTCGCGCCGGTTCAAGGACATCTCCGGCCTGGTGGCGATCATTCCCCTCATGCTGCTGGGCCCGATCATCGCCGGCATCAGTTCGGGCATCAGCAGTGCCCAGGACTACCTGCCGTCGCTGGCCCGTACCCTGTCCTGGACGCCGCTGGGTGCAGCCTGGGCGGTGCCCGGCGACGTGGCGCTGAACCAGCCGGGAACGGCCGCCGCCAAACTGGCCATCGCCGTCGTATTCCTGGCCGCGCTGGTCTGGGTCTGGAAACTGCTGCTGGTGCGGGCGCTGATCACTCCGCCGCACAACGCCGGTCCCCGGCGCAAGGGCGGAAAGCTTGGGTTCTTTGCCCTTTTCCCGGCCACGCCCACCGGTGCCGTGGCCGCCCGGTCGCTGACCTACTGGATCCGGGACCCGCGTTACGGCGCGTCCCTGCTGATCATTCCGCTGCTGGTGATTCTGCTGGTGTTCCTCGGCACGCAGGAGGGCAACGGCCCGGCGCTGCTGCTGTTCGCGGGACCGCTGCTGGGTTACCTGCTCGCCTTCTGCATTTCCGCCGATGTCTCGTATGACAACACGGCCTTTGCCCTGCACATCAGCACCGGGGTTTCCGGCACAGCGGACCGGGCCGGGCGGGTCATCGCCTGCGGCATTTTTGCGCTCCCGGTGACGGTCCTGGCCGCAGTGGTGCCATGTCTGGTGCTTGGGGAAACGGACCTGATTCCGGTGCTTCTCGGGGTGTCCCTGGCCGTCCTCCTGGGCGGGTTCGGTCTGTCCGCCGTCGTATCGGCGCGGTATACCTACAACGTTCCGCTGCCGGGGGAGAACGCGTTCAAGACTCCGCCGGGTTCCGGCGGACGCAGCATGCTCGTGCAGGGCCTGGGCATGCTGGCGCAGATCGTGATTGTGCTTCCCGTGCTGGTCCTGGCGCTCGTGGCGCTGCTGAACGACAATCCGCTCTGGGACTGGCTGACCCTGATTGGCGGTGTGCTGTTCGGGGCAGGGCTGCTGGCGGCCGGAATCCGGATCGGCGGACGGTGGCTGGACCGGCGCGGGCCGGAGATGCTGGGTGCGGTCTCGGTTCACAAATGAGCCGGCCCGGTCAGTCGGCCCGGCCTCGGAACCTGTTGGGGTACTAAGATGGAAACCATGAGTCTGCCTCCTGATCCTTTCGAAAATGACCCTGCCCGGCGCCTGGACGACGGCGGCGGTTCGACCGCCGTCATCGAGCGCGAAGAGCAGCGTGAGTACACAGAACCCGGCGACAGCGAGCGGTTTTCCCACTACGTCCGCAAGGAAAAGATCATGGAGTCGGCGCTTTCCGGCGAACCCGTGATCGCCCTGTGCGGCAAGGTCTGGACGCCGGGCCGGGATCCGAAGAAGTTCCCCGTCTGCCCCACCTGCAAGGAAATTTACGAAGGGCTGAGCGCGCCCAAGGACGGCGGCAAATAGTCCCGGTCCGTCCATGGGTTCGTCTGCTGCACCGCGCCCCGCCGGCGCCCTTTCCGCCGCATACCGTGCCCTGACCCTGGGCATCCTGGCCATCATCACCTGCTCCGCGTTTGAAGCGATGGCCGTGACGACGGCGATGCCCGTGGTCGCCGAGGAGCTCTCGGCCGGTGCCGGCTACGGCTTGGCGTTCTCGATGTTTCTGACCGCCTCGCTGCTGGGCACCGTCGTGGCCGGCAGCAGATGCGATGTGCAGGGGCCGCTGCCCTCGCTGGCCGCCGGCCTGGCCCTGATGACGGCCGGCCTGGTGCTGTCCGCCCTGGCCGGCGAGTTTTGGATTGTCACCGCCGGCCGGGCGGTGTCCGGGCTCGGCGGCGGAGCCATGATCGTGGCGGTCTACGTGATCATCGGCGAGATCTATCCCGCGGCACTGCAGCCGGTGCTTTTCGGCTGGCTGGCCACGGCCTGGATCCTGCCGTCCATGGCCGGACCCCTGGCCGCCGGGCTGCTGGCCCAGTACGTGAGCTGGCGCTGGGTCTTTGCCGCCGTCATCCCCATTGTGCTGGTCGCGGGCCTCATGGTCTGGCCGCGGGTTCGTTCCCTGGGAGCGCCCGATTATCCCGCCCTGGATCCGGCCCTGGGTCGGCGCCGCGCGCTGTGGGGCACCGTGCTGGCGGCCGCGGTCTTCGCCGCCCAGTGGGCCGGCAACGAAGCAGCCTTGGCGTCCTCAGTGCTGCTCTGGTCGGTGGCCGCAGTGGGAGCCGCGGCAGCCGGCGTCGCGCTGGGGCGGCTGCTGCCGGCGGGCACGCTGCGGCTTGCGCGCGGCCTGCCCAGCGTGGTGGCCACGCGCGGCCTGCTGAGCGCCGGATTTGTCGCCGCGGAGGCCTTCCTGCCGCTCATGGTGCTCGCGACGCACGGTGTGGACCCGGCCACTGCCGGACTGGCATTGACCGCAGGAGCGGTAGGCTGGGCTGTGGGTTCTTTCCTGCAGGCGCGTGCCGGCGGACGCCGTCACCGACTGTTGGTCATTGGCGCAACCATGCTGGCTGCGGCAGTGGGGGGAATCGGACTGCTTACCTCGCCGTCAGTGCCCTTCTGGGTCATCGTGGTGGTGTGGTCCTTCGCGGGAGCAGCCATGGGCCTGGCCCTCTCCAGCACCTCAGTGATGGTGCTGGCGCTGTCCACTTCCGCGGACCGGGGACGCAATTCCGCGTCCCTCCAAATTTCCGACCAGGTCGGAGCCGTTGCAGGAACCACAGTGGCAGGGATTCTTTTCGCCCTGCTGCAGAACCCTGCCGCTTCCGGCCAGTCCGGCGTGTTCAGCGTCATGTGGCTGGTCCTGGCCATTTTTGCGTGCGTGGGGATTGTCTCCGGTGCGCGCAGTGCAATAGTTACCCCGAACACAGGAAAGGTGCCGTTCACAGCGTGAGCCCCGACACCCTCTTTGGCGGGCCGGCCCTGCCGCCCGCCTATCCGGAACGAGCCGCCTGGGGCACCGCCCCGAAGCTGCGCCAGTGGCAGGCCGAAGCCCTCGAGAAGTTCTTCGCGTCCGACGCCGACGACTTCCTCGCCGTGGCTACCCCCGGCGCCGGCAAGACCACCTTCGCCCTGCGTGTCGCCACGGAGCTGGTGGACCGCGGGATCGTCAAGCGGATCACCGTCGTGGCACCGACCGACCACCTCAAGCGCCAGTGGGCCGACGCCGCCGCGAAGGTGGGACTGGCCCTGGACCCCAATTTCAAGAACGCGGACGGACGGCACGGCGACGGCTTCATTGGCGTTGCCGTGACCTACGCCCAGGTGGCGTCCAAACCCATGCTGCACAGGGCGAAGACCGAAGCCGCCCGCACCCTGGTGATCCTCGACGAAATCCACCACGGCGGCGACGCCCTCTCCTGGGGCGACGGCATCCGGGAGGCCTTCGAACCGGCGGTGAAACGGCTTTCACTGACGGGAACCCCGTTCCGGTCGGATACGGCGGCGATCCCGTTCGTTGAATACGAGAAGGACCGGGACGGCATCCGCCGGTCCAAGGCCGACTACACCTACGGCTACGGCGAAGCCCTGCGCGACCACGTGGTCCGTCCCGTGATGTTCATGGCCTACTCCGGCAACATGCGCTGGCGCACCAGCGCCGGCGACGAAATGGCCGCCTCGCTGGGCGAGGCATCGGTCACCAAGGACATCACCGCCCAGGCCTGGCGCACCGCCCTGAATCCCACGGGCGAGTGGATTCCCGCCGTCCTGGCCGCCGCCGACCGGCGGCTGACCGAAGTCCGGCGGGCGGTGCCCGACGCCGGCGGACTGGTCATTGCCACTGACCACGACGACGCCCGGGCCTATGCCGGCACCCTTAAGAAGATCACGGGAGAGTCTCCGACGGTGATCCTCTCCGACGACGCCAAGGCCTCCGACAAGATCGACGAGTTCTCCGCCGGGCAGCAGCGCTGGATGGTCGCGGTGCGGATGGTCTCCGAAGGTGTGGATGTGCCGCGGCTGGCGGTCGGCGTGTATGCCACCTCCACCGCAACGCCGCTGTTTTTCGCGCAGGCTGTGGGCCGTTTTGTGCGTGCCCGCAAACGCGGGGAAACGGCGTCGGTCTTCCTGCCTTCGGTGCCCAACCTGATGGCCTTGGCCAACCAGCTGGAAATGGAGCGCGACCACGCCCTGGACCGGCCGGAGAGCCACCTCGAGGAGGAGGGCTTTGGGCTGGAGGACAGCCTCATGGAAGCGGCCAACAAGGAGGAAAAGGCCTCGGACTCCCTCACCAAGCAGAAGTTCGAGGCCCTGGAATCCCAGGCCTCCTTTGACCGGGTTCTTTTCGACGGCGGCGAATTCGGCACCGGCGGCGAGCTCGGCAGCGAAGAGGAACAGGACTTCCTGGGCATCCCCGGGCTGCTGGACGCGGACCAGATGGGTGTGCTGCTGCGCCAGCGCCAGCACGAACAGCTGTCCCGCCGCGGCCGCAAAGCTGCCGCAGCCCCCGAACCCGAACCGGCACCGGCGGTCATGGACCACCGGCAGCTGACCGAGCTGCGCGGCCAGCTGGCGAAGAACGTTTCCGCCTGGTCGGCGCGCTCGGGCATGCCGCACGGAATGGTGCACAGCGAGCTGCGCCGCATCTGCGGCGGGCCGCCCGTGGCCCAGGCCAATGAGGAGCAGCTCAACCAGCGGCTGAAGAAGCTGCAGGACTGGTTCATCGGCCGCAAGTAAGGCTGCCGGGAGTCGGCCATTCCGGGCTTCTCCGCGTCAGTGTCCCGCGAAATGGCAGAAGGTGCCGTTCCCCGCGCTGGGTACAGCCCCATCTGGCATCTCGGGGAGGGGCCAGGGAAGAGCAGGGGGGGAAGGCGGACTAGAGGTCCAGCAGCTCCACGCCGGCATCTTCGAGCTCGGTCAGGGCGGCCCGGGTTTCGGCGCGGTCGATTCCGCGGCACAGCTCCGGAATGACGAACGTGTCGTAGCCGGCGGCAATGGCGTCCAAGGCCGTGGCCCGGACGCAGTAGTCGGCGGCCAGGCCCACGATCACCACTTCCTCGACGTCGTTCTCGCGCAGCCAGTCATCGAGGCTGACGGTTTCTGCCGGGTCCGGGGGAACCGCCGCGGTATCCAGGTCGCCGGTGGGGACTTCGTCTTCGGGGGCGAGCACCCCTTCGAAACCGGAGTAGGCCGCCTCGTACTGGCCCTTGCGGAAAAACGCATCGATGTGTTCGGTGTCCAGGTCCGGATGCAGGCTGGCACCGGTGGAACCGGCGACGCAGTGCACGGGCCAGGAATTCTTGTAGTCGGGGGTGTCGGAGAAATGGGAGCCGGGTTCAATGTGCCAGTCCTGGGTGGCGGCCACCACGTCGTAACGCCCCAGCGTCGTTTCGATGTAGTCGGTGATTTCGGAGGCGGTGTCGGTGCCGCCGGGAACGGCGAGCGATCCTCCCTCGCAGAAGTCGTTCTGGACGTCGACAACAATCAGGGCACGCGTCATTCTCACTCCTCGTATTCGGTGGGGATTACCGGTTCGCCGCGCTGCAGGCGGTTCACCGCGGTTGGAAGTTCAGCCAGGGACGCGGTATGCCGCTTGGCGGCCCGGTCCACGGCTTCAGCCCCGGTCCAGCCGGGAAGGATTTCGCCGTCGGCAACAAACTGCTCCAGCAGCGGGCGGTCGTTGCCGTCATCGACCGGCCGGTGGCCGATGCCGATGACCTCGGCGGTGGCCGTGCCGCGCTCATTGAGCCGGCGCAGCGCATACTTGCGTCCGCCGCGGGACGCCTTGTTCTTGGCGGCCTTGGCCACCGAGACAAACTCGTGGTCGTCCCCTTCGCGGCTGACCAGTTTGTAGACCATTCCGGCCGTGGGCGCACCGGATCCGGTGACCAGGGACGTTCCCACGCCGTACGCGTCCACCGGGGCGGAGGCCAGGGCGGCGATGGCGTATTCGTCCAGGTCCGAGGTCACCATGATCCGGGTGTCCGTGTTGCCCAGGTCATCGAGCAGCTCGCGCACCCACTTGGCCTGGGCCACCAGGTCGCCGGAATCCAGCCGGACCCCGCCAAGTTCCGGACCGGCGGCGGCGACGGCGTTGCGCACGCCCTGTTCGACGTCGTACGTGTCCACCAGCAGCGACGTGCCAACACCCAGCGAGCCGATCTGGGCCGCAAAGGCGTCAGGCTCCGTGTCATGCAGCAGGGTAAAGGAATGGGCGGCGGTGCCCACGGTCTTCAAACCGTAGCGGCGCCCGGCTTCGAGGTTCGACGTGGAATCGAAGCCGGCGATGATCGCAGCCCGGGCGGCGGCCACTGCCGCCTCCTCGTGCGTGCGGCGCGATCCCATTTCAATGCAGGGACGGTCGCCGGCGGCGCTGACCATCCGCGATGCCGCGGACGCGATGGCGCTGTCATGGTTCAGGACCGACAGCAGGAGGGTCTCCAGGATGCAGGCCTCGGCGAAGGTCGATTCAACGGTCAGGATGGGCGAATGCGGGAAGTACGCCTCGCCTTCCGCGTATCCGAAGATGTTGCCGGAGAAGCGGAAATCGGCCAGCCACTTCAGCGTGGGCGCATCCACCACCGAGGTGCGTTCCAGGAAGTCCAGCTGCTCGTCGTCGAACCGGAAGGCGGCCAGTGCCTCGAGGATCCGGCCGGTGCCGGCGACGACGCCGTATCGTCGGCCGTCGGGCAGCCGGCGGCCGAAGACCTCAAACACCGAGCGGCGGGAGGCGGTGCCCGAGTGCAGGGCAGCCTGCAGCATGGTCAACTCGTAATGGTCTGTATACAGGGCGGCATTGGGCTGGCGCCAAGCGTTAGGGCTGTTCACAGTCAAAACTCTATCCCCCGTTCGCTTATTGAGTAGAAGACCTCCGCTGGCGGTTTGGCCACCGGGAGCCAACCTACAATTGGACTCATGACTTTGAGCACTGCGCCCGGCACCGACACACTCGAGCGCGCTGAAACGGAGTCCATGGTCAGCAGCGACGTGCCCTGGGTGGTGATCGTCTGGAATGACCCGGTCAACCTCATGAGTTACGTCAGCTACGTTTTCCGCAGCTACTTCGGGTACTCCGAAGCCAAGGCCAACAAGCTGATGATGGAAGTGCATGAGCACGGAAAGTCCGTCGTGGCCACCGGCTCCCGCGAATCGGCGGAGCGGGACACCGTGGCGATGCACTCCTACGGGCTGTGGGCCACGTTCCAAAAGACCGACGAGCCCTGACCCGCGGCACGCAGGCAGGCACCACCAGCAGGACAGACCGGCCCCGGGCCGGCGGATAGGACAGACGTGGCAAGCGGATTCAAAACCACCCGCAAGGGAATCTCGGCATCACTGGATGCGGGGGAGCGGGAGCTGCTGCGCAGCCTGTTCAACGACGTGCTGGGCATGCTCGAACCGGACACCCCGGCCGACGCCGATCCGCTCGCCGCGATGGTGGGGTTGGACACCAGTGCCCGTGTCCCGTCAGACTCCGCGCTGCGGCGGCTGCTGCCGGACGGGGTGCAGGGGGACGACGGCGAAGCCCTGGAATTCCGCCGCCTCACCGAGCGCTCGCTGCGGGAGGACAAGACCGGAGCACTGCGCGCCGCGGCCCTGCTGCTGGAGTCCAAGCCGCTGCTCCTGAACGGTGAGCAGGCCCAGTACTTTGCCCGTGCCCTCAACGATGTGCGGCTTGTCCTCGCCGACCGGCTGAACCTGGAAACCGACGAAGACGCCGAGCGCTTGCACGGGATCACCGAGCCCTCCCAGGCGCAGGACGTGGACGGCTACCTTGCCCTCGTCTACAACTTTGTCACCTGGCTTCAGGAGACCCTGATGCAGGCCATGACCCGCTCGCTGCTGTGATCAAGCGCACGTCCCGTTGAGTACGCCCCGGGGGACGGGGGGACTATTCTCGATACATTATGAGCTCTGACCCGGATAGTTCCTCACTGACGACGGAACCGCTGAAGGACGCCCCGCGCACACCGCTGCGCAAGCGCGCCAGCCAGCCGCAGCACGACAGCCTGCCGCGGAAAAACAATGCGGACGCCCCCATCGGCATTTTCGACTCCGGGGTGGGAGGGCTTACCGTCGCCCGGGCGGTCATTGACCAGCTGCCCAATGAGTCGATTCTTTACGTGGGCGACACCGCCCGCGGACCCTACGGCCCGCTTCCGATCGCCGAAGTCCGGGCCAACGCGCTGGGCGTGATGGATGAGCTGGTGGATTCCGGCGTCAAGCTGTTGGTCATCGCCTGCAACACCGCCTCGGCCGCAGTGCTCCGGGACGCCCGCGAGCGTTACACCCGCCGCTACGGCATTCCCGTGATCGAAGTGATCCAGCCCGCCGTGCGCCGCGCCGTCGCGGCCACCCGGTCCGGCCGGATCGGCGTGATCGGCACCGAGGCCACCGTCGGATCGCGGGCCTACAACGACACCTTCGCGGCCGCTCCCCATCTGGAGATCGCCTCGGTGGCGTGCCCGGCGTTTGTCCGGTACGTCGAAGCCGGCGTCACGGCGGGCCCGGACCTGCTGGCCAGCGCCGAAGAATACCTGGCACCCCTGAAGGCCCGGGACGTGGACACCCTGGTGCTGGGCTGCACCCACTACCCGCTGCTCACCGGCGTGATTTCCTACGTCATGGGCGACGGCGTGACGCTGGTGTCCAGCGCAGAAGAAACCGCCAAGGACGTCTACCGGGCGCTGATCTCCCACGACCTGCAGCGCACCGCCGCCACAGCGCCCGAACACCACTTCGTGGCCACGGGGGATTCGACGTCGTTTGAGTTGCTCGCCCGCCGCTTCCTCGGCCCCGAGGTCCTCAGCGTTGAACACGTCGAGAACGTCGCGGCGCACTATCCCACCGGCAGCCTGGCCCGGATCACCCCGGAAATGGTGACCGCGGACCGCTCCGGACGCCGTTCTCCCGCAGACCGCTCCATCCACAACGAACACGGAAGGCCGCCCGGCGCCCTTCGGAACGGCACTCCATGAAACTGACCATCGTGGGCTGCAGCGGCTCCTTTCCCGGCCCGGCGTCGCCCGCCTCCTGCTATCTCGTGACCGCCAACGACGGCGTCCGCGACTGGCGCATCCTGCTGGACCTGGGCAACGGCTCAATGGGCGCGCTGCAGCGCTACATGGACCTGCGCGACATTGACGCCGTGCTGCTGACCCACCTTCATCCGGACCACTGCATGGACCTCTGCGGCCTGCACGTGGCAGTGCACTGGGACCCGGCGGGCTGGAACCGGGACCGGATCAAGGTCTGGGGGCCGCAGGACACCGCTGACCGGATGGCCACGGCCTACGGCCTGCCGACCGATCCCGGCATGCACGAGGACTTCGAGTTCCTGCACTGGACCGGCGGGGAAACCGTGACCATCGGCCCGTTCACCGTGACGCCCTATCCGGTCCGGCATCCGGCCGATGAGGCGTATGCGCTGCGGATCGAGGCAACCGGCATCGGCGCCGACGGCAAGCCCGTGCTGCACACGCTGGCGTACTCCGGAGACACCGACTCCTGCGACGGCCTGGAGGAAGCCGCCCGTGACAGCGACGTCTTCCTCTGCGAAGCCGCCTTCCATGAAGGCCGCGACGATGCCATCGAGGGTGTGCACCTGACCGGCAAGCGTGCCGGTGCCGCGGCCTCCGCAGCCCACGCCCGCCGTCTGCTCCTGACCCACCTGCCGGTCTGGAACGACGCAAACACGTCAGTGGCCGAGGCCAGGGAAACCTATGCCGGTGACCTGGCGGTGGCCGTCGCCGGTGTCTCCTACGACGTCGGCAGCCCGTTCGCCGCGCCGCTGGCCGTCAACCCCGGAGTCCAGCCCGCAGGCTGAGCGGCTCCGCGGGCGGTCCCACCCGCACGCCGGGCGGCCCCGCCCGGCGGGTGCCCCGTTCCGGCCGATAGACTGGGCGCATGACTACCGCTGCAAACAGCCCTGTTTCTTCCACGCCCGCCGCCGGTTCCGCCGTCGTGCGCTCCGACGGCCGCACCCCCGACCAGCTGCGCAGCATCACCATCACCCGCGGCTGGTCCAAGCAGGCCGAAGGCTCCGCGCTGATCGAGTTCGGCAACACGCGCGTGCTGTGCACCGCCTCCCTGACCCCTGGCGTGCCGCGCTGGCTCAAGGGCGAGGGCAAGGGCTGGGTCACGGCCGAATACGCCATGCTGCCCCGGGCCACCAACACCCGCAACGCCCGTGAATCGGTCAAGGGCAAGCTCGGCGGGCGCACCCACGAGATTTCCCGGCTGATCGGCCGCTCGCTGCGCTCCATCATCGACACCAAGGCGCTGGGCGAAAACACCATCGTGCTGGACTGCGACGTGCTGCAGGCCGACGGCGGCACCCGCACCGCCGCCATCACCGGCGCCTACGTGGCGCTGGCCGATGCCCTGACCTGGGCCAAGGACAACAAACTCATCGCCCGCAACGCGGAGCCCCTGCTGGACACCGTGGCGGCCATCAGCGTCGGCATCATCGACGGCGTGCCCATGCTGGACCTGCCGTACGTCGAAGATGTCCGCGCCGAAACCGACATGAATGTCGTGGTGACCGGTTCGGGCAAGTTCGTGGAGGTCCAGGGCACCGCCGAAGGCGCACCGTTTGACCGCGATGAACTCAATGCCCTGCTGGACCTGGCGCTGCTGGGCACCTCCGAGCTGGCGGAGATCCAGCGCAGCACCTTGGGCGAGTCGGCATGAGCCCGGTTCCCGCAGGGGCCCGGCTGGTCCTCGCCACCCGCAACCAGGGCAAGCTGCGGGAACTGCGTGAGCTGCTGCGCGGACGGATCGAGGGGCTCGACGTCGACACCCAGGTGATCGATGCGGCTGCCGCCGGGGTTCCCGACGTTGCCGAAACCGGCGTCACCTTCGAGGAAAACTCGCTGCTCAAGGCCCGTGCCGTGGCCGCGGCCACCGGGCTGGCCGCGATTGCCGACGATTCCGGGCTGGCCGTGGACGTCCTGGGCGGTGCCCCGGGGATCTTCTCCGCCCGCTGGTCCGGACGGCACGGCGACGACGCCGCGAACCTGGAGCTGCTGCTGGCCCAGCTGGCCGACATTTCCGAGGAGCACCGGGGCGCGGCGTTTGTGTGCGCCGCGGCACTCGCGCTGCCGGACGGCACCGCATCCGTGGAGCGCGGAGAGCTGCGCGGGACGCTGCTTCCAGCCCCGCGCGGAACCGGCGGCTTCGGCTACGACCCGGTGCTCCGGCCCGAAGGTTCGGACCGCAGCTGCGCCGAGCTGGCGCCGGCGGAAAAGAACGCCATCAGCCACCGGGGGCAGGCGTTCCGCGCCCTGCTGCCGGCGATCGTGGTGGCCCTGGCCTGAGCGGCCCGGGGACCTGCCCGGCTGCCCGCCGGATGGCCCGGGTTTCCGCCCGGGCCGATTCGTAGGGCAGAATTGAGGGCAATATGACTACACAGATTCTTGCCTCAGTTGCCACCGCCAGTACCGACGGATCGGCGCTGGGAGGGATCGCGCAGTGGGCCGTTGACATGATGGAGACCATCGGGGCTCCCGGTGCGGGCCTGGCCATCGCCATCGAAAACCTCTTTCCGCCGCTGCCCAGCGAAGTGATCCTGCCGCTGGCCGGCTTCACCGCCAGCCAGGGAAACTTCTCAATTGTCGCCGCACTGTTCTGGACCACCCTCGGCTCCGTCGTTGGCGCCCTGGCCCTGTACGGCCTGGGCGCCTGGCTGGGCCGGGACCGGATGCGCCGCCTCGTCTCCAAGGTGCCCCTCGTTGACCTGGAAGACGTGGACAAGGTTGAGGCCTGGTTCAACCGGCACGGCTACAAGGCAGTGTTCTTTGGCCGGATGATCCCGTTGTTCCGCAGCCTGATTTCCATTCCGGCCGGCATCGAGCGGATGCCGGTCTGGAAGTTCCTGGGACTGACCACTGCCGGAAGCCTCATCTGGAACTCCATCTTCATCATCGCCGGGTTCTACCTTGGCGAGAGCTGGCACCTCGTGGAGGCCTATGCCGACGTCTTCCAGAAGATCGTCATCGTGGCCTGCGTCCTGGTGGCCGTCTGGTTCGTGGTCAGCAAGGTCCGCTCCCACCGGCGGAAGAAGTCCGTCCTGCCGCCCGAGCCCGCCGAGGGCGAGTAACGTCCGCCGCCTCTGATTGACCCGCATCTTCACCGTTTTGCCCCCATCTTCAGCAAGGAACCGAACACCGCGTGGGAATTGAATTCACGGCCATAGACTTCGAAACGGCCAACGGATTCCGGGGATCGCCCTGTTCGGTGGGGCTGGTCAAGGTGCGCGACGGCGTCGTCGTCGAGGAAGCCTCGTGGCTCATGCGCCCACCGCAGGGGCACGACTTCTTTGACCGGCGCAACACCCGCATCCACGGCATCGAAGCTGACATGGTGGCCGGAGCTCCGCGCTTCGGCGATCTGTTTCCGGAAATCGGAGCGTTCATCGGCGGAGACCTGCTGGTGGCCCACAACGCAGCCTTCGACATGGGCGTGATCCGCTCCGCCCTGGAAGTTTCCGGCTTGCCGGGTCCGGCCTATGACTACACCTGCTCGGTGGTGCACTCCCGCCGCACCTACAGCCTGGTGTCCCACTCGCTGCCCTTCGCGGCCGAGGCTGCCGGCGTGCCGCTGCTGAACCACCACGACGCCGTGGAGGACTCCCGCGCCTGCGCCGGGATCATGCTCGACATTGTCCGCCGCAGCGGTGCCGCCGACATGGCCGGTTTTTTTGCGCTCCAGGGGATGGTCCCGTCCCGGCTGGAAGCCTATCTTCCGGGCATCGATAACCTGTCAAAGGCAACACGCGCCGCCTTGGAACGCGGCACCGGCTCGGAGGCCAAGGCGGCGGCCACCGGCTGGTCGGGATGGCCCTCCGAAGGGGACAACCCGCCGCCCAATCCGCTGGCCGATGCCGCTCATCCGCTTTTCGGCCACACAGTGGTCTTCAGCGGAAACCTCGGCATGTCGCGCCAGTCAGCCAAGAACGCCGCCGCGGACTTCGGCGCCCGCCCGGCCTCCAACGTCACCCGTGCCACCACGATGCTGGTGATGGGCGACGGCTTCGAGGCCGGAGACCTGCGCAACGGGGTCCTGACCGGCAAGGCACGCCGGGTCCTGGACCTGCACGGCAAGGGACAGCGCATCGAGGTGCTCTCCGAGGCCGAGTTCCTGCAGATGCTCGGCGGCACCGGCGGCTCCCGGTAACGCCGGCGCTGCGGCTACCCGCCCGTGGCGGCGACGAACTGCCGGGCCAGCTCTTCGATGAGGTCCCGGCCCTCCAGCACGGCCAGCCAGTCGCCGGGCAGGGCTGCTGCGCCGTAGAGCGTGCCCAGAATGTTTCCGGTGACGGAGCCCGTGGAGCCGGCGGCGCCGTCGTGGTGGACGGCCAAGGCCACCGCGGCACGGAAGTGCTCCTGCGGCGAGCCGGCTCCGGAGGTGGCCAGCGCGGCGTACAGCCCGCGGGCCAGGACTTCTTCTGCCACCCGGCCCTCGCCCAGGGCCGCAGTTAGTTCCTCCGGGGAAACCGGCCCGGAACGCGCCAGCTCAATGGCAGCGGCTATCCGGGCGGACAGTTCGGGCACGCCGCTTTCGGCTGCGCGGAGCACCGCCGCCTCCGCGGCCTGCTGCAGCGACGCTGCAGGGGACAGCAGATCGTGGATCAGCGCGCTGAACACCGCGGCGCTGTGCCGCGCGGACGGATGTCCGTGCGTCAGCGACGCTGCGTCCTCACTCAGGCGGTACACCATGCCCGGTTCCACATAGGGAAGCAGGCCAAACGGTGCGGACCGGGTGACGGTCCCGCTTTCCTTGGAATCCGGATTGACCGGCCGGAACTTGGTTCCCATGTCCGGCCCGGAAAGCCCGGAGAGGCTTGTGTTTCCGGGAGCGCGGCGCTGATGCAGAACCGGCTGCGCATCGATCCACCGCAGCGGAGGATTCGGGGCGCCGGGGTCCGGGGAGACACCCTGGGTCTTCAGCCAGCGCAGGTACGCCAGCCAGAGGCAGGCGGTTTCGTCGGCACCCACCCCCGCGTTGGCCCATTCCAGGGCTTCCAGCAGCCCGTCGAGCGTGTACAGCGTCATCTGTGTGGCAGCGGAGAACGGAACGGGCCCGGCGACGCCGGACAGGGTCCCGGTTCCGTCCGGTCCAAAGGCGTGGCGGACCTCCGCGGAACCGGAAGATCCGGCGGCGTGGCCGAGCGCATCGCCCAGTGCGCCGGCAAGCAGGCAGCCAAACACTTTTCCTCCCTGTCCATCGAGGGGAAGATGGAAGGAGGACGCACCCGGTTCCGTCGGAAAAGGATCAGCGGCGGGCGGTTCTTTGGGGTTTAGGCTCACCGTTCCAGCATATCGAGCGTCCCGGCCTGCGCGAGCCTTCAGTATCCTCCCAGCTGGCAATGGCAAGCTGGGTGAGTTTGCCCGGCGCGTGTTTACCGCTCCGGGCCTGCGGCGGTTTCCCTGATGGATTCCGCCGTGCCACACCCCCTAGGAAGAGGACACTTTTTGCGAATGAATGCCGAGCCCATCTCCACAGGCGGCGCACGTGCTGCGCACCCTGCCACCGGAACAGCACCCCGCAAGCGCCTGCACACCTACGGGCTGGTTGGGCGCAGCGCAGCAGAGGCCGTGGGCTCGTTCCTTCTGGTCTTTGTCGGCGTTGGCCTTGCCTTCTTTAGCGCCACGGGCAGCGTCTCTTCGCCCCTGGGCGTCGGCCTGGCCGCGGCTGCGACCATGGTGGCCTTCGGCTACGTCTCCGGCGGACACTTCAATCCGGCCATCAGCGTTGCCAGCGCCGCGGCCGGCCGCACCTCGTTGAAAGCACTGCCGGTCTACGTCATCGCGCAGCTCATCGGCGCAGCATTGGCTGTGCTGATCCTCTGGGTTGTCATCCAGGGCGTTCCCGAACTCAATGAAACACGCACTGTCTTCTCCGCCCTGTCCAACGGGTACGGCGTGGAGTACGGTGCCGGCTTCCCGCTGGCCAGCGCCCTGCTGACCGAGGTCATCGGTGCCGCACTGCTCACCGCCGTGTTCCTGGGAGCCACGGCCGGGCGCAAGCCTGCGGCCACCGCGGCGTTTGCCGTGGGCGTGACCTACGTGGTCCTGCTGACGTTCCTGGCACCGATCACCGGCGGCTCGCTCAACCCGGCACGCTCCACTGCGGTTGCCCTCTTCGCCGACAGTGATGCGCTGGGCCATCTCTGGCTCTTCTGGGTCGCTCCGATCCTTGGCGCCCTGATCGCCGGCCTGATCTATCGCAGCATCGACCTCACGGTCGCCGATGCGGCCGACGACGACTTCGATGCCGATTACGACGCCGACTCGGCGGCTGCTCCGGCCGCCGCATCACCGGCTGCAGCCCCCGACGCCTCGCGTCAGGGCACCTCCGCCCGGATCAACGGGGATGAGGCCCGCGGCTTCTTCAACGGCGACGACGACGGCGGCAAGCGCGCCAACAAGTCCTCCTAGCTCACACGCCCGACCACGCCCACCCCCTCCGGCGCACCACTTGCCGGAGGGGGTGGGCGTTGTCATGTCCCCGGTGTCCGGGGAGTGTCGGTGCCGGGAGGTAGTTTTAGGAGTATGCGATTACTGCACACCTCCGATTGGCATTTGGGCCGCTCTTTCCACGGCGTGGGAATGCTCGGCGCCCAGCAGCAGTTCATCGACCGGCTCGTGGACACCGTCCGCGAGCAGGCGGTTGACGCGGTGCTGATCGCCGGTGACGTCTATGACCGTGCCCTGCCGGGGGTCGACGTCGTCCGCCTGCTCGATTCGGCACTGGACCGGATCACGGCCGCCGGGGCGAAGGTCATCCTGTCCAGCGGCAACCACGATTCCGCCGCCCGGCTGGGCTTCGGCAGCCGCATCTTTGAGCGCGGCGGCGTGTACCTGCGCACCCGGATCAGTGAGATTCCGGAGCCGGTCCTGCTCGACACCGGCGGCACGCCCGTCGCCGTCTACGGCATCCCCTATCTGGAACCGCGGCTGGCCGCCCCGGAGCTCGGCGTTGACACGCCGCACCACACCACCGTCGTGGCCGAAGCCGTCCGCCGCATCGCTGCGGATGTGCAGCGCCGGGCCGACGCCGGCCAGCCGGTCCTGCCGGTGGCCATGGCCCATGTCTTCGCCAGCGGCGGCATCACGTCGGACAGTGAGCGGGACCTCACCGTCGGGGGAGTCGGAGCTGTTCCGCTGGACCTCTTTGACGGCTTCACCTACACCGCCCTGGGCCACCTGCACGGACGGCAGGAACTGAGTCCCTCCGTTCGGTACAGCGGTTCTCCGCTGCCCTATTCCTTCTCCGAGGCACGCCAGCAGAAGGGCGGGCTCCTGGTGGAATTCGACGCCGCCGGCCTGGTGTCCGTGGAACCGGTCCTGTGGCCGGCGCCGCGCCGGCTCGCCGTCCTTCGGGGCACCCTGGCCGAGCTGCTGGCGGACCCTGAACTGACGGATGCCGAAACCGCTTACTGCCAGGTGACCCTGACGGATGACGAACGCCCGGCCAAGGCCATGGAATCAGTGCGCAGCAGGTTTCCGGACACCCTGGTCCTGGCCTTCGAACCAGCCTCGGGGCCGCGTGCCGCGGGCCAGACCTACAGCCAGCGGCTGGCCAAGGCCACAGACGACCTGGAGATCTGCTGCGGCTTCCTGGACCATGTCCGCTCCCGGCAGGCCGATGAGCAGGAAAAGCAGCTGTTTGCGGACGTCCTCACCAAGGTCCAGTCTGCGGAGGCGGCGAAATGAGGATTCACCGGCTGGAAATCCAGGCGTTCGGCCCCTTCGCCGACCGCCAGGTCATCGACTTCGACGAACTCGGGGCCCATGGGCTGTTCCTGCTGAACGGCCCCACCGGCGCCGGCAAGACCAGCATCCTCGACGCCATCTGCTATGCCCTCTACGGCGGGGTCCCCGGCGCCCGGCAGACCGCCAAACGGCTGCGCAGCGACCACGCGGCGCCGGACACCGCGCCGGAAGTCGTGTGCGAATTCAGTTCCGGCGACCGCCGCTTTGAGGTGGTCCGGAACCCGGCCTGGGACCGTCCCGCCAAGCGCGGCACCGGAAAAACCGTGACCGAGCAGGCGCACACGACTCTCCGCGAGTTCGTCAACGGGGAATGGGTGACAAAGTCCGCCCGCAACGATGAGGCCGGTGCCGAGATCCAGGCCCTCATGGGCATGGACAAGGAACAGTTCACCCGGGTGGTCATGCTGCCGCAGGGCGACTTCGCGGCGTTCCTGCGCGCTGACGCCAAAACACGGGCGGATCTGCTGCAGAAGCTCTTTGGCACCACCCGGTTCGAAGAGATTGAAGACCAGCTCAAGGAGGACCTCGCGGCGGCCTCCCGCGAGCTGCAGGCCGCCCGGGCCGAAGCTGAGCATGTGCTGCGCCGGGCCCGTGACGAAATGCAGCGCTGGGCCGGGGACACCGACCCGGAAGCTGAGGGTGACGCCGACGGCGACGGCAATGCCGACGCAGGCGCCGCCGCAGACGCCGCGGCAGACGCGGCAGCCGCTGCTGACGAAGCGGGCGCGGGAGCTGGGGGCGGCAGCACCGACACCGCCGCGGTGGAGAAGTTCCGCCGCACGCTGGCGGCCCGGACTGCCGCGGCGCGGGAAACCTCCGCCGCACTCTCCGCTGCCCTGCGGGAAGCGGAAGCCGCCCAGCTGGACATCGAGCACCGCCGCTCCCGCGGCCTCGCCCGCCAGCAGCTGGAACGCGATGAACAGGCGCACGCCCGGCAGCTGGCCGAGGTGGAACCGCTGCGCGCCGCCCTGGCCCGGCACGGCCAGGCCGAAGCACTGGGCGGCTACGTCCGGGCCGTTGATGCCGCCGCAGCCCGGCTCCAGCTCCGGGAGGACGCGGCAGCGCAGGCCCTGGCGGAGCTGTCCGCCCATCCGCGCGCCGCGGCGTACGGCCTGGCCGGGGATTCCCCGGAAGATGCAGCGGAGGAGATTCCGGAGGAGGCTGCGGAGCTTGCAGCCGAACTGGCAGCGGCGGATGCCCGGCTGACCACGGAGCTGGGAACGGCGGAAGCCGCACTGGCCGAGGAACAGCGCATCAGCGTGCTCGAAACTGAGCTCGCTGAAGCCGCCGGGCGGGCCGGGACCCGGCGCGCGGCGGCTGCCGCCGCGGGCGCCGCGGCCGCCGCGCTTCGGGCTGAAGAGGGTGAACTGACCCGCGAACTCGAATCCTTGCGGGAGCGGGCCTCCGGGCGGGAAGCGGCGGCGGAAGACGTGGACCGGGCACGCGCCCTGACACGGGCCATCGGGGAATATGCCCGGGCCGCCCGGGAGGCAGCAGCCGCCGACGAGGCCGCTGCCGAACTGCGCGGAACGTACCAGGACCGGCGCCAGGAATGGCAGGACAAGCTGCAGCGCCGGCTGGAGCAGGCCGCCGCGGAACTGGCCGGACGGTTGGAATCCGGGCAGGGCTGCCCGGTGTGCGGCAGCGCTGAACACCCAGCCCCGGCGGTCCTGCCTGACGGCGAGAGCGCGGTGACAAAGCTGGATGAGGACAACGCCCGGCTGCTCACCGAAAGCGCCGAGCAGGAGTTCGAAGCCGCCCGTGCGGAGGCGGATGCCGCCAACCGCCGGCTGGCCGAGCTGCGGATCCAGGGCGGGGACGGCGACCCGGAAACCGCCCGTGCACTGGAAGCCGAAGCACAGGATGCCTTGGCCCAGGCAACCGCCGCCGGCCGGGAACTGGACGCAGCGCTGAAGCGCTGCACAGAACTGTCGGCCAAACTCGAGCAGCTGGCCGAGGAGGAATCGGCCGCCCAGATCGCCGCGGCGCAGGCAGATGAACAGTGCATCTCGGCGCAGCGGCAGATCGCTGAACTCAGCGGACGCGTTGAGGCCGCCCGGGACGGCTTCGCCTCGCTTGCGGAACGGGTTGACTCCCTGACCGGACTTCGCGGCCTGGTGGCAGCCGCACGACGGACGCTGGCGGACCGGCAAGCGGCCGGGGAAAATGCCGCTGAAGCGCAGGAAGACCTTCCCGCACGGCTGAAGGCTTCGGAGTTCGAAACCGTCCAGGCAGTGCGGGACGCCCTGCTGGCTGACGAAGAGGCCGCCGCGTTCAAGCTCACCGTGACCGGCTACGACCAGGCGGGGCAGCGGCTGGCATTGCGCCGCGAGAGCGAGGAGTCAGCGGCAGCCCTGGACGGACGCGGAGAACCGCTTCCCGTGCCGGATGAGGAAGACCTGGTGCTTGCCGCCGACCGCACGGCAGCGGCCCGGACCCGGCTCACCCAGTGTTCAGTGCGGCTGGGCCTCCTGGAGGCCTCAACCGCCGCTCTGCAGGAGTACGCGCGTGAGCTGGCCGAGGCGGCCGAACGCATCCGCCCCCTGGAACAGCGCCACGAACTGCTCCGCTCGGTGACCGACACCGCGCGTGGCGGCGGCGAGAACGGCTACAAGATGACGCTGAGTACCTACGTCCTGGCCGCGCGCCTGGAACAGGTCGCCGCGGCGGCAACCGAACGCCTGTCGGCCATGACCGGTGGCCGTTATGCCCTGGTGCACAGCGATTCCACCTCCGGCAACAGGAAAGCCGGCCTGGGCCTGCACGTCACCGATGCCTGGACGGGGCAGCACCGGGACACCTCCACGCTCTCCGGCGGGGAGGGCTTCATGGCGTCCCTGGCCCTGGCGTTGGGCCTGGCCGACGTCGTCCAGCAGGAGGCCGGCGGCGTCAGCATCGAGACTTTGTTTGTGGACGAGGGGTTCGGCAGCCTGGATGAAACGTCGCTGGAACAGGTGATGGATGCGCTGGAAGGGCTCCGCGACGGGGGCCGTGTGGTGGGCCTCGTCAGCCACGTGGCCGAAATGAAGCAGCGCATCGGAGCGCAGCTGCAGATCACGAAGGGCCGGAACGGGTCCTCCGTGCGCTTCTCCGCCGGTGACCCGGTGGGTGTCTGACCGGCGGTACATGCCGCCTATACGGGAAGAGAACCCAAAAGGGAAGACTCCGGTAGAGATGATTGACAGATCCAAGTAGTCAGGTTTCACTTCCTTCACAGCAGTCACACCCTTTTTGAGGAGACCGACCATGAGGACATCCAAAACCATCACCGCCCTGTCGCTTGCCGTGCTGTTGGCGGCAGGGACCGCGGCGGCCCCGGCATATGCAGTCGGTGAGGGGCCCAACTACGGCGGGAACGAGACCATCAACACCTCGATTCTGCGCACCTACGACGAGGTCGTGGCTGAGCTCCATAAACAGGATGCACGTCAACCGGCGATGGAGCTGGAAGTGATCGGGCAGTCGGTAAAGGGCCGGGACCTGTATCTCGCGAAGTTCATCACCAACCCGGACAATCCCACGATCCTTTATCTGACGCAGCAGCACGGCAATGAACAGCTGACCACCGAGGGTGCGCTGGAGTTCGTCAAGCACCTCGGCACCGGCAAAACCAAAGGGGTGTTGAACGGGGTGAACATCCTGGTTGTCCCCATGCTCAATCCCGACGGAGCAATGGGTGATGTCGACTTTCCCCTGGACGGTTACATCGCAGACGGCGGTCGGACCCTGACCCGCGCTAATGCCACCGGCACGGACCTGAACCGTGACCATGTGGCAAAGATCCAGCCGGAAACCCAAGCTCTGCACCGGAACGTTCTGCAGGCGTACAACGTCGACTACATGATCGATCTTCACCATCAGGGCACACAGAGCGAACGCGACGGCCGGCTCGTGTCCGGGTCGATTCTCTATCCCACGACGCCGAATGCTGACCCGGTCGTGGTCGAGGGTTCCAAGCAACTGGGCGCGGTGGTGTTCGGCGCCGTGGACCCGACCGGATGGGGACATCTTGGACGGTACGTCGGAGGATCTGCTGAAACAATCAGCCGCAACGGGATTTCGGTTGAGTACGGAATCTCCACGCTGCTCTTTGAGATGCGCGGCATGTCGGACAACACCAATCCCTCGGCTGTCCTCGGCCAGAAGAGCAACGGATATTTGATCAAGCAAACGGTCACCACGCTGGATGCGACCGCCAGAGCGATCGCAAACGGTTCGATCCGTTCCGCGGAGACCTCATTCTGGGACACCCTTGCCGAGCAGACCACGCGCGACAGCGAATAACCCCGGACTGTCCGCCGGTGGACAACACCGGCCGGCGGACAGTGCAAGGAACATCACGGCGGCGGGGGCACGGAATCGGATAGAATAGCGGGGTAGCCGGGTTGGGCGCATCGGGAGGGGGGACGATGCGCGCTGAAACGTGTCTGGAACCGCATGAACAATCTTCCGTCTGCCCCCACTGCGCCCCGGAGCAGCACTCCGGGTACCCCTCCTCCGAACGAGCAGGCTCCCCGCGAGCCGGTGACCGCCGAAGCGTCGCCGGCCGAAGCTGAGCGCACTCCCGCAGAAGCAACCGCCGGCCGGTACGCGCGGATCTTCGCGCTGGCGGGCCGGGGATTCGTGCCGGTCGCCTTCCTGGCCCGGCTGCCGCTGGCCATGCTGACCGTCGGCGCCCTCACCCTGGTCACCAGCGTTACCGGATCCTATGCGACCGGCGGCCTGGCCGCCGGCGCCGTCGGAATCGGCTCGGCACTGGGCGCTCCCGTCCTCGGATATGTGGCGGACCGCGTCGGTCAGCGGCCGGTCCTGCTGACCACCGCCGTCGTCAACCCGCTGGCCATCGCGCTGACGTTGTACATGGCCTTCCAGCTGCCCGATGCAGCGACTCCGTTCGCGGCACTGGCCGCTGCCTTCCTGATGGGCGCCACCTGCCCCCAGGTCGGTCCGCTGGCCCGTGTGCGCTGGATGGCCATGACCGAGCGCAGGCGCGGTGCCGACACCGCGGGCGCACGTGACCTGGACACCGCGATGTCCTTCGAGAGCACCGCGGATGAGCTCAGCTTCGTGCTCGGCCCGGCGCTCGTCGGTCTGCTGGCAGCCGCCGTCGCGCCCTGGCTGCCGCTGGCCATAGCCGCGGTTTTGACGCTGACCATGGTCAGCGCCTTTGCCGTGCACCCGACGGTCCGTTCCGTTGTCCCCGCGCGGGCGGCACGCGCAGCTAAGGCTGCACGTGATGCTGACGCAGAGAAGGCAGGCAATCCGGTCGAAGCCGATGCGGTCCATCCGCGCGCGGACTGGCTGCTCATCGCCCTTCCCGTCCTAGGCATGGTGGCGATGGGAACCTTCTTTGGCGGAACGCAGACGAGCCTCACCGCCTTTGGCGGTCTCTTTGACATTGCCTCCGCCGCAGGCCTGCTGTACGCCGTCATGGGCATCAGCTCGGCCGCGGCGGCACTGTCCGTGGCCTTCTGGCCGGAGCGCTTTACGGCGGCCGCGCGTTGGATGGTCTCCGCGGCGGCCATGGCCGCTTTCTCGGTCCTCCTGCTCTTCCCCGCGGATATCCCCACCATGCTGGTGGCGCTCTTCGTCCTGGGCATCCCCGTGGGTCCCACCATGGTGAGCATCTTCGGCATTGGCGCGGTCGTCGCCCCTCGGCACCTGATGGGCACGGTCATGACGATGCTCGCCAGCGGCGTGGTCACCGGAACCGCCATCGGCGCTTCCCTGGCCGGACGGCTGGCCGACAGCGACGGCCATCAGGCGGCGTTCCTGGTGCCGGTGGGAGCAGCTGTCGTACTGCTCATCCTGAGCCTGTGCGTCCGGTGGGCAATCGCGTCCCGCCGGGGTGCCGCCAACCACGCGGCAGGCTGAGCGTCAAGGTCACGGTCTCCTATCGATGTGATCTATTCCATGAAAATTCTTGACTGAGCAGGGCCCGACTCCTTACGTTTGCGCAGAGAACAAATGTTCATCATGCGAACGGGTATCCGGGGACCATTGTTGTGGCCCCGGATGCCGGTGACAAAGGAGTCGATCCATGAAACGTGCCATCTCCCTTGCCGGAGCAGCCGTCGCTGCGCTGGCCCTCTCTGCCTGCGGATCAGGTTCGCTCTCCGGAGGGGAATCGACCGAATCAGGCGGTGCCGGCGGTGCGGCCGAGGGAGATCTGACGAAGGTCGCCGTCGGCGTGATCCCGATTGTGGACACTGCGCCGATCTGGCTGGGAAAGGAACAGGGCTTCTTCGAGGACGCGGGCCTTGACCTCGATATCCAGACCACCACCGGCGGCGCCGCAGCGGTGCCCGGCGTGGTCAGCGGGGACTTCCAATTCGCCTTCGGCAACACCATGTCCGTCATGGTCGCCAATGACAAGGGCCTGGACGTCCGATATGTAGCGAACGGCAACTCCACCACTGGTGACACCTCCTCCGACTTCGGGGCCGTCGTGGTTCCCGCGGACTCCGAGATCCAGGCCCCCGCCGACCTGGCCGGCCGGACGGTATCGGTCAACAACCTCTCGAACATTGGCGACACCACCATCCGCAAGGTCGTCGAGGACGACGGGGGCGACGAGTCCGCCATCAGGTTTGTGGAGATCCCCTTCCCGGACGCTCCGGCCGCCCTTGAATCGGGCCAGGTGGATGCCGCCTGGATCGTCGAACCCTTCCTGACCCAGGCTGTGGAGTCCGGCGCCCGGGTCATCTCCTACAACTTTGCCGAGACCGACCCGAACCTGGACATCTCGGGGTACTTCACCTCCGCCGAGTACATTGAGGCGAATCCGGAGCTGGTGGAGAACTTCACCGAGGCCATGAACAAGTCTCTGGTGTATGCCCAGGAGAACCCGGAAGCGGTCCGCGACGTGGTGGGCACCTACACCAAGATCGACGAGGCGATGCGCGCCAAAATGATCCTGCCGACCTTCCGCGTAGAGTTCGACCGGGACGCAGCCGCCGTGCTTGGTGATGCCGCAACCCGGTACGGCACCCTGACAGAGGCACCGGACCTGGACCTCATGCTGCCCGCGCAGCAGTAGCGGCGACCGGAACGACGCGACTCATGAAAACCCCGCTGCGTCTTCCGGCCGGGCCCCTCCTGGGCATGGCCGGAATCGCGGGTTTCCTCCTGACCTGGGAACTTATTCCCCGGACCGGGCTGGTTAATCCCGCCTACCTGCCGCCGGCAAGCGACATCCTCGGCATCTTCTTCTCCAACCTGGCGCTGGGCGCTTTTTGGACTGCGGTCGGCCAGACGATGACCGGCTGGGCGCTGGGCCTGCTGATCGCAGCGACCGCCGCAGTGATCCTGGGCCTGATCATTGGCTCCAGCACCTTCCTGCGCCGCGCCACCAACTCGACCATTGAATTCCTGCGGCCGATTCCGTCAGTGGCACTGATTCCCCTGGCCGTGCTGCTGTTCGGCTTCAAGCTGGAATCGACCCTGCTGCTGGTGGTTTACGCCTCGTTCTGGCAGGTCCTGATCCAGGTGCTCTACGGGGTGGCCGACGTTGACCCGGTGGCCAGCAACACCGCCCGCAGCTTTGGGCTGGGCCGGCTGGACCGAATCCGGTACGTCGTGTGGCCCACCACGCTGCCGTATTTAATGACGGGAATCCGGCTGGCTGCAGCTGTTGCGCTGATCCTGGCCATTACCGCCGGGCTGATCATCGGCTCGCCCGGCCTGGGCAACGAGATCGCGCTGGCGCAGTCCGGAGGGGCGGTGGCCCAAATGTATGCGCTGGTACTGACCACCGGAGTGCTGGGCATCGTGATCAATATGGGCATGCGCTTCGTTGAGCGGCGCACCCTGCGCTGGCACAGTTCGGTACGCGGGGATGTGGTGGTATGAAACTGCTCCGAAAGTTCGGCTACCTCGTGGGCCTGCCGGTGCTGCTGATCCTGCTCTGGTGGGCATCCACCTTGGGCGGCACGAACTTCTTCGTTCCCAAGCCAGGGATCCTCGCAGACAAACTGGTCACGGTCTGGGTGGGGGAGCGCTTTGTGCAGGATGTGCTGCCCAGTGTCACCCGCCTGATCATCGGCATCCTGCTGGCAATTGTGCTGGGCACGGTGCTGGGCGTGCTCGTCGGCACGATCCGCTGGCTGCGCAGCCTGCTGGAACCGATGCTGGAGTTCTTCCGTGCCATCCCGCCGCCGGTGCTCATTCCGGTGCTGATGCTGCTGATCGGCATCAACGACCAGATGAAGGTTGCGGTGATCGTCTCGGGCTGCATCTGGCCGGTGCTGCTGAACACCATCGAGGGCGTCCGTGCCGTGGACGGCACGCTCAGCGACAGCGCCAAGACCTTCCGCATCACCGGCTTCCACCGGCTGCGCTATCTGGTCCTGCCCAGCGCCAGTCCGCAGATCATGGCGGGCATCCGGCAGTGCCTGTCGATCGGCCTGATCCTCATGGTCATCTCCGAAATGTTCGCGTCCTCGGAGGGCCTGGGCTTCACGATCGTCCAGTTCCAGCGCTCCTTCGCCATCCCCGAGATGTGGAGCGGCATCGTGGTCCTGGGACTGATCGGCGTCGTCATGTCATTTTTGTTCCAGTGGACCGAACGCCGCGTTCTTGGCTGGTACCACGGGTTAAGAGAGGTAGAACATGCAGAATAACTCCCCGGAGGCGGCTGGAAAGCCGCTGCTGGAAGTCCGCGGCATTCAGAAGATCTACAAGGTCGACGCCGGTGAGGTGGAAGCGGTGCGGAACCTTACCTTCGATCTCCGCCCCGGGGAGCTGGTCTGTCTTGTCGGCCCGTCGGGCAGCGGCAAGACCACGCTGCTGAAGATCATCGCCGGCCTCATGGCAGCTACCTCGGGGGAGGTGGTCCTGGAAGGCAGAAAGATCACCGATCCGCCCAAGGACATGGCCGTCGTCTTTCAGGAGTACGGACGCAGCCTCTTTCCCTGGATGACGGTGCGGGCCAACGTCGAGCTGCCGCTCAAGACCGCCGGGATGCCCAAGGCCGAGCGCACACGGCTGGTCGATGACGCCCTGCAGGCGGTCGGGCTGGACCATGTGCCCACCAGCTACCCGTGGCAGCTCTCCGGCGGTATGCAGCAGCGGGTGGCCATTGCCCGGGCGGTCGCGTATCAGCCCAAGGTCCTGCTGATGGATGAGCCCTTTGCCGCCGTCGATGCGCAGACCCGTGCCGATCTGGAGGACCTGGTTCGGAGTATCTGGGCAAAGCTGGGGGTAACCATCCTGTTCGTCACCCACGACATCGATGAGTCCGTGTACTTGGGTGAACGGGTGGTCGTCCTCTCCAGTTCGCCCACCGTGGTGCAGGAGGATATCCTCATCGACCTGCCTGCTGAGCGGGACCAGCTCACCACCCGCTCGCTGCCGCGGTTCGTCGAACTGCGCAACCACGTTTACGAGCAGATCCAGCTAGCCAAGCACAACGCGGGCGGCTCCCGGGCAGGCAAAGCCGACGGCGGGGGCGGCGGCCGACCCGTGCTGCCCGGCTCTGGCACGGGCGGCGAAAGCGCGGTCCGCCAATGAAGACCGTCAGGGAGGAAACCTTTGACGTGATGCGGCTTCGCGGCCTCACCACATTGTTCTCGAATCCGGGTTCCACCGAAGTGCCGTTCCTGGTCGACCTGCCGGATGACTTCGACTTCATTCTTGCCCTGCATGAAGGATCGGTGGTGGGCATGGCAACCGGCTACGCCCTGGCGACGGGACGCTGCGCTTTCGCGCTGCTGCATACTACCGCGGGGCTGGGCAACGCGGTTGGCGCCATCGCCACGGCGCGGGTAAACCGGGCGCCGCTGGTGGTCATGGTGGGCCAACAGGACCGCCGGCATCTGGCCCTGGAGCCGTTCCTTACCGGGCAGCTGGACGGGCTGGCAGGAAACTATCCGCTGGAGATTTTGTCCCCGGTCCGGGCCGCAGATGTCCCGTCGGCGGTATCGCGGGCTGCGCTGCGGGCCGAGCAGGGGTCCGGTCCCGTCCTGGTCATTGTGCCGATGGGGGACTGGGATGAACCGATGGAGCCGCATGCTGCGGCGGCAGCCGGGCGCGTCGTCCTTGCTCCGCCCGGACTGCCTGCGGCCGCCGCGGAGGTCGCCGCCATGCTCGCAGCCGCTCACAATCCGGCGATCCTGGCCGGCGCGGGAAACGACACCGAAGCCGGCTGGGCAGCCCTGACGGAGCTGGCCGAAACTCTTCAGGCCCCGGTCTGGATCGAGCCCTTCGGGGCCCGGGCAGGCTTTCCTCAGACACATCCGCTGTATCAGGGGCAGCTTCCGGCAGACCGTCCCCGGGTGCGTGCCGCGCTGTCGGGCCATGACGTGCTGCTCGTCGCCGGCACCGCAGCCATCCGGCAATACCCCTATGCCGAGGGACCGCTCGTGCCGGAACAAACCCGCATAGTGGTGCTGACCGCCGACGCCGCAGAGGCCAACCGTTCACCCGCAGACCTCGCGCTTGTCGGCGATCCCGCGGTGCTGGTGGCCGGCATTTCCCGTCTGCTTGCGGAGCAGATGCCCCTCCGGCGCCCGGCGCGGCCCGCAGCCGCGGCAGCCCCGGCTGCGGCGTTTCGTTTGGACCCGCCGGCGGAGGGGGAGGCACTGCGGGCGGCGCACGTTTTCGAGCTGCTGGCACGGTACCTGCCCCGGGACGCCGTCCTCGTCGAGGAGGCGCCGTCGTCCCGCCCGGCGCTGCAGGCGATGGTGCCGGCGCAGGCCCCCTTGGGGTTCGTCTCGGCGGCGATGGGCGGGTTGGGGTTCGCGCTGCCGGCCGCCATCGGACTCAAGATGGGCCTGCCAGGGAGGACGGTGGTTGCGGTGGTCGGCGACGGGTCCTCGCTCTACGCCATCCAATCACTTTGGACGGCCGCGGAACGGGGAGTCCCGGTGGTCTTCATCGTCCTGGCCAACGGCAGCTACGCGGTAATGGACAGGCTGGCCGACAAGCGCGGAGGCAAGGCGCCGTGGCCGGCGTTTCCGCAGATCTCCGTTGCCACCCTCGCCGAAGGCCTGGGAGTTCCGGCCCGCCGAGTCACGGAGTTCTCCGCGCTGGAAGCCGAGCTCGCGGTCCTGGCCGGCCCCGCCACCACGAATGGAGCGCCGCTGCTGCTGGAGGTCTCAGTCGCTGCCGAAGTGGTCTTCGCCCCGTGACGTCCACGCTCGGCCGCGGCGTGCCGGGTGCCGGTCCCGCTGTCGGGCGAGCCCTCAGGTGGCTTAGTATCGAAGGAAGCGCCGGAATTTTCGGCGGAGACGCAGCGGATGAGGAGACCCACCATGGGCAGCGAAAAGAACGCCAACGAGGATCACTCCAAGGACGGCGAGAAGACAACGGGACCCGAGGGGACCATTCCTGACACCAAGGATGGCGTGGCCGCGGCGTCCACCGATGAAGCGTCGAACTTTGAGCCCGAGGAAGACCAGGAATCCGCCGAGGGCGGATCCAAGTAGCCCGCAGAACGCTACGCAGGAGCCCGGACCGGGAGCACCCGGTCCGGGCTTCGTTTTGTCCGTGTGCTGCCCTGCCGGCCGATCCCTGCGGGAGCGGGTCTAGCCCAGGCTGGGAGCGTGGGCCGGCGGGAGCGGAATGTAGATGTTGCCGGTGGTGACACCGCCGGTTACGGCGTCGTCGGGCCCGGAATCCGCCGGAGAGTCCGGGCTGTGCGGGGCTTCGGCTTCCATGCCGAAGCCCCGCAGCGCCGCGGCGGCGTCATGGGCGTCCGGCCGGGCGTCGACGGTTCGGGCGGTCATGGCGCGCAGCAGTTCAACCCAGTCGGAGCCGAGCTCCGCGGGCACCTCCGGGTCACGGACCAGGCGTGCGACGGCGGACTCCACGATCGGGCCGGGGAACGCCTTTTCGCCGGTGAGGCATTCGAGCAGCACCAGCCCGAGGGAGTAGATGTCGGTCCGCGGATCCACCGCTCCGGCCAAAGCCTGTTCCGGGCTGAGGTAATTGGCGGTGCCGATGGTGGCGCCGTGCGCCGTGGCCATCGTTGCCTCAGTCATCCGTGCGATGCCGAAGTCGGTGAGCTTGGGATAGAGGCGCGTATCGTTCTCGGCCTGCGGATACAGGAGGATGTTTGCGGGCTTGACGTCCCGGTGAATCACGGCGTTGGAGTGCACATAGTTCAGGGCGTCGGCCAAATCGGCGCCCAGGGAAGCTGTGGCGATGGGGCCCAGCGGTCCGGATTTCAGCGTGCGGCGCAGGTCCGGGCCGTCCACGAGCTCCATGACCAGGAAGGTGGAGAGGCGTCCGTCGTCGTCCTCCAGGGTGCCGGCGTCCAGCAGGGTGACCAGGCCGGGGTGGTTCAGAGTGGCCAGCAGGAGGATTTCGGTCTGCTGGCGGCGGTTCTCGTCGTCGTCGTTAACGCTGGGATGGAATAGCTTGACCGCCACTTCCCGCCCCAGGTGCTCATCGGCCGCCCGGTAAACGGAGGCAGCGCCGCCCGAACCGATGAGCTCGGTGGTCCGGTAGCGCTTCCCAAGGAGTACATCCACGGGTGTCCTCCTAGAGGGTGTGTCGAAGAAAGAAGAAATGGGCAGGAGGGTCCGGGTCTGTTGCTCACCACCGGAGGGGGAATTGATCAGCCGCCTGATTAATTCGGTCCTGCCCCACTCACCATTCCACCCTATCCTGCGCCAGCGGCGGATCCCGGGAGGCGGGCGCGGCTTTATCAAGCCGTAATTATGTGTCTTCTCACTGGAGGAGGCTGGGGCGGTCCCTGGACGCGGCTAGGCCAGGAAGTTGATGGCCGCCTGCTTGAAGGCCCGGGACGTCACGGCGTTGGCGTGGGTCCGTCCCGGCAGCCACAGCAGCTCGGCCTGTCCGGACAGAGCCGCCAGCTCCGGGGCGCCCGCTGCGAGAATGTCCCGGTCCCCGGCCACCAGCAGCAGCGGCATGGCGGGGACGGCCTCCGCGGGGACAAACGGCTCTTCCTTGGCGGCCTCGACCATGTTCAGCAGGGCAGGCACGTCGTTGCCGGGAACGAGGGTGGCCATGCGCAGCAGTTCGGCAGTGGTTTCATCGGCCACCGCTCCGCCTCCCGCCAGGTTCTCCCGGGCTGCGGAGAAGTCGAAGTCCGCCAGCGGATCGCCGCTGCCGGGTCCGCCGAGGACCATGCGGTGCACCAGTTCCGGCTGGGTGGCGCCGAACTCCCAGGCCAGCCGGGACCCCAGCGAATATCCGATGATGTCAACGCCGGTTGCCGGATCGTCGGCGGCCAGTGGAAGCACTCCGGCGTCCATCAGCAGCTGCAGCAGGTCCGCGCGGATCCGGCTGGGACGGTAGGCGTCCAGATCCGCGGGCGCGGCGCTTCGGCCGTGCCCCGGCAGGTCCACGGTGAGCACCGTCCGCCCCGCGGCGGTCAGGGCGCCGATCCAGCCGGAATCGTGCCAGTTCAGCTGCGACGAGGAGGCGAAGCCGTGCAGCAGGAGGATCGGCCGGGAGGCGGCGCCGCCGTCGTCGGGCGTTATGATTTCGGCGAAAAGCTGCGGATCGGTGCCCTCGACGGTGTGTGTCCTCAGTTCCATGGCTTAGTCCTCGTCCAGTGCCGCGGTCAGGCGGAAGCGGCGGCGCGCCGGTGCCTCCTGCGGTACGGTTCCCACGATGCCCGCGGTGTTGTCCGGCACCTCGAAGATGATCAGCGGTTCACCGACGTTGATCTTCTCGCCCGGCGATCCGTAGGTGCGGGCTACCCGGCCCGCCTGCGGTGACGGCAGCTCGACCGCTGACTTGGAGGTTTCCACCTCCACGAGCGGCTGGTTCCGTTCCACCTGATCGCCCTCGGCCACCAGCCATTCCAGCACGGTGGCCTCAATCAGGCCTTCGCCGAGGTCCGGCAGGGGAAAGGGGATTTCAGCCACGTCGATACTCCAATACTCGCTGGATCCCGAACAGGATGCGGTCAATGTTCGGGATGTATTCATCTTCCAGGTCACCTGAGGGATACGGTACGTCGAATCCGGTGACCCGCTCAACCGGCGCCCGCAGGGTGCCGAAGCAGCGCTCGGTCACCAGCGCGGCGACCTCCGCCCCGAGTCCCGAGGTCAGCGGCGCTTCGTGCACGACGACGGCGCGCCGCGTCCGCGCCACCGACGCCGCCAGCCCGGCGGCGTCGATCGGCTTGAGCCAGCGCAGGTCCAGGACTTCCACCTCGATGCCGTCCTCGGCCGCGAGCTCGGCCACCTGCAGGCAGCGGGCCACCATGGCCCCCCAGGCGATGAGCGTGACGTGCTTGCCGGAACGGACCACCTTGGAGCCTAGGGGAGAGCCGCCGTCGGCCGGGAGAACTTCGCCCTTCTGCCAGTAGCGGGACTTGGGCTCCATGAAAATTACCGGATCGGGGCGAGCGGCGGCGTACTTGAGCAGGTGGTAGGCCTCGTGCGGGTTCGACGGCGAAACCACTTTCAGGCCCGGAACGTGGGCAAACAGCGCCTCGAGGGATTCGCCGTGGTGCTCGGGGGCGCGGATCCCGCCGAAGCTGGGCACCCGGAGCGTGACCGGCATGGGCAGGGTTCCGCGGCTGCGGTAGTTCATTCGCGCCAGCTGGGTCACGATCTGGTTCACCGCGGGGTAGGCAAAGCCGTCGAACTGCACCTCGGGAATGGGATGGAACCCGGCCATCGCCAGTCCCACCGACATGCCGAGGATGCCCGACTCAGCCAGCGGGGTGTCCAGGACCCGGTCGGCGCCGAAGCGCTGCTGCAGGCCGTCGGTGATGCGGAAGACGCCGCCGAGTCGGCCGACGTCCTCGCCCAGGATCAGCGCCCTCGGGTTCTGCTCCATGATCTCGGTCAGGGCGCGGATCAGGGCAGCCTGCATGGACAACGTTACTGCCGGGCCGGAGCCGGCGGTTCCGGAATCTGCGGCCAGGTCCGAGCTGCCGGTCATCTGGTCAGTCATGTTCGGATTCCTTCCGCCAGGCACTGGCCTGATCTGTCAGCTGCTGCGTGGATTCGGCGAAGACAAACTCGAACATCTCCGAGCCGGGCCGCGGCCTCAGGGCCTGCACTCCGTCGCGGACGGTGTCGGCGGCGGCCAGCGCGTCGGCCTGCGCGGCGTCCAGGAAGTCGGAGTCGGCGTGGCCGGACGCCAGGAGCTGCTCCGCCAGCAGTGCGACGGGATCGGCGCCGGCGTCGCGCCGTTCCTCATCCAGCGTGCGGTAGCGGCCGGGATCGTCGCTGGTGGAGTGCGGGCCGCGCCGGTAGGTCATGGCCTCAATCAGCACCGGTCCGTGGCCGGCCCTGGCGTGGGCCAACGCTTCACGGGTGGCGCGGACGACGGCGGTGACGTCGTTGCCGTCCACCGTCAGGGACTTCATGCCGTAGCCCGCGGCGCGGGCCGCCACACGGCCGCCGGCCACCTGAGCCTCAGTGGGCAGCGAGATGGCCCAGCCGTTGTTCTGCACGAAGAAGACCACGGGGGCCTTGAGCACCGCGGCAAAGTTCATGGCTTCGTGGACGTCGCCCTGCGAGCTGGCTCCGTCGCCGAAGTAGGTCAGCGCCGCCGGGAGGCCGGCTGCCGGGGCGGCGTCCGGCTCGCCGTCGGACGGGGTGGCGGTTGCGGGGGCGCCGTCGGGAGGGGCGGTCTCTGCCGTGGCGTCTGCCTGCGTGGCGTCTGCCTGCGCGGCCAGCCGCTGGCCGTGAGCCCAGCCCACGGCGTGCAGCACCGACCCGCCCACCACTGCCTGGATGGGCGCCAGCCGGGTGGTCACCGGATCGTACAGCCCGCCGTGCCAGGACGCCTGGTGCGTGGCCATGTACTGCACCATGTCCACGCCCAGGGTCAGCGCGGTGCCCATTTCCCGGTACGTGGGGAAGATGAAGTCGCGGCTGGTGTCCATGGCGAAGGCGCTGCCCACCTGGGCTGCCTCCTGCCCGAGCTCCGGCGCGTAACCGGGAATGATGCCTTGGCGCTGCCAGGCGACGGCGGCCAGGTCGAGCTGCCGCACCGCGGTGAGCAGCCGATAGAGCCGGCGCAGTTCGTCACCGGAAAGTTCCGGAACCTGTGTTGTGACTGGGACCATATGTCGAAACCTAACCGGCGCGGTTCTGCAGTGCAATCCGTTCGCCGCGGGATGTACAGCCTGCCTGATCCTGCTCATCGACAGGACGATGCCCTGTACAAAGTGTGCAGTGTGCAAAGTGCGCACCGGTTGTTTCGGAGCGGTGGCTCCGGGGCCGGCTCGCAGTGCGGGGCCGGGCCTGCTTCGGCGGGATCGGTTCCCCGAGAGTGCAGCTTTGCCGGGATACCTGCTCCCGTGCCTCATCGAGAGTGCAGGTGTGGCGGGCTCGACGCCGCGGAACCCGCCATAGCTGCACCCTCAATGCAGTCAGCCCGATCCAAGCCGCCATAGGTGCACACTCGGCACCGCAGGCGCCCCGATCGGCCGGGCGTCCAGCGTGGTCTTGCACAGTTTTGCGCGAAGACTGGCTTTTATTTATTTACCGCGTATGGTCTGAGCTATCCGTATTTTCTTTATGAGGAGCCTAAATTGTCAGGTAAATCCCCACAGGGTTCAAACGAGAAGAAGCCGGGCAAGTCGATCAAGGACAAGCGGGCTGAAAAACGAGCAAAAAACTCCAGCGATTCAGAGCTGATTCCCAAGAAGCGCAAGGGGCAGTAGCAGGGGCGTTTGCCGGCACTGACCTCGCCCGGGCTGGGCCGTGTGTTCGCCCGCTCAGCACCGCCCAGCACCGCCCAGCACCGGGCAGCACCCTGCGGCCCGCCTCACTTCACCTCGGCGGTTCAGGGCTGCGCGCCACCGGGTGGGGGATCATGCCGGACTCGAGTGGCCCAGGCGGCGTCACGCCGCCTGTGGCGGCTTGGGGACTTTTATGTCGGGAATAGTCGCGACATTTCCGAACATGGTCTTTCTTTTTATGCCCGGGGTGGAAATGTGTCGTTATGTACTCAGGTATAAACAACGCGGCGGGGTTGAATTGCCCGGTAATTTCCCCAAGAAACCCCGCCGCATTCCGTGGAGCAGGCCACCACCCGCCGGGCGGCTACCGGAGTTGGCTGCCCGACTGCGTCGTTTTGCGGTCCAGCAGCCAGGCGGCAGTGCCCAGGGCGCAGGTCAGGGCCAGTGTCGCCACGAGCTGGATGCGGACGGCGGAGTCCAGGAAGCCGAGCAGCACGATGCCGGCCAGCAGGGCCAGGGCAAAGTAGGAGAGCCAGGGGAAGGCCCACATCTTGAAGCTGAGCTCCATGCCCGCCGCCTCAGCCCGGCGGCGCAGGATGATCTGCGAAACGATCGATACACCCCAGACCACCAGGCAGGTTGAACCCACGAGGTTCAGCAGGATCATCAGGACCGTCTCCGGGTAGAGGTAGTTCAGCACCACGGCCAGGAAACCGAACGCCACCGAGGCGCCGACGGCTGCCCGCGGAACGCCGTTGGCGCTCTTGCGGCCCAGGGCCTTGGGGGCGCGGCCCCTCTCGGCCAGGGAGAACACCATCCGGGACGCGCCGTAGAGATTCGCGTTCAGCGCGGACAGCAGGGCCACCACAATGACCACAGCCATGACGACGTCGGCGCCCGGCACCCGGGCCGCGGCAAGGGCAGCGACAAAGGGGCCGGTGCTGAGGGAATCGCTGTCCCACGGCAGGATGGTGACAATCACGAGCACCGAACCGATGAACAGGATCAGGATGCGCCACACCACCGAGTTGATGGCCTTTGCAATGTTGGTGGCCGGGTTCTCGGTGTCGGCGGCGGCGACGGCGACAATCTCGGTGCCGCCGAAGGCGAAGACCACCAGCAGCAGCCCGGCACCCACTCCGCTCCAGCCGTGGGGCATGAAGCCGCCGTTGCCGGTGAGGTTGCTCAGGCCCGGGGCGGGAACACCGGGCAGCCAGCCGGCGATGAAGGCGATGCCGACTCCCAGGAAGGCAACGATGGCGAGCACCTTCAGGAGCGCAAACCAGTACTCGAATTCGCCGAAGCTCGCCGCACCCCCCAGATTGATGGCGGTGAAGAGGCTGATGAAGACCAGTGCCAGCACCCACTGCTGGGAGCCGGGCCACATGGAGGCCACGATGGCCGCCGCAGCAGTGGCCTCCGCCGCGATGACGATCACCAGCTGCAGCCACCACAGCCAGCCGATGGTGGTGCCGACAGGCCTGCCCAGTGCCTTTTCCGCATAGACGGAGAAGGCGCCGCTGCTGGGATCCGCGGCGGCCATCTCGCCCATCATCCGCATGACGAGGATGACCATGGTGCCCGCGATGAGGAAGGACAGCAGGACCGCCGGCCCGGCAGCCTGGATGCCGGCTCCGGAGCCGACAAACAGTCCGGTGCCGATGGCGCTTCCCAGGCTCATGAACACCAGATGGCGGGGGCGCATCTTCCGCACGGTGGGCGGCTCCGCCGGAATCGGGGTGCCTGATCCGGAAGGACCGGTTGCGGACGTTCGGGTGGTCATGAAAGGAGGCGCCTTTGAGGTTGGGGGATTGCCGTGAAGCGGCCTAACCATCTTATGCCTCGGGCACCGGCTACAAGGAATGCACCGTGTGTGTGCCAGAATGCTTACAGTTTGCACAGCTGATCGCGGTGCAGGAGAGGGAAACATGCCTACCGACGCCCTGGACGCCCGCATCATTGCACTGTTCACCGACGAACCCCGGATGTCCGTGCTGGAGGCGTCGCGCACACTGCAGGTGGCGCGTGCCACGGTTCAGGCGCGGCTGGACCGGATGCAGCGGCTGGGGGTCATTGCCGGGTGGGGTCCGCGGGTGGATCCTGCCGCCCTGGGCTACGGAGTGGTGGCCTACTGTTCCCTGACCATCAGCCAGGACACCGGGCACGCCGCCGTCGTGCACGCGCTGGAGCAGATCCCGGAAATCCAGGAAGTCCACACCGTCTCGGGCGAAAGCGATCTGCTGGCGCGCGTGGCGGCCCGCTCCAATTCGGACCTGCAGCGCGTCATCGATTCGATCGTCGCCACCCGGACCATCGTGCGGTCTTCGTCAGTGATCGTGCTGAACACACATTTTGAAGGCCGCACCCTGCCCCTGCTCCGGGCCGCCTCCGAATAAGGGGCCGCCTCCGAATAAGGGGCCGCCTCCGAATAAGGGGCCGCCTCCGCACAACAGGCGGCGTGGACATCCGCTCCCCGGGTCGCGGGTGCTGCACCGGCGCGTCCGCTGTGGTCCTCGCTACACTCGGGGCATGAAATCGAAGTCCATCGTGCCCCCGCCGGCTGCCGCGGCGCTGGAAGCCGGGTCGGCTGCCGCCGCGAAGCTCTCCCGCCTCATCACCTGCCGAACCGTGTCCACACGGGATCCGCAGGACATCGAGATTGCCGAATTCGACAGCTTCATCGGGGCGCTGCCGGAGTTGTTTCCCCAGGTTCACCGGAACCTGACGCTGGAGCGGGTGAACGGGTACGGGCTGCTCTATCACTGGAAGGGGGCAACTCCGGCGGTCCCAGCCCCCGGCTCCGGGAGCGCGGAAGCCGGCGCGGAGGCCAACGGCGGTCCGCTGGTCCTGATGGCGCACTACGACGTCGTCCCCGTGACGAATCCGGGTTCGTGGGATCATCCGCCCTTCTCCGGGGCCATCTCCGACGCCAGGATCTGGGGACGCGGAACACTGGATGACAAAGGAGCCCTGGCTGCGATCCTGCAGGCCGTGGAACTTCTGGTCGAGGAGGGTTTCGTTCCGGCGCGGGACGTCTACCTGTCCTTTGGGAACAATGAGGAAACGGCGGGGACCACCGCCGGAGTTGCTGCAGCTCTGCTGGCCAGCCGGGGTATCCGGCCCTGGCTGGTGTTGGATGAAGGCGGGGCGGTGGCCACGCAGGCTTTTCCGTTTGTGAACCGGCCGGTGGCCGTGGTGGGTGTTACCGAAAAAGGAATCCTGGACGTGGAACTCTCCACCGAGGATTCAGGGGGTCACGCGTCCACGCCGCACAGCCGGGGCGCCACGGCCCGTCTGGCCCGGGCTGTCGTCCGGCTGGACGAGAACCCGTTGCCTGCCTCCCTGCCCAACCCCACGGTGGAAATGTTCGGGCGGCTGGCTTCCGCCGCCCGCTTTCCGGCGCGGCTGGTTTTTCGGAACATGGGACTCTTCCGGCGGCCGCTCACCACGGTGCTGGCCCGCATGGGCGGAGAACCCGGTGCCCTGACACGCACCACTGTGGCCGTGACCCAGCTGCGGGGCAGCAGCGCCGCCAACGTGCTGGCGTCCCGGGCGACGGCCAACGCCAATATCCGGATCGCCGTCGGGGACACGGTGGAGGGGACGGTCAGGCGGTTGAAGCGGATCATCAGGGACCCATCGGTGTCGCTGCGGGTGGTTGAAGGCAATGAACCGTCTCCGGTGTCGGCCACCGACAATGACCAGTTCGCCCTGCTTGCCAGGACCATCACGGCAGTCTTCCCGGACGCCGCGCCCGCTCCGTACGTCATGCTCGCCGGGACCGACTCCAGGCGCTTCACCGGAATCTGCGACGCGGTGTACCGGTTCGCCCCGTTCCGGATGGACCGCCAGGCCCGGGCCAGCATCCACGGAGACAACGAATCGCTGGGAGTGGAAACCTTCGGCGAGGGGATCCTGTTCTACGTCCGCCTGCTGCGCAGCCTCGAGGCCGCCCGGTGAAGCCGGCCGCCGACGTCGGGCGCCGCAGCCTGCGCTCGCTGGGACCGGTGGTGTTCTTCTTGGCCCTTGTCGAAATCACCAGCGGCATCCTGCAGGGGTACTACACGCCGATCCTCACCGACATTGCCCGCCGCCTGGGCATCAGCGACGGCGACGTCAACTGGTTCGAGGCCGCGCAGCTGATGCTCAGCGCGCTCGCCGTGCCGGTCCTGGCCAAGCTGGGCGATATCCACGGGCATAAGCGGATCCTGCTGGTCTCCACCGTGGTAACTGCCGCCGCGTCCTGGGGCGTGGCCTTTGCGCCGGACTTCTGGACGTTCCTGGCGGCCTGGTCGCTGCAGGGGTTTTACGTGGTCTGGCTGCCTTTGGAGATCGCGCTGATTTTCGGCAGGGCTGCCGGGTCCCCGGGCGGCGCGGCCCTGACCCGCAAGGCAGCCGGGTTGCTGGTCGGCGCCCTCCAATTCGGCGTTATTGTCGGAGCGCTGGCTGCCGGTGCCCTGGTGGAAGTCTTCGCCGGCAGGCTGGAGCTCACCCTGATGATTCCCGCAGCGGCCGTGACGCTGTGCATCGCCGCCATCCACTTCGGTGTTCCGGAAACCACCGACCGCGCCGGCGGGATCCTGGACGGCCGGGGCTTCCTGCTGCTCGCGTTCGGACTGCTGCTGATCACGTCCGGACTGAGCTTCCTGCGGATCAACGGTCCGGGCACCTGGTGGGTCTGGCTGGTCCTGCTGTCCGGGGTGGCAGCGCTCGTGCCGTTCGTCCGCTACGAACTGGGCCTGGCCGATCCGCTGGTGGACTTCCGAATGCTGCGGGAGAAATCCATGTGGCCTGTCCAGCTCACCGCCGGCCTGTTCGGGATTTCGGTCCTCGGCGCGCAGGCGCCCATGTCCACTTTCGCCCGCACTGACCGCGGGGTGCACGGCTACGGCCTGGGGCTGGACGCGGGGGACGTGTCGATCATCATCGGGTCCTATGTGCTGTCGGTGCTCCTCGGAGCCCTGATTTTTCCGGTGGTTGCGCGGCGCACGACGCCGAGGCTGACCCTCTGCGGTGCCGCGGCGCTGGTGGGCATCGGCTACCTGCTGTTCCTGCCCTTCCACGACACCCTGGCCCAGACGCTGACCAACATGATCGTTGCCGGGCTGGGCTCGGGTGCGCTGGTCGCCGCGCTGCCCTCCGCCGCGGCCGCTGCCGCCCCGCGAAACCGCACCGGCATGGCCACCGGCCTCACGAACACAACGAAGACCATCGGCGGGTCGTTTGCCTCAGCGGTGTTCGGAATAGCGCTGCTGAGCGCGGCGACTGACGCCGTGGCCGGAGGCACGGGCCTGCAGACCGCGGCGCCCCTGTCGGGCTATCTCACGGTGTGGGCCGTGTGCTCGGGAACGGGCTTCCTTGCCGCCGGCTTGCTGCTGCTGGTGCCCCGGCTGGCGTTTTCGGACGTGCCGCTGACGGCTGCCGACACCGGCACCCCCGGACCGTAGGGGCGGTTACTCCAACCCGGGGAACGTAACGCCGGTGAGCTTGGTGCTGACCTCCCATAGCCGGCGGGCGGCGTCCGGGTCCCGGGCCTGGGGCGCCGGAGTTACCGGGGCGGGCTTGCCGTGCAATGTGCCGCGCAGCTGTCCGGGACCGTCCGGCCCGTAAAAGTCCCCGCCCCGCACCTCGGGAGCCGTAGCGGCATACAGCGTGGGGAGCGCCCCGAGTGCCCCGTTCTGGCCCAGCAGGCGGAAGAAGGCACCCAGGACGTCCAGGCTGGCGGGGTAGTTCATACCGGAGGTGAGGTTGGTGCTGGCGAAGCCGGGATGGGCCGCTGCGGCGATGAGGTTCTCGCCGCGGGCCTCGAGACGGCGGGAAAGCTCGAAGGTGAACAGCAGGTTGGCCAGTTTGCTCTGGTTGTACCGCGCCCAGGGCCGGTAGCTGCGTGCGGCGTCCAGATCGTCGAAATACATCCTTCCGCCGCGGTGGGCGAGGCTGGAGACGGTGACCACGCGCGGAGCGCGGGCGGCGCGCAGCATCGGCAGCAGCAGCCCGGTCAGTGCGAAGTGGCCCAGATGGTTCACCCCGAACTGGAGCTCGAACCCGTCGGCCGTGGCGCGGTGCGGGGTGGCCATGACCCCTGCGTTGTTGATGAGCAGGTCCACCGGGGCCTCCTGCGCGGCGGCGAAGGCCCGCACGGAGGCCAGGGAGCCCAGATCCAGCGGGCGCACCCGCACCCGGTCGCTTCCGGTCTCGGCGCGGATCCGCTGCAGCGCCGCTTCGCCCCGCGCTGCGTTCCGGCAGGCCAGCTCCACGCAGGCGCCCTTCGCGGCGAGGACGAGGGCGGTCTGCAGTCCCAAGCCGCTGTTGGCGCCCGTAATGACTGCGGTTTTTCCGCTCTGGTCGGGGATGCTGTCGGCGCTGAAGGTTTCCACTGCTGGCTCCCGCCGTGGTTCGGATCAGGCGGTGCTAGTCGTCGCTGGCGGCCAGGCTGGCCAGCACCTTGTCCGTGAGGAGCTTGAGCTGGTTGAGTTCCTCGCTGCTGAGCGCCGGCGAGAGCAGCTCATGGATTCCCTGCACATGGACCCGGCCCAGGCGGCGCTGCATGTCCCGGCCCTCGTCGGTCAGTGCCAGCTCAACGCCGCGCTGGTCGTTCTGCGCCGGACGGCGCTGCACCAGCCCCTTGGCCTCCATCCGTTCCACCATGCGGCTGAGGCTCGGCTGGCTGATCAGCAGGTGCTCATTGAGCTCGTTCAGGCGGATCCAGCCGGTGGGGCAGCGGGTGAGGTTGAACAGGACGTCGTACTCGCGCATCGTCAGGTTCTTGAACGCCGGATCCTTCTGGAGCCGCCTCATCACCCCCACCTGGGTCCGGAAAAGGGACTCCCAGGCCTCTGCTGCCTGTCGAACGGGGACGCTGCTGGTATCCGGGGACATGCCTCTACCCTACTGAAAAGAAGGAGCCGCTGATGCACGTGACGCTGCGGCTACCCGTGCGGCATGCGTAGGACCGTCCGGAACATCGGCCGGGCGGCGGGAGTCGAATTCTCGGCGCAGCTCCGGCAGCACGTATTCGCCGAAGAGGTCCAGCTGCTCCAGCACGGTCTTCAGGGGCAGGCCGGCATGGTCGATCAGGAAGAGCTGGCGCTGGTAGTTTCCGAAGTATTCCTGGAAGGACAGGGTTTTTTCGATCACTTCCTGCGGGCTGCCCACTGTCAGCGGGGTCTGCGCGGTGAAGTCCTCCATGGTGGGGCCGTGGCCGTACACCGGGGCGTTGTCGAAGTACGGACGGAACTCGTTCACGGCGTCCTGGGAGTTCTTCCGCATGAAGAACTGGCCGCCCAGGCCCACGATCGCCTGATCGGCGCGGCCGTGGCCGTAGTGCTCGTAGCGTTCGCGGTACAGGCCGATGAGCTGCATGTAGTGCTCCTTCGGCCAGAAGATGTTGTTGGCGAAGAAGCCGTCGCCGAAGTAGGCGGCAATCTCCGCCACCTGCGGCGTGCGGATGGAGCCGTGCCAGACGAAGGGGGCGACGCCGTCGAGCGGACGGGGCGTGGCGGTGAAGTTGTGCAGCGGGGTGCGGAACTTCCCCTCCCAGTTCACGGTGTCCTTGTCCCAGAGCTGGCGGAGCAGGCTGTAGTTCTCCACTGTCAGCTCCACGGAGTCCTGCATGTTCTTGCCGAACCAGGGGTAGACGGGGGCGGTGTTGCCCCGGCCCAGGACCAGGTCCACCCGGCCGTCGGAGAGGTGCTGGAGCATGGCAAAGTCCTCGGCGATCTTCACCGGGTCATTGGTGGTGATCAGCGTGGTGGCGGTGGAGAGGATGATCCGCTCGGTCTGCGCCGCAATGTAGCCCAGCAGCGTGGTGGGGGAACTGGCATAAAACGGCGGGTTGTGGTGCTCGCCGGTGGCATAGACGTCCATCCCGATTTCTTCGACCTTCTTCGCGATGGCCACGGCGGACTTGATCCGTTCGCCTTCCGTGGGGATCCGCCCGGTGACGGGGTCGCGGGTGATGTCGCTGACGCTGAATACGCCGATCTGCATGGTGTCCTCCGATGGTGTTCCGGCGGCTGCCGAACCGAACTGCTCCAAGTATATGCATTTGCATCTACATGGTGCCACAACGACGGTTCGGCACGAATCATTCCGTGGGGCCGGCACCTGCCGGGGCGAACCCGCCGGATGCATCGGCGGATCCGGCCCGCCGCTTTTCCCGCGACCCCTCCACCAGCCGGTACAGCACCGGCACCAGGATCAGGGTCAGCACGGTCGAGGACACCAGTCCGCCGATCACCACGATGGCCAGCGGCCGGGAAATGAAGCCGCCCTCTCCGGTGACGCCCAGCGCCATCGGGGTCAGCGCAAACACCGTCGCCAGCGCGGTCATCAGGATCGGGCGCAGCCGCTGCCGGGCACCCTTCATGATGGCATCCGGGACGTTCATTCCCGGCCGCCCGTCGTGCGGCCGGCGGTACTGGTTGATCAGGTCCACCAGCACGATGGCGTTGGTCACCACAATGCCGACGAGCATCAGCATGCCCACCAGGGAGGGAAGACCCAGCGGCACCCCGGTGACCAGCAGCAGCAGGATCGCCCCGGTGGCGGCAAACGGCACGGAGACGAGCAGGATCAGCGGCTGGACCAGGGATTTGAACGTCGCCACCATGATCACGTACACAATGGCGATGGCCGCCAGCAGCGCCAGTCCGAGCTGGGTGAAGGACTCGTTCTGCTGGGTGGCGGCACCGGAGAGGGTGGCGGTGACGCTGGCCGGCAGCTCCAGCCCGTCGAGCTGGGCCTGCACCTCGGTGATCGCCGCCCCCAGGTTGTCGCCCGCCGGGGCCACGGAGACGACGGCGGTGCGCTCGCCGCCGGAGGAGGAAATCGACGTCGGGACATCCACTTCCTCGACCGTCGCCAGCGAGCTCAGCGGCACCGTGCCGGAGCCGGCGGGCACCGGCACGGCACTGAGCTGCTCAATGCTGGTGACGGTGGTTCCCTCGCCGATCAGGACCGGGAAGTCGTCGGTGCCGATCCGGATGGTTCCGCCCGGCAGCGGACTCAGGGTCGAGGCCATCAGGCCGGCGATCTGCTGCTCATTCAGCCCGGCCGCCACCGCCTTGGCGCGGTCGATCGAAATCTGGACCACGGGGGAGGAGGAGGACAGGTTGCTGGTGACTTCGGCGGCTGCGGGCAGCTCGGACATCGCCTCTGTGACCTGCTCGGCGGCCGGCTGCAGCTCGGCGGGATCACCGGCGGAGAGGCTGATGTCCACGGTGTTCGAGGTGCCGAAACCGCCGCCGGTGGTTCCCAGGGTGAGGTTCCCGGCGTCGTCGTCCAGGCCGTCCAGCTCGGCGCTGACGGTCTCCCGCAGCGCCACCTGGTCCACCCCGGGCTCGGTGATGACGGTGTACGAAGCCACCGCGGATCCGCCGGCGGTAAAGGCGGCAAACCCCGAACTCGAGGTGCCCATGGTGACCTGGACATCCTTGACGCCCTCGGTGCCGCGCAGCGTCTCCTCCACCTCTTCGGCAGCCGCCGAGGTGGTTTCCAGTGCGGTGCCCGGCGGCATTTCCTGCCGCACGCTGAACGTGTTCTGCCCGGTGTCTCCGAGCAGGTTGGTCTGCAGCAGCGGGGTCATCGCCGCGGTTCCGACCAGGACGACGAGGCCGGCGGCCAGGGTGTAGACGGGATGCCGCTGCGTGGTGCGCAGGATCGGCAGATAGCCGCGCTGCAGGGGCGTCCGGGACTCCCGGGCTTCGGCGTCGGCGCGGTACGCGGCGGGATCGGCGACCGGGGGAGATGACTTCAGGAACCAGTACGCCAGCACCGGCACAATCGTCAGGGACACCAGCAGCGATGCCAGCAGCGCCAGGGAGGTGGTGATGGCGAACGGCCGGAAAAGTTCACCGGCCAGGTCGCCGACAAACGCAATCGGCGCAAAAACGGCCACTGTGGTCAGGGTCGAGGCGGTGATGGCGCCGGCCACTTCGCGGACGGCGGTCAGGATGGCGGTCCGCTTGTCGGTGCCGTAGCCCAGGTGCCGCTTGATGTTTTCAATGACCACAATGGAGTCGTCCACCACGCGGCCGATCGCAATGGTCAGCGCGCCCAGGGTCAAAATGTTCAGGGAATACCCGAACGCCAGCAGGCCGATGAACGTCACCAGCAGGGACAGCGGAATGGACACGGCGGTGACCAGGGTGGAACGCACCGAGAGCAGGAAGACCAGGATCACCAGGACGGCGAAGCCCAGGCCCAGGATGCCCTCGGTGGTCAGGTTGGAGATGGATTCTTCAATGAAGGGCGCCTGATCGAAGACCACGGTGAATTTCGCGCCGTTGCCGAGCTCGGCTTCCAGTGCCGGCAGCAGGTCCAGAACCTCGTGCGAAATGCCCACGGTGTCGCCGGCGGGGGTCTTGGTGATGGACACCGCCAGCGTCGGCTCCCCGTTGGTGCGGGTGATGGAGGTGTTCTCATCTTCGGCGATGTCCACGGTCGCGACGTCGCCGATGGTCACCGGATCGGCGCCCGCTCCGGAGTCCTGCGTGGATTCGACCGGAAGGGCGGCGATTTTCTCCAGGCTGTCCAGCGGGCTGCCCACCTGGATGGGCAGGGTCCGGCTGTCCTCGGAAACGGTGCCGGCAGGCACCAGGGCGCCGCTGTTTTCCAGTGCCTCCGAGATGGCCGACGGCCCAACCCCCAGGGCGGCGAGGGCCGCGGAGTCGGGAAGAATGGCGATGCTCCGGGTGGAGCCGCCGGTGACTTCGGCGGTCCGCACCCCTTCGATCTTCTGCAGCCGCGGAACCGTCAGCCGCTGCAGTTCGCTGTTGAGCTCGGCCAGCGGCTGATCCGAGGACACTGCCATGTACACGATCGGGAAGTCGCTGATGCTGCCGGCCAGGGACTGCGGATTCACGTCGTCGGGCAGCAGCTGCCGGGCGTTCGAGATTGCCCGGTCCACCTGGCCGCGGGCGCGGTCCAGGTCGGTGCCGTAGGCAAAGGTCAGGTTGATGGTGGAAATCGAGGAACGCGAGGTGGCCGAGGAGGATTCCAGGCCTTCGACGGCGGTGAGCGCGCCTTCGAGGGGTTCACTGATCTGCTTGTCCACCACCTCCGGGGACGCGCCGGGCAGGGCCGTGATCACGCTGATCTGCGGGAACTCCAGCGAGGGGATGAGCTCCTGCTTCAGCGACCCCATGGAGATCACGCCGAAGACCACCGTGAAAACGGTGATCAGGGCAATGAGCGCCCGGTTGGAGAGGGAAAGCTTGGCCAAGCGGTCCATGAGCCTGCCTTAGGAAGGGCGGAACTGACGTAGATCGGCAAAACGTTCCGGACGGGGAAACCGTACCGGTGCAGATAGTTCGAAGGACCGGGCCGACCGGATGGGTCGGCCCGGTCCAACGGGTAAAAATGATGCGGCGGTGCGGTTAGTTCAGGCCGAGGACGCGGTTGGTGTCCTGGGTGATTTCGTCCAGCAGGGACTCATTTTCGTTGAGCTTGACGCCGTAGCCCGGGATCATGTCCTTGATCTTGGCCTCCCAGCCGCCGAATTCGGCGGGGAAGCAGCGCTTGAGCAGGTTCACCATGATCGGCGGAGCGGTGGAGGCGCCCGGGGAGGCGCCCAGCAGGGCACCCACGGAGCCGTCGGCGGCGGTGATGAGTTCGGTGCCGAACTGCAGCACGCCGCCCTTCTTCGGATCCTTCTTGATGACCTGCACGCGCTGGCCGGCGGTGATCAGGTCCCAGCCCTCGGTGACAGCTCCGGGAACGAATTCCTGCAGTGCCTTGGTCTTGCCCTCGCGGGTTTTCAGCACTTCGGTGATCAGGTACTTCACCAGGGACATGTTGTCCTTGCCGACGGCCAGCATCGGCAGCAGGTTGTCCGGGCGGACCGATCCGGGCAGGTCCAGGTAGGAACCGCTCTTGAGGAACTTGGGGGAGAAGCCGCCGTACGGGCCGAACAGCAGCGAACGCTGGCCGTTGACGAAGCGGGTGTCCAGATGCGGCACCGACATGGGCGGGGCGCCCACCGAGGCCTGGCCGTACACCTTGGCGTTGTGCCGGGAGATGATCGAGTCGTCGGTGGAGCGCAGGAACTGGCCGGAGACGGGGAAGCCGCCGAAGCCCTTGCCCTCGGGAATGCCCGAGGCCTGGAGCAGATGCAGGGCACCGCCGCCGCCGCCGATGAAGACAAAGCGGGCCGAAACCGTCCGGGACTGCCCGGTGGCGCGGTTCTTGACCTTGACGTCCCAGCCGCCGTTGGAGGACCGGGAGACGTTGTTGACCTCGTGGCCGTAGTTCATCTCCACGCCGTTGTTGCCCAGGTAGCCGGTGAGCTCTCGGGTCAGGGCGCCGAAATCGACGTCGGTGCCGCCCGCGACGCGGGAGGCGGCAACACGCTGGGAGGGGTTCCGGCCCTCCATGATCAGCGGAGCCCATTCGGCCAGCTTGGCCGGATCCTCCGAGAACTCCATGGTCTTGAACAGCGGCTGCGCGCTCAGCGACTCGTAGCGGCGGCGCAGGTATTCGGAGTGCGCGTCACCCCAGACGAAGCTCATGTGCGGCAGCGGGTTGATGAAGCTGTTCGAGATGTGGCCGGAGGAGACCATGTGGGACCAGAACTGGCGCGAAACCTGGAACTGTTCGTTGATGCCCACGGCCTTCGCCGGGTCAACGGAACCGTCGGCCGCTGCGGGGCTGTAGTTCAGCTCGCAGAGCGCGGCATGGCCGGTGCCGGCATTGTTCCAGGGGTCCGAGCTTTCCAGCCCGGCACGGTCGAGGCGCTCAAATAGGGAAATGTCCCAATCAGGCTGGAGCTGCTTCAGGAACGCCCCGAGGGTCGCGCTCATGATGCCGCCGCCGATCAGCAGAACATCGGTTTTGGTTGCGGACTTGTCCGCCGGGCTATTAGCAGTCAACTTCATATCTCCAGTCGCGAGGGCGCTAGCCCTAGAAGCGTATCGCTACCGGTCCCCTTACTAAAATCACCTGAGCTTGCCGGAGCGCGGGGTGCAGGTACTTACGGTTCGCGGAGCTCGATCCGGTTGAAGACTTCGTTGAGCAGGGGAGAGGTCGGATAGACGGCGACTCTGGGGGAGAACGCCAGCGCGGAGATCGGAAAGGCCAGCGGAATGGCCGGCACCCGGGTGGCGATCCGGTCGCTGATGGCCGTGTACGCCTCGGTCTGTTCCGGTCCGGATTCCAGGGTGCGTGCCCGGTCAATCTTGCTCAGCAGCTGCGCGTCGTCGTAGGCGAATTCCTCGGTGTAGCTGCCGAACAGGCTGCCCACGAAGTTGTCCGGATCGTCGTAGGTGCCGCTGATGCCCAGCAGGTGCAGGGCGCGGTCACCGCTGCGCTGCACGCTCTGCAGATAATCGTCGGACCATTCCACCGGAACCGGCTTAATATTCAGGCCAACGGCAGTTAGCTGGCGGCTGAGCTCGGCGTACACCCGCTCCGGTGTCGGCAGATACGCGCGGGTGACGTGGCGGGGATAGTGGAAGGGCAGTTCGGCGCCCTTGTAGCCGGCCTCCTTGAGCAGCTCGGCGGCCCGTTCTGGGTCGTATCCGTAGCTGGTCACGGATCCGGAGGAGACACCGAGCTTTTCGGGAACGAACTGGTTGGCCTGCTTGGTTCCGTTCAGGAACAGTCCCTCCAGGAGCGCGCCCTTGTCGATGGCGTGGGCAATGGCCTGGCGCATCTTGACGTTGTCCAGGCCCGGGAAGGCCTGGTTGATGCCCAGATACAGGACCGAGTACGGGTCGCGCTGCAGGATCTGCAGGCCGTTGCGGGCCAGGTCGTCCACATCGGCCACGGTGACGAGGTCGTAGCCGTCCACTTGCCCGCTTTTCAGGGCGCGGAGCCGGCTTTCGGGACTGGTCATCGTCTTGAAGACGATGCCCGCGATCTGCCCGCGTTCGCCCCAGTAGTCGGGGTAGGTTGCCAGGCGCACTTCGTCGCCTTCCCAGGATTCCAGGAAGAACGGTCCGGTGCCCACCGGGTGCAGGGCATATTCCGAGAGCCTCTGGCCGTCCTTTTCGGAGCTGAGGGCATCGGCGTTGAACTGCCGGAGGGCCTTGGGCGAGGACATGGCAAACTCGGGCGAGGCCAGTGCCGGAATGAATCCGGTCAGGCGCGTGGCCAGGTCGATCCGAACCGTGTGTTCGTCCACAGCGGTGCAGGATTTGTACACCGCCAGTTCCGGACGGTCCGAATAGGAGTTGAAGACTGACTGGTAGGCAAGATTGCCGACTCCGCGGGCGGAGGCGGGCAGGTGGTACCAGCGCTCAAAATTCGCGCAGACGGCGTCGGCGTTGAACGGCTCCCCGTCGTGGAAGGTGACGCCCTTGCGCAGCGCGAAGGTGTAGCTGCGGCCGTCCTCCGACTCGGTCCAGCTCTCGGCCAGCAGCGGGGTGGGCGCGGAGGTCAGGGCATCGACGCCCACGAGGCCCTCGAAGATCTGGCGCGTGACCCGGTGGCTCTCGGTGTCGGTGACCAGGGCCGGATCCAGCCCCGACGGGCGTGCGGCGGTGGCGAAGGTGAAGGTGGCGCTGGGTCCGCCCTGGGAGCCGGAGGCGGAAGCCGAAGCGGTGGCGTTGCTGTCGGGCGGGGTGGCGGTGCATCCGGCGAGGGCGAGTGCCCCGAGGAGGGCACCGGCCCGAAGGAAGGAGCGGCGGCCGATGCCGGGATCTGTCACAGCTGTTGTTCTCCTCCGGGACGCTCCATCCCTGGTGTGGTCTGACGGTTCTCGCACGGTGGTGCCTAACGGTGTTTCCATCGCTGTTTTCGGCACCCGTGCCCGAGTGCATGGCTGGCCATGTCTGGACAATATGCGTGGATTGACAGTCTAAATGAAAAAAAACCGGCAAGGGCCGGTGAGACACGGCTCACACCACTGCTCCAAGTAAGGCAGGATAGGGAAATGACTGAAATCAGCCCTGACGTTCCCCTGCTTGAGGTGACCGATCTCGCGGTTAACTTCCGGACCACCGACGGCGAGGTGCAGGCGGTGAAGAGCGCCTCCTTCGCCCTTCCCCGGGGAAAGACGCTGGCCATTGTGGGCGAGTCGGGATCCGGAAAGTCCACCACCGCCATGGCCGTGATTGGCCTGCTGCCGGGCAACGGCAAGGTCGCCTCCGGCAGCATCCGCTTTGACGGAACCGAGCTGGTGGGGATGCCCGAGACCAAGATGCGGGCCATCCGGGGGCGCTCCATCGGGCTGGTGCCGCAGGATCCGATGTCCAACCTGAACCCGGTCACGAAGATCGGCACCCAGGTGGCGGAGACCCTGCTGGTGCACGGGATGGCCACGTCCAAGGACCTGGACCGCAAGGTCATCGAGGTCCTTACCGCAGCGGGCCTGCCCGACGCCGCGGAGCGGGCCAAACAGTATCCCCATGAGTTCTCCGGCGGCATGCGCCAGCGCGCACTGATCGCCATTGGCCTGGCCTGCCGGCCGCGGCTGCTGATCGCTGATGAACCGACGTCGGCCCTGGACGTGACGGTGCAGCGGACGATCCTGGACCAGATCGGCAAGATGACCGAGGAACTGGGCACCTCGGTGCTGCTGATTACGCATGACCTGGGGCTGGCCGCCGAACGCGCTTCCGAGCTGGTGGTGATGCACCGCGGGCTGGTGGTGGAAACCGGCCCCGCCCGCCAGCTGCTGGAGGATCCGCAGCATCCCTACACGCAGGCCCTGGTTTCAGCGGCGCCCAGCGTGGCAGCCGTGCGGCTGAGCCCCGGTGCCTTTACCGTGCCGGCGGCCCAGCGGCTGAAACTCGCCGAGCAGGCCTTCGCGGAGCGCGACGGCGAAGCGGGGCTGGCCGACGACGTCGCCGTCGCCGGGGCGGCGGGGCACGACGCCGGGGACGCCGGTGCCGGCAGCACGGCCGCACCGGACAACATCGTGGAAATCCGCGACCTGACCAAGGTGTTCAAGATCCGCGGGCGGTCCGAGGACTTCTATGCCGCGCGTAACGTGACCCTGGACATTCCCCGCGGCCGGACCGTGGCGATCGTGGGGGAGTCCGGCTCCGGCAAGACCACCACCGCCAGAATGCTGCTGAAGCTGATTGAACCCACCAGCGGAACGATTACCTTCGACGGGATCGATGTCGGAGGTTTGGAAAAGGGCAAGCTGCGTGAATTCCGGCAGCGTGTCCAGCCGATTTTCCAGGATCCGTACTCCTCCCTGGATCCCATGTTCACGATCGAGCGGATCCTGGACGAGCCGCTGAAGACGTACAAGCGCGGGTCCAAGATCGAGCGGGCCGCGCGGGTGCGTGAGCTGATGGAGCAGGTGGCGCTGCCGCAGTCGATGCTGCGCCGCTATCCCGCGGAGCTGTCCGGCGGGCAGCGGCAGCGCGTGGCGATTGCCCGGGCGCTGGCGCTGAAGCCCGAGCTGATCGTCTGCGACGAGCCGGTGTCGGCCCTGGACGTACTGGTTCAGGCCCAGATCCTGAAACTGCTGGGTGACCTGCAGGCCGAACTCGGACTGAGCTACCTCTTCATCTCCCACGACCTGGCCGTGGTCCGGCTGATCTCGGATTACGTCTGCGTCATGAAGGACGGGGAGCTGGTGGAAGCGGCGTCGTCGGAGGAAGTCTTTTCGAACCCCCGGCACCCCTACACGCGGAAACTGCTGGCTTCGATCCCGGGCAACGAACTGGACATCTCCGAGGACGAGCTGGCCTCCTGATCCCGGCCTCCTGATCGGGAAGGTTCCGGGCCGGAGAACCGGCCCGGGACCAAAGGCTTTAACCGGGACCAAAGTCCTCAAAGACAGGCAGAGGTGCGGCCCCGCGGGGGGGCCCCCCTGGCGGTCTTTTGGGGGGGGGTTTTTTGGGGGCGGCGG
>NZ_JASKLX010000004.1:0-30717 GCF_030125555.1 Arthrobacter sp. zg.Y820
CCCGGCCCCACATATGATTACCCCGCCACCAAGCCCAAAAACACCAGCGCGGGGGCCCGCCCCGGGGGGCGCCACCTCTGCCTGTCTTATGCGTCGTGTTTTTTGCGTCGCGCAGGTGCCGGAAGCTGCCTACTTTTTGCGGGTCTTGGGATCCAATGCCTCGCGCAGCGACTCGCCCAAAAGGGTGAAGCCCAGTGCCGTCACGGCGATGCAGATGCCCGGCAGGAACGCCAGCTGCGGCGCCACGGCCAGCTCGTTCTGCGCGTAGGTGAGCATGCGTCCCCACTCCGCGGTCTGCGGCTTGCCGCCGCCCAGCCCCAGGAAGGACAGGGCTGCTGCGTCAATCACGGCGGTGGCCAGGGTCAGGGTTCCCTGCACGATCACCGGGCCCATGCTGTTGGGCAGCAGGTGGCTCATGGTGATGGTGCGCCGGCTCAGGCCCAGCGACTGTGCCGAGAGAATGTAGTCGGCGCTGCGCTGGGAGATCATTGACGAGCGCAGCAGGCGGGCGAAGATGGGCACCTGCGACACCCCGATGGCGATCATGATCGCGTAGGTGTTCTGCCCCAGGATCGCGGCAATGCTGACGGCCAGCAGCAGGTTCGGAACGGAGAGCAGGATGTCAACGAACCGCATGATGACGTTGTCCACCCAGCCGCCCAGCCCGCCGGCAATGACACCGAGCAGCATCCCGCCGGCCAGGCCGAGGGCGGTGGAGACGATGCCGATGATCAGCGAGGCGCGCGCGCCCCAGATCAGCTTGGACAGGACATCGCCGCCAAAACGGTCCAGCCCCAGCGGATAGCCGGCTATGTCGCCCGGTCCGGGAATGCTGGTGGGCGTGATGTCGGTTCGTCCGGGCAGATCGTCGCCGCCGAACGGTGCCAGCAGCGGAGCCAGCAGGGCAACCAGGATGAAGACGCCGACGATCACCGCTCCAGCGATGGCCGCCGGATTGTGCCGCAGCCGGGCAAAGGCCGACTGCCACATCCCGCTGCCCCTGACGTCGGCTGTTGCTGCGGGCTCGTCGGGCCGGATGGCGCCGCCGGGCGCCGGTGGGAGAACCGTACTCATTGCACCCTCACCCTCGGGTCGATAAAGCCATAGGAAATGTCAACCAGCAGATTGATCAGTGAATAGGCTATGGCGATGAAAATAATGAATCCCTGCAGGACCGGATAGTCCAGATTGAAGATGGCGTCGCGCAGGAACCGCCCGACGCCGCTGAAGGCAAAGACGGTCTCGGTCAGGACGGCACCCGAAATCAGGAGTCCGGTCTGCAGGCCGATGGTTGTGGTCACGGGGAGCATGGCGTTGCGGAGCACGAAGCGGCCGCGGATGGTTTTTTCCATCAGGCCCTTGGCCCGGGCGGTGCGGACGTAGTCAGCACCCTGGACTTCCAGGACCGAGGCCCGCGTGATGCGGACAATAATGGCCAGCGGAATGGTGCCGAGCGCGATTCCCGGAAGGACCAGGTGCATGACAGCGTCCCAGGACGCGTCCCACTCCCGCGTCAGCAGGCCGTCCAGCACATAGAAGTCAGTGACATGGGTGGCGTCAATGCGGGGGTCCTGCCGGCCGTCCGGGGGAAACACCGGCAGCTGGATGGCCAGCAGCCATTTGAGGATGAAGGCCAGGAAGAACACGGGAATGGTGATGCCGACCAGGGAGAGCACCACCGAGGAATGGTCCCAGAAGCGGCCGTAGTGAGTGGCCGCGAGGTAGCCCAGCGGAATGCCGATGCCGATGGCGAAGATCAGCGCCACCACTGCGAGTTCCAGGGTGGCGGGGAAGCGGGTCGCGAACTCTTCGAGGACGGGGCGTCCGGTGACGATGGAAGTGCCGAAATCGCCCTGCAGGAGCTTGCCCACATAGGTGAAGTACTGCTCCAGCATCGGCCGGTCAAAGCCGTAGGCGGCGTTGATCGCGGCCACCGCCTCGGGCGTGGCCTTGTCTCCGAGGAGTGCGGTGGCCGGACCGCCGGGAAGGTTGCGGACCCAGACGAACAAAAGGATGGACAGCCCAATAAGGGTGGGAATCAGCATGAGAAGGCGTTTGCCGATGACTTGCAGCACAGATGTCCTTTCTCAGCGGATGAAAACCGGCTGGAGGAGGAGGGTGGGGGACAGAAAGCGGGCCGGGGAGTCCCGAAGGAACCCCGGCCCGCGTGCTGCTACTTGGTGAGTTTGATCTGGTTGAACACTTCGTCGCTGACCGGGCTGGCCGGGTAGGACTCCACGCGCTCGTTGAATGCCAGCGAAGGGGCCGGGTGGGCCAGCGGCACGGCAGGAACGAGCTGGGCGATGTCCTCGTTGATCTGCTCGTACAGCGGGGTCTGCTCTTCCAGGCTGCTTATTTGGCGGGCCTCCTCGAGGGATGCGAAGAGCTCCGGGTTGTTGAAGCCGAATTCGGGCTTCTCTCCGCCGAAGAACACGCCGACAAAGTTGTCGGTGTCGTTGTAGTCGCCGGTCCAGCCCAGCAGGTGGATGCCGTGGTCTTCGCCCACCTGGACGCGGTCCAGGTAATCCGGGGACCACTTGTTCGGCTGCGGGGTGACCTTGATGCCAACCTCTTCAAGCTGGGCGGTGATGTTGGTGTAGACCTGCTCCGGGGTGGGCATGTACGGGCGCGAGACACCGGTGGGGTAGTTGAAGTCCACGGTGAAGCCGTCAGGGTAGCCGGCCTCGGCCAGCAGATCCTTGGCCTTTTCCGGATCGTACTCGTATTCGGTGACGTCCTCGTTGTAGCCGTTGACGACGTCGGGAATGAACTGGTTGGCCACCTTGGTGCCCTCGGGCAGGGTCTGGTCCACCAGCGCCTGCTTGTCAATGGCGTGGGCAATGGCCTGGCGGACCAGCGGATTCGCCAGCTCCTCCACCTTCTGGTTCATGCCCAGGTACAGGATGGTGAACGGTTCGCGGGTAATCACGTTGTAGCCGGCGTCGGCCAGCTTCTGAGTGTCCGCCGGGGCCACCAGGTCGTAGCCGTCGATGGTGCCGGCCTCCAGGGACTGGCGGCGGGAGTTGGGGTCATCGATGACGCGGAAGATGATGTCGGTGACCTGGCCCTGCTCGCCCCAGTAGTCCTCGTTTGCGGCGAGGGTGATTTGGTTGCCCACGTCCCAGGCGTCGAACTTGAAGGGACCGGTTCCGGTGGGGTGGTCCTTGGCATACTCGCTCAGCGTCGGTGCCTCGGCAGTGCCGGAGGCGGCGTTGGCGTCATACTCCTCCATCGCCGTCGGGCTCTGCATCGAGAAGGCCGGGAGCGAAAGGGCGGCAATGAAGCCGGCGAACGGCTTGGCCAGGGTCACCACGGCCTCGGCGTCACCGGTCGCTTCGCAGGACTTGTAGGTTGCGGTCTCCGGGGTATCGGCGAAGCCCTTGAAGAGCTTGCTGTAGTAATACGCCAGGCTCTCCTCCTGCTGGATGCCGGTGAAGTTGTACCAGCGGTCAAAGTTGGCGCAGACGGCTTCCGCGTTGAAGGCGGTGCCGTCGTGGAACGTGACACCTTCCTCAAGAGCGAAGGTGTAGGTGAGCGCATCCTCGGACGTTTCCCAGGACTTGGCCAGCAGCGGCTCCGGATCGGCGGTTCCCGGCTTCACGCCGACCAGGCCCTCGAAGATCTGGCGGCTGACACGGAAGGACTCACCGTCGGAGGCAAACGCGGGATCCAGCGTCTTGGGGTCGGAGGAAGCCGCGAAGACAAAGGTTCCGTCCACTTCGGAGGAGGTACCGGCGTCGTCGGACCCTTCCTCGCGCTCGCTCTGGGCGCAGCCGGACAGAATCAAGGCGCTCAGGGCAACGCCTGCGGTGATGGCGGCGGCCCGCCGCCTGGGGCGGGAGCCATTCGTAGTTCGGCCGGCAAGTGACATGGTTCTACTCCTCTGGGCGAGTGTTACCCGCGCGGATGCCGTGCGGTGCATCGTGCAGGGTGTGCTGTGGTGTCCGTGGCAGGTGGAGCGGTTTTTTGAGCGGTTCTTTTTGGGGCAAGTGTGTTGCACGCCACAAACATATGGGACAGAGCCTAATGGGTGCCGGGGCGCCAGTTCGCATTTCAAGTCCCGGCGCGGTCACAATTTGGTCACGACAAAGGCGGGCGCCTTGGTGGGGCGCCCGCCTTTGTCGGTGGTGGATCTGTGCTGTGCCGGGTTTGGTGCCGCCCGGACTACATCGGAGGCATCAGGACGGTGTCCAGCAGGTAGACCGTAGCGTTCTCGGTCTGGACGCCGCCGCAGACGACGGCGGACTCGTTCACCATCAGGCTGTCGCCGGACCCGGTGACGTCGACTTCAGCACCATTCACCGTGGCGTACATGCCGGAGAGTTCCTCAGGGGCCATCTGGCCCGGAACCACGTGATAGGTGAGGATGCTGGAGAGCAGATCCGGATCCGTCTTCAGCGTCTCGAGGGTGGCCGGATCCAGTTTGGCGAAGGCCTCATCGGTGGGTGCGAACACCGTGAACTCCGAACCGTTCAGGGTATCGACCAGGTTGACCTCCGGGTTCAGCTGGCCCGAGACGGCTGCGGTCAGCGTGGTCAGCATGGGGTTGTTCGACGCGGCAGTGGCTACCGGGTCAAGCGACATTCCCTGGATGGACCCCGCTCCTTCGGGAACGGCCGCCGCGTAGTCGGCGCAGCTGGCGCCGACGAGGTTGGCCGCCGGATCGGCGCTCATGGACTCGCTGGCGGTTGCGTCGGGGCTCATGGGCTCCGAAGCGGAGGGGGACATGCTGGACTCCGAGGCCATGCCCGATTCGGAGCTCTCGGAGGAGGTATCGGAGGAGTCGGTGCTGCAGGCGGCCATGCCCAGCATGGAGACAGCGGCGATTCCGAGGATGGACATGTTCCGGCGGGTCTTGAAAGCCATTGTTTTTCTCCTTCTGGCGAGGGTCCGTCTGGCGGGACCTCGTGGTTGGTGTGAACACCTCTTGGGGCGAGGTCTCAGAAGGTCTTCGGCCCGGGGCTCCGGCCGGATGGGTGACGGGCTGGAAAAGTTTTGAGCCAGGTCACAGCAGGGACTTGGGAGGCTCGGCTCGGCGGGGCGCGCGTGGCGGGGCGAGGGCCTGCAGAAGGAGGTGGTTTTAGTCCGGGACCGGCCGCGAACCGGAGTCGACGGGGGCGCCGGTTGATTCGTAGATAAGTTTGACATTCACTTCGTAAGTGCCCGGCGGGATCAAGTCAGGAACCCATATTTCCGCTGTTCCGGCGGCGCTGTCCGTGTCGGCTTCAACCCGGTAGGCCAGGCTCTCGGCTAACCATAAATGCGGTACATCGATGCCGTCGAGCGACCACGTCAGCAGAAGGGGCACTCCCTCCAGGCCTTCAAGGGTCAGATCCACAGCAACTGTCCAGCCTCGTGGTGCCGGGTTGCCGGCGCTGTCGGTACCCTCGACCGTGCTGAGCATCTCAACTATTTGGGTTGCGACATCCGCCGGGGCCGGCGACGTGCCGGCACCGACGGCAGGTTCAACGGCTTGCTCAGTGCTGGCGGTGAGTCCCAGGGATTGGTTTCCCACGGCTGGAAAAACCCTTAAGTCCTCAGGTTTGAGGTCATAGCCCATCATTGTCAGCACCGGATCCTCCACCACCTCCAGCTCAAACTCCTCGGTCCATTCGGGTGACTCCGTCCAGCCGGCTGAGGTGCTGGGTGAAGAGGTGGAAGAAGGGGTGGCAAAGGTCGGAGGCGGGGATGTTTCAGGCTCGGTGGCAGGGGGCCCGGGAACCGGCGTCGGCGGCACCGTGACGGCCGGCGGAACCGGCGTCGGCGGCACCGTGACGGCCGGCGGAACCGGCGTCGGCGGCACCGTGACGGCCGGCGGAAGCGACGGGTTGGGCGGGAATGCTGTCGAGAATCCCGGAACTGCTGCTGCGTGACCCCCAGCGGGCAGCTGCCGGGCGTTCGTGTCTTGGGCAGTTTTCAGGGGGAGGGCGGTGCCGAGCTGTACAGCGTTGAAATCACGAAGGTCCGACGCCCTTAACAGCTGGAGCAGTTCAACGGTCGCCGTATCTTTGTCATCCGGGCGGTCAAAGCGGTCCCACAGTCCCAAGACGGCGGTGATCGCGGTCGCCACTGCGCCGGCGCCAATGATGAGGGACTTTCCGCGCAGGTACCAGGGCGGAGGAGGTTTGTCCTTGGTGTTGGCGTCGGCGTCCGCAACGGTGTCCATAAACGGGGCCTCCTCGAATAAGGTGCCACTGGCTCAACCAAGGAGCCACTGGTTGCACCCCGCGGATGGGCGGGCCACTCAGGTGCTATTTTCCCGCCGCCAAGGTGCAGGGTCAACGGCTCGGCATCGGGTAGGGACACGGAGCGGGGAAGCAGCAGAACCAGATGCTGACGGGGCCGGCATGCGGGTGCCTGGCGCGAACCGTGCCCGGGCAAAAGAAAACACCCCGGTCCGAAGACCGGGGTGTTACCGATGTCGCGACTCATCGGAAAACGATGTCTCGACTCGTCACAGTGCGCGAGGAGGGACTTGAACCCACACGTCCGAAGACACTGGAACCTAAATCCAGCGCGTCTACCAATTCCGCCACTCGCGCTCAGGCTGTCACTGCCGCGCTATCCGCGGAAAGGCACAAAACCAGCCTCCAGTGTACCTGAGGTTCAGGCCAGTCCGAGATCGCGCTTCAGCTTGGCGACGTGGCCGGTGGCCCGCACGTTGTATTGGGCGAGGGAGACGGCGCCGTCGGGGTCCACGACCACCGTCGAGCGGATCAGGCCCTCGTAGGTCTTGCCGTAGTTCTTCTTCTCGCCCCAGGCTCCGTAGGCCTCGGCAACTGCGTGGTCCGGGTCGGAGAGCAGCGGGAAGTTGAGGTGTTCAGCCTCGGCGAATTTTTCCAGTTTGGAAACCGGATCGGGGGAGACGCCGACGACGGCGTACCCGGCCTCCTGCAGCGTGTTCAGATTGTCGCGGAAATCGCAGGCTTGCGTGGTGCAGCCGGGTGTGGCGGCAGCGGGGTAGAAGTAGATAACGGTGCTGCGGCCTCGGAATCCGGAGAGTGAAACAGAGGCTGAATCGGTTGCCGGAAGGGTGAAGTCCGGGGCTTTTTCGCCGGGGGACAGGCGGGGCATAGGTCTCTCCTTGGTATCAATGGCAGATCAGGCTGTGTCACAGCGCGACAGCGCACGGCCTTGGTGGCTATCCTAGTACGTGGTGGATTTGTAGGTTATCCGATCGGCCATCAAATCCTCACCCTGAAAGGAAGAGTTCTGATTTATGCCCGATATGGAGCACTGGCCCACCGGTCGACTGTTGTCGACGGCTGCCCGCCTGGTCGAACACGCTTGGAATGAGCGGCTTGTTCGAATTGGCGTGACCCACGCCGGAGTAATCGCGTTGGGGGTCCTCGATTCCCAGGGGCCCATGACGCAGGCGCATTTGGCGCAGATCGTCCGGGTCCAGGCGCAGACGATGGGCAAGACCCTCTCCCGGCTGGAAGCTCATGGACACGTGGTCCGGGTCCGGAATGACCTGGACCGGCGCAGCCACATGGTCTCCATCACTCCGGAGGGAGTGGAGGCGCTCCGCGAGGCGCAGGACATCGAGAGCACACTTACCGACGGCGGTGACCTGATGTCCGACGAGCTGCGCAGACAATTGCGCAATGTCATTAAAGAGCTGGGAAATCCCCGCTGGCAGCTGGCTGTGGATGTTCCGGGGCTGCCGATTCCGGTCGTCCCCGCGGAGGAAATTGTTGCTGCCGCAGCCGCGGAGGAAGTGCCCGGTGACAGCTCCGGCGTTGAAGCCGGGAAGACCGCAGGCACGGCCTAACGGCGCACGGCCTGATTCGTTGAGGCACGCCCCTTTCGGGGGGCGTGCCTTTTTCGTTTTGCCTCCGGGCTGACCGGCAGCGGGAGTCCCCTTGAACCGGTCATCGGGAATGTGAGCACCGTTCTGGCCTTGCAGCAACAAAAAGAGCGGCTCTGCCGGTTTTCACCGAGCTGAGCCGCTCCTTGATTTGTGCACCCCCCGGGACTTGAACCCGGAACCCTCTGATTAAGAGTCAGATGCTCTGCCAATTGAGCTAGAGGTGCATCTGCTGGGATGTCTTGGCGTCGGCGTGAACCGACGATTTGTCATCCGCAACGACAGACAACACTACCAGCCTTTCTGCCCTGCAGCGAACGGATCGGCGGGTATCGGCGGAAGTGAGATCCACTTCATATGTCAGTTACCCCATTCACCACCCCGAAGTGATCTGCACGAAGCATCTGGAGCCAGGCCAGCCGCTGGATGGCGGCGGCAGCGGTGCGATGGCGGCGCAGCACGTCAGGCAGTGCCGCAGCCATTGGTTCACCATCCTGCACCAGAAGCTTTCCTGCGACCATTGTGTGCCAGGCGCGGGCCGGACCGGTTCGCGGCCAGGCCTCGACCGGTTCCGCCGCCCGGGTGGCGGATGTCCACTGCGTCGCGGGCTTGCGTATGGAGGCCGGGCGGTAGCCGCCGGGCTGGGTGGCCAGGGGCAGGCGCCCGCAATCGAGGCCCACCCCAAGTGCCCGAGGCCCGCCGAACCCAAAAAGCCAAACAAAAAACCCCGCCTGGCCAAGGAATTTCTTCCTGGCCAGACGGGGTCTGTATTGTGCACCCCCCGGGACTTGAACCCGGAACCCTCTGATTAAGAGTCAGATGCTCTGCCAATTGAGCTAGAGGTGCCTTTTGTTTTGTCCTGCAAGCCGATCATTTCTGCTCGATTTGCTCTCCGCAACGACATGAAACATTACCAGTACTTCCGGGAAAAAGAAAAATTGGCTCCAGTCTGCCCCCGGCGCGGCGCTTCCGCCCGGGGACCTCACGCCGGTGAGGCGCCCGGGTTGCCTTTCCGCAGGCCCCGGAGCGGCGGCGGAACCACCAATTCCAACGGGCTGCCGTCCCAGGCCGAACTGTTGTCCACCACCCAGGTCCGCGACGGTTTCGGCTGCCCGGCATCTCCGCCCTCTGCGGAATGATCAGGCTCCGCCGGCTCCCTTGTCGTTGCCGTCACGGTGTTGGGCGGAACCGGAGTCACGGGCAAATGGTCGCGTTTGCCCGGACGGGTGCCGGCCGGAGTGCCGATGGCCCGGGCGGACACCACGGGAAGTTCACCCGTGGACGCTTCCTTGGAGCTGACCCGCGCCGCCTGTTCCACAGCTCCGTGCCGCAGCAGTCGGCGCAGCAGTGCAACGGCCGCAGCGCTGAAGCCGACGGCTGAAAATACCGCCGCTGAACTAAGCAGGGACGAGCGATTCACGTAACTGCCTTTCCCTCGATCCACCAGCCGGCCCGACAAAAACACCGCCACCCAAACACCGCCGCGCGGCACAATACTGGCTGCCCCTCGACGTTACGGCGGGTTCCGCTTCAGTGTCCAGAGGTGCGGCGGACCTCGACGGCGGCACTAGGCTGTCAGGCATGAATCAGCAATTTCGCCCCATCCGTTCCATCACGTTGCCCACCGAGGAGCTCCTGCAAGCCATGAGCCCGCTGCCGGACGGCATTCGCGCCGGCCTCTGGGACGTAGTGGGGGAGCCCAAGGGGCTGGAATACGGCGAGATCGACGCCGTCGTGCTGCCGTATGCAACCGGCAGCGACTGGCAGGAAGCGCTGGACCGGGTGCCGAACCTGAAAATGCTTCAGGCCCAGTCCACGGGCTACGACGGCCTGCCCGAGCTGGTGGGGCCCGATGTCGCCGTCGTCAGCGCCGCGGGAGTCCACGTCGCCGGGACCGCGGAGCTGGCCCTGACGCTGATGCTGGCCTCGCTCCGCGGCGTGGACGCAGCGGTCCGCAACTCAGTGACCGGAACCTGGGACAGCCGCCGATTCCCGGGTCTCGCCGACCGCAGGGTGCTGCTGGTTGGCGTTGGCGGAATCGGCGCTGCCATTGCGGAACGGCTGGAGCCCTTTGAAGTGGAACTGACCCGGGTCGGTAGCCGGGCCCGGACTGATGAGCGCGGCACCATCCACGGCACTGATGAGCTGGTGGAGCTCGCCAAGACAGCCGAGGTGGTGGTGGTGATAACTCCGCTGACCGAACAGACGCGCCACCTCATCAACAAGGAGGTCCTCGCCGCGCTGCCGGACGGCGCGCTGGTGGTGAACGTCGCGCGCGGCCCCGTCGTCGACACCGAGGCGCTCACCGCCGAAGTGCTGTCCGGGCGGCTGCATGCGGCCCTCGACGTCGTGGACCCCGAGCCGCTGCCGGCAGACCACCCGCTGTGGAAGGCTCCGAACGCGATCATCACCCCGCACGTGGGCGGCAACACCGAGGCGTTCGTGCCGCGGATCCGCAAGCTCCTGAAGGAGCAGATCGGCCGCCTGGCCCGGGGCGAAGAGCCCGTGAACCTGGTGCGCCGCGGCCCCTGGGCCTGAGGCAACGTCGCCGGGACTGAGGCAGGAACGACGGCGGAGGCCGACGGCGGCGGGAGCCCCGCCGTCGTCGGCCCGGCAGTCCCTCTCAGGCAGCCCCTCTCAGGCCAGCGTCAGGAAGTGATCCACGAAGGAGCCGAAGTCCTCGAGGTCGACGGCCTGCTCGATAACCCGCAGGCCGTCGCCGTCCTCAGGCAGCGGGGCGCTGGCCTCCACCTGGAAGCGGAAGATGCGTCCGGTGTTCGTGCCAACCTCGTAGTCCCCGGCGGAGACTTCTTCGGCGTGGGACAGGTTGGTCGAGTTCACGGCAGTGGGCGCCTCGAGTCCGGCGAGGGTGGCGGTGTTGAATGGGGCAAACACCAGCTCGGCCGGGCGCCACCGGTATCCCACCACATAGAAGGTTTCGGCACCGTCCCCGCCGGGCCCGGCGCAGACCAGGTTGTAGTCGCCGTAGTTGGGAATCTGCGATTCGAACACATGCCGGAGCACAACCTTGATGTCATCGCTCGAGGGCTGATCGCGAAACTCTGGTGCCGAAGTCATCTCCCCAGTCTATGAACACCAGCCCCCATCGGCGGAAGCCACCCCCCGCAAGGGCCCGTTCCGAAACAAACACGTCACGCCCTCTTCACGCGCCGTAACAAGCGAGCAGCCCATCCGTCATATGCCCCGGCGGCGCCGCGGAAAGGTCCTAAGATCAAGACATGAGCTTGGAGAATACGCCTGACATCAAACCCCGAAGCCGAGTAGTCACCGACGGGATCCACGCCGCCCCGGCGCGTGGCATGTTCCGGGCCGTGGGAATGGGGGACGACGATTTCGCCAAACCGCAGATCGGCGTCGCCAGCTCGTGGAACGAAATTACTCCCTGCAACCTGTCCCTGAACCGGCTGGCCCAGGGCGCCAAGGAAGGCGTCCACGCCGGCGGCGGGTTCCCCATGCAGTTCGGCACGATTTCCGTTTCCGACGGCATCTCCATGGGCCACGAGGGCATGCACTTCTCCCTCGTCTCCCGCGAGGTCATTGCCGACTCCGTGGAAACCGTGATGATGGCCGAGCGCATGGACGGCTCCATTCTGCTGGCCGGCTGCGACAAGTCCCTGCCCGGCATGCTGATGGCAGCCGCCCGCCTGGACCTGGCCAGCGTGTTCCTCTACGCCGGCTCCATCATGCCCGGCTTCGCCAAGATGGAAGACGGCACCGAGCGCGAAGTGACGCTCATCGATGCCTTCGAGGCCGTCGGCGCCTGCGCCGCCGGGAAGATGAGCCTCAAGGACCTGGACACCATTGAACGGGCCATCTGCCCGGGCGAAGGCGCCTGCGGCGGCATGTACACCGCCAACACCATGGCCTGCGTCGGCGAGGCGCTGGGCATGTCCCTGCCCGGGTCCGCCGCCCCGCCCTCCGCCGACCGCCGCCGCGACGACTTCGCCCGCAAGTCCGGCGAAGCCGTGGTCAACCTGCTGCGCAAGGGCATTACCGCCCGCGACATCATGACCAAGAAGGCCTTCGAAAACGCCATCGCCGTCACCATGGCCTTCGGCGGCTCCACCAACGCCGTGCTCCACCTGCTGGCGATCGCCCGCGAGGCCGAAGTTGACCTGACGCTCGAGGACTTCAACCGCATCGGCGACAAGATCCCGCACCTGGGCGACCTGAAGCCCTTCGGCCGCTACGTGATGTTCGACGTCGACAAGATCGGCGGCGTGCCCGTCATCATGAAGGCACTGCTCGACGCCGGCCTGATCCACGGCGACTGCCTCACCGTCACCGGCAAGACTGTCGCGGAGAACCTCGCCGCGATCAACCCGCCGGATCCGGACGGCAAGGTGCTGCGCGCCTTGGACAACCCCATCCACAAGACCGGCGGCATCACCGTCCTGCACGGCTCGATGGCCCCCGAGGGCGCCGTGGTGAAGAGCGCCGGTTTCGACGCCGACATCTTCGAGGGCACCGCCCGCGTGTTCGAACGCGAGCAGGGTGCGCTGGACGCGCTCGACGCCGGAGCGATCCACGCCGGCGACGTCGTCGTCATCCGCTACGAGGGACCCAAGGGCGGACCGGGCATGCGCGAAATGCTCGCCATCACCGGTGCCATCAAGGGCGCCGGCCTGGGCAAGGACGTCCTGCTGCTGACCGACGGCCGGTTCTCCGGCGGCACCACGGGTCTGTGCATCGGCCACGTGGCACCCGAAGCCGTCGACGGCGGCCCGATCGCGTTCGTGAAGGACGGCGACCGCATCCGGGTGGACATGGCGGCCCGCAGCTTCGACCTGCTGGTGGACCCCGCAGAGCTGGAGGCACGCAAGGAAGGCTGGAAGCCGCTGCCTGCCAAGTTCACCACCGGCGTGCTGGGCAAGTACGCCAAGCTGGTCAACTCCGCCTCCACCGGGGCTTACTGCGGCTGAAAACCCTCCCCGCTGATACCCGCTGGCGCGGATATCAGCGGGGCCCCTAAGGGTTTTCAGCCTTATTAAGCCCTGCCGCCTTACGTGGGCTGGTCACCGGTTAAGGACCCTGTCGCCTGCCGTTCGAAGGTCACCTGTTAGGGACTTCGGCTGGCTGCCGTTCGAAGGTCACCTGTTGGGGACTTTCGCTGGCTCCCGGGGTCGTCTCGCCGGTTAGGGATTTCTGCCGCCGGCCGTGGCTCGACGGTTACAGGGTGTCCATTGGTTGGACAGGGCGTCCGAATAGTGAGACGGGGACCAAATTCAGTTGACAGTGCCGTAGGGGATGGGAAGACTGAACGGTATGCAGATCGTATCCGTCGTCCTTACCAAGCGCGTGGCCTAACAGCCGGCTTGTAAGAACGTCACGCGCGAACCCCTACGGAGCCAACCGGCACGAGGGGTTTTTTTATTGGCTTCAGACAAAGCACAGAAGCCGCGAAGGACTGACCGTCCGGGCGGCCGCCGCAACAGATCACATGAATAAGTATCCGTAAGGAAGTCTTTATGAGTAAGGGATCGCCAATCAGCCCATCGCTGATGGCCAACAAGGCCAGCGCTGCCGCCAAGGCGGCAGCGGGCAAGACGCGTGATGTTGCCTCCTCCATGTCAGTGCCGTCCGAAGCCGTAGACAACCGGGTCCAGGGCCCCAACAACGTGGTCCCTCCCACCGAGATGACCGGTTCAAAGGCCATCGTCCGCGCGTTGGAGGAACTCGGCGTCGACGACATCTTCGGACTGCCGGGCGGCGCGATCCTTCCGACGTATGACCCGCTCATGGATTCCACGAAGCTCCGGCACATCCTGGTCCGGCATGAGCAGGGCGCCGGCCACGCCGCCGAGGGCTACGCCATGGTCACCGGCCGCGCCGGTGTCTGCATCGCCACCTCGGGCCCCGGAGCCACCAACCTGGTCACCGCCATCGCCGACGCCCACATGGACTCCGTTCCCATGGTGGCCATCACCGGGCAGGTGTCCAGCGCCTTCATCGGCACCGATGCGTTCCAGGAAGCGGACATCGTGGGCATCACCATGCCCATCACCAAGCATTCCTATCTGGTGACCGACCCGGACGACATTCCCCGGGTTCTCGCCGAGGCATTCCACATCGCCACCACCGGCCGCCCCGGACCGGTGCTGGTGGACATTTCCAAGGACGCGCAGCAGGCCAAGACCACGTTTTCCTGGCCGCCCAAGATCGACCTGCCCGGCTACCGGACCGTGGTGCGCGGACACTCCAAGCAGGTGCGCGAAGCGGCCCGCCTGATCGCTGCCTCGCAGCGCCCGGTGTTCTACGTCGGCGGCGGCGTGCTGAAGGCCGATGCCTCGCCGGAGCTGTTGGAGCTGGCTGAGGTGGTGGGCGCCCCCGTGGTCACCACGCTGCAGGCCCGCGGCGTCTTCCCGGACTCGCATCCGCAGCACGCGGGCATGCCCGGCATGCACGGCTCCGTCGCGGCGGTTGCAGCACTGCAGCAGTCAGACCTGCTCATCACTCTCGGCGCGCGTTTTGATGACCGCGTCACCGGGGTGCTCTCCTCCTTCGCCCCCGGCGCCAAGGTCATCCACGCGGACATCGACCCCGCCGAGATTTCCAAGAACCGCCCGGCGGACGTGCCGATCGTCGGGTCGGTCAAGGAGATCATTCCCGAACTGGCCGACGCCGTCCGCACCCAGTTTGCCGCGGCACGCCCGGACATCGCTCCGTGGTGGGCGGTCATCGACCGGCTGCGCCAGACGTATCCGATGGGCTTCAGCGAACCAGATGACGGGCACATTGCCCCGCAAAAGGTCATCGAGCGCATCGGCGCGCTCACCGGGCCCGACGGCGTCTACGTGGCCGGCGTCGGCCAGCACCAGATGTGGGCCGCGCAGTTCATCAAGTACGAGCGCCCCCGCGCTTGGCTGAACTCCGGCGGACTGGGCACCATGGGCTACTCGGTTCCCGCCGCCATGGGCGCCAAGGTCGGCAACCCGGACCGCGTGGTCTGGGCGATCGACGGCGACGGCTGCTTTCAGATGACCAACCAGGAACTTGCCACCTGCGTGATCAACAAGATCCCGATCAAGGTCGCCATCATCAACAACTCCTCGCTGGGCATGGTCCGGCAGTGGCAGACGCTCTTTTACGAGTCCCGCTACTCCAACACCGACCTGAACACCGGTCATGACACCGTCCGGATCCCGGACTTCGTCAAGCTTGCCGACGCGTACGGCTGTGTCGGGCTGCGCTGCGAACGCGATGAGGACATCGATGACACCATCCGCCAAGCTCTGGCCATCAACGACCGGCCCGTCGTGATCGACTTCGTGGTCAGCCGCGATTCGATGGTCTGGCCGATGGTTCCCTCCGGTGTGCCCAATGACCTGATCCAGATTGCCCGCAACATGACACCCAAATGGGAAGAGGAGGACTAGAACATGGAACGCCACACTCTTTCCGTACTGGTCGAAGACGTACCCGGTGTCCTGACCCGGGTTGCCTCCCTGTTTGCCCGCCGGGCCTTCAACATCAATTCTTTGGCCGTCGGCCCCTCGGAAGTGCCGGGCCTGTCCCGCATCACCGTGGTGGTCGAGGCCGAGGGTGACCTGCTCGAACAGGTCACCAAGCAACTGAACAAGCTCGTCAACGTCATCAAGATTGTCGAGCTGGTTCCCGAGTCTTCCGTGCAACGCGACCACATCTTGGTCAAGGTTCGCGCGGATGCCGCAACACGGCTGCAGGTAACCCAGGCAGCCGAGCTGTTCCGTTCTTCAGTGGTTGACGTGTCCACCGACTCGCTGATCGTTGAAGCCACAGGCACCGCCGAAAAGCTCAACGCACTCCTCGCAGTGCTTGAACCCTTTGGCATCCGCGAAATAGTTCAATCCGGAACGCTGGCCATCGGCCGCGGCTCGAAATCCATGGGCGACCGCGCCCTGCGCAGCGCCTAGGCTTCCACCGCAGTTTCGCATCAACCTTCATCCAAGAAAATTCAGTAGGAGACACACTGTGACTGACATGTATTACGACGACGACGCCGACCTGTCCATCATCCAGGGACGCACCGTCGCGGTCATCGGCTACGGCAGCCAGGGCCACGCCCACGCCCTCAGCCTCCGCGATTCCGGCGTCGACGTCCGCGTTGGCCTCAAGGAAGGCTCGAAGTCCCGTGCCAAGGCCGAGGCCGAGGGGCTGCGCGTGCTGAACGTCGCCGACGCCGTCGCCGAAGCCGACCTGATCATGGTGCTGACCCCGGACCAGGTGCAGCGCTTCGTGTACGCCGAGGACATCGCCCCGAACCTGCAGGCCGGCGACGCCCTGTTCTTCGGCCACGGCTTCAACATCCGTTACGGCTACATTCAGCCGCCGGCCGACGTCGACGTCGCGCTGGTTGCGCCCAAGGGCCCGGGCCACATCGTCCGCCGCGAATTCGAAGCCGGCCGCGGTGTTCCCGACCTGATCGCCGTCGAGCAGAACCCGTCCGGCAAGGCCAAAGAACTGGCCCTGTCCTACGCCAAGGCCATCGGCGGCACGCGTGCCGGCGTCATTGAGACCACCTTCACCGAAGAGACCGAGACGGACCTCTTCGGCGAGCAGGCAGTCCTATGCGGCGGTGCGTCGCAGCTGATCCAGTACGGCTTCGAGACCCTGACCGAGGCCGGCTACAAGCCGGAGGTCGCGTACTTCGAGGTGCTGCACGAGCTCAAGCTGATTGTTGACCTGATGGTCGAGGGCGGCATCGCCAAGCAGCGCTGGAGCGTCTCCGACACCGCCGAATACGGCGACTACGTCTCGGGCCCGCGCGTCATCACGCCCGAGGTGAAGGAAAACATGAAGGCCGTCCTCGCGGACATCCAGAACGGCGCCTTCGCCAAGCGGTTCATCGACGACCAGGACGCCGGCGCTCCGGAGTTCAAGGAACTGCGCCAGAAGGGCGAAGACCACCCGATCGAGTCCACGGGCCGCGAACTGCGCAAGCTCTTCTCCTGGATCAAGTCCGACGACGACTACACCGAAGGCTCCGTCTCCCGCTAACGGAACGTTGCCGGTAACACTGGGTCCTGATTGAGCGTGCCCAGCAGCGAAACGATAAGCTCGAATGAGCAAGCCGTTTCGGTAAAGAGGCCGGTCCCGGTTTATCGGGCCCGGCCTCTTTGCGCAGAAAATCGCTTCACCAAGATCCCCACCAGAATCCACCACAGCTAAAGAGGTCACCGGTGACAGCCACCAAGCCCGTCGTACTCATTGCGGAAGAACTTTCCCCGGCCACGGTTCAGGCCCTGGGCCCGGACTTCGAAATCCGCTCCACCAACGGAGCGGACCGGTCGGAGCTGCTCGCCGCAATCGCCGACGTCGACGCCATCCTGGTGCGTTCCGCCACGCAGGTCGACGCCGAAGCGATCGCCGCCGCTCCGAAGCTCAAGGTCATCGCCCGTGCCGGCGTGGGCCTGGACAACGTGGACATCAAGGCCGCCACCCAGGCCGGTGTCATGGTGGTGAACGCCCCCACCTCCAACATCATCTCCGCCGCGGAACTGACCGTGGGCCACATCCTGTCCCTGGCCCGCCACATTCCGCAGGCCAGCGCCGCGCTCAAGGGCGGCGAGTGGAAGCGTTCGAAGTACTCCGGCATCGAGCTGTTCGAGAAGAAGATCGGCATCATCGGCCTGGGCCGCATCGGCGCCCTCGTCGCCGCCCGGCTGCAGGGCTTCGGCACCGAAATCCTTGCCTACGACCCGTACATCACCTCGGCACGAGCCGCGCAGCTGAACGTGAAGCTGGTAACCCTCGACGAGCTGCTGGAACAGGCAGACTTCGTCACCATCCACATGCCCAAGACCCCCGAAACGCTGGGCATGCTCGGCGCCGAAGCCTTCGAGAAGATGAAGGACACCGCCTACGTGGTGAACGTCGCCCGCGGCGGCCTCGTCGATGAAGACGCCCTCTACACGGCTCTCACCGAGGGCAAGATCGCCGGCGCCGGCGTGGATGTCTTCGTCAAGGAACCCTCCACCGGCCTGCCGTTCCAGTCCCTGGACAACGTCATCGTCACCCCGCACCTGGGCGCCTCCACCGCCGAGGCGCAGGAAAAGGCCGGCGTCTCGGTCGCCAAGTCCGTCCGCCTCGCCCTGGCCGGTGAACTGGTGCCCGACGCCGTGAACGTGGCCGGCGGCGTCATCGCCGAAGAGGTCCGCCCGGGCATCCCGCTGATCGAAAAGCTGGGCCGCATCTTCACGGCGCTGGCGCACGACTCGGTCACCGCCATCGACATCGAGGTGGCCGGCGAGATCGCCGCCCTGGACGTCAAGGCGCTGGAACTGGCAGCACTGAAGGGCCTCTTCACGGACATCGTGTCCGAGCAGGTCTCCTACGTGAACGCCCCGGTGCTGGCCGAGCAGCGCGGCATTGAGGTCCGGCTGCTGAAGACCGCCGAGGTGGTCGACTACCGCAACGTGCTGACCATCCGCGGCGCGCTCTCCGACGGCACCCAGCTGGAGGTCGCCGGCACCCTGACCGGTCCGAAGCAGATCGAGAAGCTCGTGGGCGTCAACGGCTACGAGGTGGAAATCCCGATCAGTGAGCACCTGCTGGTGCTCATCTACACGGACCGTCCCGGCGTCATCGGCGCCCTGGGCCGGATTCTGGGCGAGAAGGACATCAACATTGCCGGCATGCAGGTGGCCCGCAACAGCGAAGGCGGCCAGGCGCTGTCCCTGCTGACCGTTGATTCCTCGGTGCCGCAGGACGTGCTGGAAAACCTGCGCACCGAAATCGGCGCCACGGTGGTCCGCGAGGTCGACCTGCAGGGCTAACTCCCGGCGGGCCAGCCCGCATGCAGTGCCGCAGCACCAGAAGGCCGGTCCCATTCGGGGCCGGCCTTTTTGCTGCCGATCCGTCGTGCGGATAACGGGGCATCAGTACCGTCGGTCCGATCTACCGTGCAGATAACGGGACATCAAAATATCCATCCCTGCCTGGCCTCCTGGCGGCACGGGAACAGGCCGAAGCGACAACGGCGGGGGAAACAGGGTAATTTTCTTATGTGACTTCTTCCGATTCCCAGACCCCGTTCTACATCACCACGGCCATCTCCTATCCCAACGGAGTGCCCCATATCGGCCACGCGTACGAGGCCATTGCCACCGACGCCATGGCCCGCTTCAAGCGCCTGGACGGGTACGACGTCTTCTTCATGACCGGCACCGACGAGCATGGCCTGAAGATGCAGCAGTCAGCGGACAAGGAAGGCATCACCGCCAAGGAACTGGCGGACCGGAACTCGGCTGCCTTCGCGCAGATGAGCCGGGACCTGAACATCTCGCACGACCGGTTCATCCGCACCACCGACAAGGACCACTACGCCGCGGCGCAGGCCATCTGGAAGCGGATGGAGGAGAAGGGCGACATTTACCTCTCCAAGTACGCCGGCTGGTATTCGGTCCGGGATGAGGCCTACTACTCCGAGGACGAAACCGAGCTGCGCGAGGACGGCATCCGCTACTCCAAGGAGACGGACACCGAGCTGACTTGGACCGAAGAGGAAAGCTACTTCTTCCGCCTTTCCGCCTACCAGGACAAGCTGCTGGCCCTGTACGAAGCCCGGCCGGGCTTCGCCGCGCCGCAGTCCAAGTTCAACGAGGTCATCAGCTTCGTCAAGGGCGGCCTGGAAGACCTGTCCATTTCCCGCACCACCTTCGACTGGGGTGTCCCGGTTCCGGGCAACCCCGAGCACGTGATGTACGTGTGGGTGGACGCGCTGACCAACTACCTCACCGGCGTCGGCTTCCCCGATGTGGAGTCCGAGTCCTTCAAGAAGTACTGGCCGGCGGATGTGCACGTCATCGGCAAGGACATTTCCCGGTTCCACGCCATCTTCTGGCCGGCGTTCCTGATGTCCGCGGACCTGGAGCTGCCCAAGCGCGTGATGATCCACGGCTTCCTGCACAACAAGGGCGTCAAGATGTCCAAGTCGCTGGGCAACGTGGTGGCGCCCAAGGAGTGGGCGGACCAGTACGGCCTGGACTCGGTCCGGTTCTTCCTGCTGCGCGAGGTGCCCTTCGGCGGCGACGGCTCCTACAGCCACGAGGCAGTGGTGGGCCGGATGAACTCCGACCTGGCCAACAACCTGGGCAACCTGGCCCAGCGGTCCCTGTCCATGGTGGCCAAGAACTGCGGCGCCGCGGTGCCGCAGCCCGGCGAGTTCACCGCCGAGGACAAGGCCATCCTGGCCGCCGCCGGCGAGCTGCTGGACATTTCCCGGCAGGCCTACGACGTCCAGGACTTCCACGGCGCACTAGAGGCCACCTGGAAGGTCCTCGGCGACACCAACGCCTACTTCGCCGAGCAGGCGCCCTGGGTGCTGCGGAAGACCGACGTCGAGCGCATGAACACGGTGCTGTACGTAACGCTCGAGGTGCTGCGCATCGTGGCCATCCTCGTTCAGCCGGTCATGCCGGACAGCGCGGCCAAGCTTCTGACGGTGCTGGGCCAGGACGACGGCGATGCCCGCCAGTTCAGCGCGATCGCCGCGCCGCTGGTGCCGGGCACTCCGCTGCCGGCGCCCGCACCGGTCTTCCCGAGGTATGAGGAGCCCGCCGAGTAGCAACGCTGCCCAGCCCGCGAAATAGCAGAAAGTGCCCTTCTGAACGCTCAGAAGGGCACTTTCTGCCATTTCGCGGGGCTGTGTGAGTGCGGGGAGGGGGTGTCCTAGGAACCGGAACGGAGCGGCCCGGTCAGGAAACGCGCCGGAGCCGTTTCCTGCATCACCCGGGCGACGGCGTCCTGCTGCCGGCGGGCCATTTCCAGCATGTCCTTCAGCCGGGACACATTGAACCGGTGGTCGTGCGGGGCCAGCGCCAGCAGCGTCCGCCACAGGCACTCCTTGGCCCTCACAATGGCCTGCAGCGTTTCCAGCTCGAACTGTCCCGACGTTCCGCCGCCGGTGCTCAGCGGATTGAGCGGCCCCAGCCGTCCCGCGGCGGCCCCGGCCATGGCGAGCGCCTTCTTGAACTTGCTCCGGCGGTAGCCCAGGGTAAGGATCAGCTGTTCCAGCTCATCGCGTTCCCCGGCAATCTCTTGCTCCAGGTCGGCGAAAGTCTGCTCGTACTTGGAGCCGGCCCAGGTCCGGCGGGCAGCACCAAAAAGCCGCACCCCCGTTTCCGCCCCCAGCAGATGATCATCCAGGTAGGCGGACAGTGACGCGTGCTCGGGTTTCCACCCGGCGCCGGAATCAGACATGGCGTGCTCCTTCAATTAGTGCTGATCAGTCTGCTGATTATCCTGTCAGATCCCGGCACCGGCCGCGAGTTCCCGGGCCGCGGAACGGCCGGGAACCCGCCGCAGAGACCCGCCCCGGAAACCTGCCGCGGCAACGGTCAGTCCGCTGCCAGCCCGGCCACGGGGGAGAGGCGTGCCGCACGGCGGGCGGGCAGCACCGACGCCAGCAGGCCGGCCAGGATCGCCACGGCCAGGACGGCCAGGAGCTGCAGCCACGGGACAGCCAGCGCCACATCAGCGAAGGAACCTAGGGCTGACCTTGCCCCGAGCCAGCCGTACACCGCACCGAGCACGCAGCCGAACAGTGCCGCGACGCCGGCGATCAAGAGCGCTTCCAGGGCGAGCATGCCGCGCAGCTGGCCCCGGGTCAGGCCCAGCGCGCGCAGCAGCGAGGACTCGCGGGTGCGTTCGAGGACCGAGAGGGACAGCGTGTTGGCCACCCCCACCAGGGCGATCACCACGGCCACCGCAAGCAGGCCGGTCACCACCATTAGCAGGACATCGATGACCTGTTCGAAGGCCGCGCGTTCCATGACGGCGCCCGAAACCATGTAGTCGTCCACCCCCATGGTTTCGGCAAGCTCGGTCTGCAGGTCCTTGAGCTCTCCGTTGCTGAGGCCTTCCGCCACCGAGATCCACACCTGGGGCTGGAGGTAGGCGTCGCCGGTTTCCGGAACTCCGCCGAGGGCCTGCGCGGTGTCGGCGCTGATCAGCGGCCGCAGCTGGCTGCTGCCGGCCACCACGACGTCGAGTTCGACGGCGGATTCGGCACCCTGCACCGTAACGGTCTTGGCGGTGGTGCTCTGCGGCATGAGGATCGTGCCGGGGGTGAGTTTCAGGGTTTGGTCCTGAAGGACTGCGGCGGCGTCGGCCGGCTCCAGGGCATAAACGCCTTCAGGCTGTCCGTACATCTGCGTGGTTCCCACCACGGGCAGCAGCACCGCTTCGGCTACGCCGTCGACGCCCCGGGCCGCTTCCGCGTCGGCGGCGGTCAGCGGCGAATCGCCCAGGGCGCCGCCGCGGACGCTGACGTCCACGGGGAACTCGGCGGCGAGGACGCTGTCCAGCGAGGTCCGGGCCGTGGCGGCACCGGTCATCATCATCGCCACCAGGGTCACGCCGATCAGCAGGGCCGAGGACGTGGCCGCCGTGCGCTGGGGGTTGCGGACGGCATTAACCGCCGCGAGCTTGCCCGGCACGCCCAGGGGAGCGGCCAGGGTGCCGACGGCGCGGACCAGCGGCGGCACAAACAGCGTGGCGCACATCAGGATGCCGACAAAACTCAGCATTCCGCCCGGAACAGCCAGCATCAGGTCATTGACGGAAGCACCGTAGCCGAGCAGCGCTGCGCCGGCGGCCAGCAGGACCAGTCCGATGACCAGCCGGATCCGTCCGCTCCGGGTGCCGGCACGGACGTCCTCGGCCGGGCGGAGAGCCGCCAGGGGCGCAACGGCTGTTGCCGCGCGGGCCGGCACCAGTGCGGAAAGCAGTGTCAGGAGAATGCCGACGCCGAGGCCGGTGACGACCGCGAGCGGGCTGACCGCCAAAGTGGCAAAGCTGCTCGCGGTGTCCGTTTTCAGGAAGGTCACGATGACAGCCACGAGGCCGACGGCGGCCGCCACGCCGAGTATCGAGGACACGATGCCAACCAGCGCCGCTTCCGTGATGACGGAGCGGCGGATCTGCTTTCGGCTGGCGCCGATGCAGCGCAGCAGCGCCAGTTCACGTGTCCGCTGGGCCACCAGCACCGAGAAGGTGTTGGAAACCACGAGGGCGCAGACCAGCAGGGCCACGGCTGCGAAGGCCAGGAGGACAATGGTCAGGGCGTCTTCGCCGCCGGTGAACTGCGCAACGGCTTCCTCGGTCTGTTCCGCCGAGGTGCGGACGGCGATGCCGTCCAGACCGGCGTCCGTGAGGTTCTGCTCCAGCTGCGTCCGGACCCCGGCCGCCCCGGCATCGTCAGCCAGGGCCAGCTGAATGGTGGAGAACCCCTGTTCCGCCTCCGCGAACAGAGATGCGGTTGCTTCGGAGGAGTAGAGCTGAGGCGTACCCATCATCGAGGGATTGTTCGAGGTCGATACGACGGCGCTGACGGTCAGGTCCGCGGCCCGCGTATCGGAGGGGTCTCCGGTGCTTGATGAAACCGGGACGGTGGAACCGATGGACAGGTTGTAGCGGGTGGCGGTGTCCTGGTCCACGGCCACCTGGCTGTCGCTCGAGGGAAGGGTTCCCAGCACTACGTCCACGGGCAGCAGTTCCGCCGACGACGGGGTGTTCAACAGCTGGGCGAAGACCGTCTTCGTTCCGCCGGCGAAATTAACGTAGGCCGACTGCACCGGATAGACGGCGTCCACGCCGGGAACGCTGCGCACCGCCTCAACAGCGTCTTCGGTGAGGATCACGCCCTCGGGCAGATAGGACGGCACTTCGCTGGCGAGGATCAGGTCGGCGTTGCGGAATCCCTCGCCCACGCTCTGCTCCAGGGAGGCCTTGGAGGAGGAATTGATGACCAGGGTGGCGGTCAGGAACCCGACGGCGATCATCACGGCCAGGGAGACGGCGATGAAGCGGCGGGCGTTCAGGCGCACCTGCGCCAGGGCTACCTGCAGCATGCTCAGGCCCCCAGTTTGGTCAGGGCGGCGAGCACGGTTTCCGGCGTCGGGCTGGCCAGTTCGCCCACCAGTTCGCCGTCGTTCATCAGGACCACCCGGTCGGCGTAGGACGCGGCCACCGGATCATGGGTCACCATGATGATGCTCTGGCCCATTTCCCGGGTGGAGCGCCGCAGCAGGGAGAGCACCTCGGCGCCGGACTTCGAATCCAGGTTGCCGGTGGGCTCGTCCCCGAAGACCACGTGCGGGCGGGTCAGCAGGGCGCGGGCGACGGCGACGCGCTGCTGCTGGCCGCCGGAGAGCTCGTGGGGGCGGTGCGTCAGCCGGCCGGTGAGGCCAAGCGTCTCGGTAATGTACCTCAGCCACCCGGAGTCCACTTTGCCGTTGGCCAGGGCCACGGGCAGCGTAATGTTCTGTTCCGCCGTGAGGGTGGGCACCAGGTTGAAGGACTGGAAGACGAAGCCGACGTTGTCGCGGCGCAGGCGGGTAAGCTCGGCGTCCTTCAGGGCGGTGATCTCCGTGTCCCCGATCCAGATCCGGCCCGAATCGGCGGTGTCGAGACCTGCCAGGCAGTGCATGAGGGTGGATTTGCCGGATCCGGAGGGACCCATGATCGCGGTGAAGGTGCCGGCGTCGAAGGTGACGTCCACGTTGGACAGGGCATGGACGGCGGTGTCCCCGGAGCCGTAGGTCTTGTTCAGGGAGCGGGCGGCTGCGGCGGCCGTGGTGCCGCCGGGCACGGAAGATGTCTCGGTAAGGGTTGTCATACCCCCAAAGCTATTTCCCGCGGCCCCTGCGCACATCGGAGGAGGGTAGGGGATCCGGGAACATGCTTCTCATACCGTGGGGGGAAGGGGACCGGCCAGCCGGTAGGACTCCAGGAGCAGCTCCTCCAGTTCGGCCCGGTTCACGCGGTCCAGCCGCACCAGCACCAGCATCGGGGACCGGTTGTGATGGGGAGTCCAGTAGAAGATGTCCGGGTCGGTGCCCGCGAGCGCTTCCCGTTCCTCCGTTTTGACGGTCAGCACACCCTCCTCCCAGATCCGGGCCATCAGGGTGCGGGCAAACCAGGCGGGCTGCTGCCAGCTCAGCCGTTCGGTGACGCCGGGCAGCGCCAGGCAGAGGGAGCGGACGTCGGTTTCGCTGGGCATCGGACACCTCCGGAACCGGGGCACCTCAGCGGTTGGGGAGTCCCCGGGCTACGGAGCGACGATACCGGTCTCGTAGGCGATCACAACAGCCTGCACCCGGTCCCGGGCTCCGAGCTTGGCCAGGATGTGGCTGACATGCGTTTTGACCGTGGCATCGGACAGGAACAGGCGGGCGGCGATTTCCGGATTGGACAGCCCCTGGGCAATCAGCCCGAACACCTCGCGCTCGCGGGGAGTGAGGCGTTCGACGTCGGCGGCATGCCGGCTGACTTCGGCGGTGGGTGAACGGAGCAGCGGCGCCACATGGTCCAGCAGCCGGCGGGTGGTAGACGGCGCAATCACCGCGTCGCCGCGGTACACGGTGCGGATGGCCTCCAACAGCTCCTCCGGCGGTGCGTCTTTCAGCAGGAAGCCGCTGGCTCCGGCCCGGATGGCGGAGAGGGCATATTCGTCCAGGTCGAAGGTGGTCAGCACCACCACCTTCAGGTCCGGGTCGGTGGATCCCTTGGGCTGTGCCGCGGCACGTTCCAGGAGCCGGGCGGTCGCCTCGATCCCGTCCATGCCGGGCATGCGCACGTCCATGAGGACGACGTCGGCGCGGACCGCCGAGAGGGCCTGCAGCGCTTCGCGTCCGTTGCCGGCCTCGGCCACCACCGTGAGATCCGGCTGGGAATTGATCAGCATCTTGAAGCCGCCGCGCACCAGCTGCTGGTCATCAACCAGCGCCACCCGGATGGGGGCGGGAGCGGGGGCGGCAGCTTCGGACAGGGGCGGCAGGGTGCCGGTCATGCTCAGGCCTCCGTGTAGGGAATGAATGCGGTAACGCGGAATCCTCCGCCGGCCGCAGGAGCGGCAACCAGTCTTCCATCGTAGAGGGCCACCCGCTCCGCCATGCCGTTGATGCCCTGGCCGGACCCCGAGGTGGGGACCGGTCCGGAACCGGGCACAGGTCCGGAACCGGGCACAGGTCCGGAACCGGCAAAGGGCGGAGCAGCCGGGGGAGGAGGAGTCGGGCCTTCCGCACCTGCGCCGCGGCCGTCGTCGTGCACCGCGATCTCGAGTCCTCGGGGCGTCCACTGCAGATCGACGCCGGCCTGCACCGTTGGGCCCGCGTGCTTAAGGACATTGGTCAGCGATTCCTGGATGACCCGGTAGGCAGTCAGCTCGGCGCCGGGGGGAAGCTGCCGGCGCATCGTGCCGGTCTCGGTCACGGCCACCTGCACTCCGGCGCGCTTCACGGCGTCCACCAGCTCGGGGATGTCGGCCAGCGACGGCAGCGGGCGGGTGGAAGCGAGCTCGTCGCCGCGCAGGACCCCGAGCAGGCGGCGCATTTCGCGCAGCGAGCCGCGCCCGGTTTCAGCGATGGTGGCCAGGGTCCGGGGTGCAATGTCCGGATCGGAGGCGCTCGCATACCGGGCGCCGTCGGCCTGGGTGATGATGACCGAGAGGGAGTGTGCCACGATGTCGTGCATTTCCCGGGCGATGTGGGTGCGCTCATCGGCGGCGGCCAGGTCACGTTCCTGCTGGCGTTCCACTTCCAGCCGGCGGGCGTGGTCCCGCAGCGCGTCCATGGCGAGCCTGCGGGTGCGGGTCAGGTCGCCGAAGGTCCAGGCGACCACGACCACCGCTTCGACCGCGACGAGACCGACAAAGGAGACAATCAGAGCGTGCGGGCCGCTGAGATAGGGGAACGAGAAATACCGGAACATAAAGAGTGCACCGCCAACAAGGGCCAGGGCCAGCCCGGCCAGGCTCACCCAGCGCGGGGCGAAGGCGGCCAGGGAGTGCACGGTGGCGAGCACAAAGATGTCAGCCGGCAGCCCGGTGACCGGAACCAGGACCAGCTGCAGCAGGCAGGCCGCGGCCTGGATGCCCGCGGCGGTCACCGGGCGGGTCCGCCGCCACGCCAGGGGAAGGCAGATGGCAACTGAGAGGACGAACTCCACCAGGTAAGTGCGGCCGCTCAGCAGGAAGGGGAAGGCAAATAGAGCCGTGGCGGCCAGCGCCTGAAAGAGGTTGACCTTGAACGGATTCGCCTGCGTCCAGGCATGGATTCGACGGTGCACGAGCATGGAAACCAACTCTAGGGCCAGTTCATTTACCCGCGCCTCATCCCACAGGGTGATCTGTCTTTCCGCGAACCGGCAGAAAGTGCACGTCCCAGCCCCGGGAAGCGCACTTTCTGCCGTCTCGGTGGACGACGGCGAACGGCGAACGACGGACGACGGCGGGGTGGAGTGTTGCGCGGGGAATCCTGCCACCTGTCCAGCATGTGGGACGGTTTGCCCGGGATATGGACAGCGTTCCTAGACTGTCGATATGAGCGAACAGCCCACCACAGTTTCCCTGGCCGTCATTTCCGGCGACGGCATTGGCCCCGAAGTCACCGCCGAGGCCGTCAAGGTCCTGCTGGCCGTCACCGGCGGCGGTCCCGTCCGCTTCGAGCTGACCGAATATCCGCTGGGTGCCGAGCACTGGCTAGCGACCGGGGAAACCCTTCCGGAGGAAACCCTGGAGGCGCTCAAGCAGCACGACGCCATCCTGTTCGGCGCCGTGGGCGCTGCCCCGGGGGATACGAGCATTCCGTCAGGGCTGATTGAACGCGAGATGCTGCTGAAGCTGCGCTTCAGCCTCGACCACTACGTCAACCTCCGTCCGTCCCGGCTCTATCCCGGCGTGGCCAGTCCGCTGGCCAATCCCGGAACCGTTGATTTCGTGGTGGTCCGGGAAGGCACCGAGGGGCCGTACACCGGCAACGGCGGCGTGCTCCGCGAAGACACCGCGCACGAGGTGGCCACCGAGGTCTCCCTGAACACTGCCTACGGCGTGGAGCGCGTGGTCCGCGACGCCTTCCGCCGCGCGAATGACCGTCCGCGCAAAAAGCTCACGCTGGTCCATAAGCACAACGTGCTGGTCTATGCCGGCCGGCTCTGGAAACGGACGGTGGAACGCGTCGCCGCCGAATTCCCCGAGGTGAGCCACGACTACCTGCACGTGGATGCGGCCACCATCTTCATGGTCACGGACCCCGCCCGGTTTGACGTCATCGTCACCGACAACCTGTTCGGCGACATCATCACCGACCTCGCCGCGGCGGTGACCGGCGGCATCGGCCTGGCGGCGTCCGGCAACCTCAATATGGACGGTACCTTCCCGTCCATGTTCGAGCCGGTGCACGGCTCCGCCCCTGACATCGCCGGCCAGCAAAAGGCCGACCCCACCGCCGCCATCCTCTCCGCCGCCCTGCTGCTGCGCCACCTGGGGCTGGAAAAAGAGGCCGCCCGCGTGGAGGAAGCGGTGGAGGACGACGTCGCCGGCCGCACCGGGGAACCGCGGACGACGGCGACCATCGGCAATGCGATAAGCGCAGCCGTGTCCTAAGCTCGGAAGGTACCAGTACCCATTTTCGTCGGGCGGCCGCGCCGCCCACCGTGGAGGAAAAAATGTCTGTCAGTGCTCTGGAATTCAGCCAGGAGCTCTCTGCCCACCCGAAGCCGGCCGAGGAGCGTGCGGCCATTCTGGCCAATCCCGGATTCGGAGACTACTTCACGGACCACACCGCAGTCATTGACTTCAAGGTCGACGACTCCGGTGCCGGTGTCTGGCAGAACGCCCGGATTGAACCGTACGGTCCGATTGCCATGGACCCGGCCGCTGCAGTGCTGCACTACGGCCAGGAGGTCTTCGAGGGATTGAAGGCGTACCGCCACGCCGACGGCTCCGTCTGGACGTTCCGCCCCGAAGCGAACGCGGCCCGGATGAACCTCTCCGCCCGGCGTCTGGCACTGCCGGAGCTGCCCGAGGAGCTGTTCCTGGAATCCCTGCGCCGGCTGGTGTCCGTGGATTCCGGCTGGATCCCGGAGGGCGACGGCGCTGCTCTGTACCTGCGGCCGTTCATGATCGCCACCGAGGCGTTCCTAGGTGTTCGTCCGGCACGTGAGGTTTCCTACCGGGTTATTGCTTCGCCGGCCGGCAACTACTTCGGCGGCGAACTGAAGCCCGTCTCCATCTGGCTCTCCACCAAGTACGCCCGCGCCGGCCGCGGCGGCACCGGCGAAGCCAAGTGCGGCGGCAACTACGCGGCCTCGCTGATCGCCCAGATGGAAGGCGAAGCACACGGCTGCAAGCAGGTGCTGTTCCTGGATGAGTTCAACGACAATGCGGTGGAAGAACTCGGCGGAATGAACGTGTTCTTCGTGTTCAAGGACGGTTCGCTGGTGACACCGGCCCTGTCCGGCACCATCCTGCACGGCATCACCCGTTCCTCCGTCCTGCAGCTGGGCCGGGACCGCGGCTTGAACGTCCAGGAACGCAAGATCACCCTGGACGAATGGCGCGACGGCGTGGCCTCCGGCGACATCACCGAGGTCTTTGCCTGTGGCACCGCCGCGGTCATCACCCCGGTGGGTGAGCTGAAGACCGAAACCGAAACCATCGGCTCACCCGACGCCGTCGCCGGTCCCGTCACCATGTCCATCCGCGAACAGCTTCTGGGTGTTCAGACCGGCACCGTGGAAGACACCCACGGCTGGCTGACGCGCCTGGCCTGACGCCGGCTTAATAAAGGAACCCGATGTCCACCACCGTCCTCACCCGCAGCAGCCCGCTGACCCGCTTTGCCCTGGCGCCGAACCCCGGTCCCATGAGCCTGGAGGGAACCAACAGCTATGTTGTTGCAGCAAACGGTGCAGAACGCGTGGCGGTGGTGGACCCCGGGCCGCTGGACGAGGGTCACCTGCAGCTGCTGGTCTCGGCCGGCTCTGTGGAGCTGGTCCTGATCACACACCGGCACGCCGATCACACGGAGGCCAGCCGGCGCTTTGCCGAAATGACCGGGGCACCCGTCCGTGCCCTGGATCCGGCTTTTTGCGTAAACGGTCCGCCCCTGGCCGACGGTGAGGAACTGCAGGCCGGGGGAGTGGACATCCGCGTGGTGGCAACTCCCGGGCACACTTCCGATTCCGTCTCGTTCCATCTGCCCGCCGACGGACCGGGCGGCTCCGTGCTGACCGGAGACACCATCCTGGGACGCGGCACGACAGTGCTGGATTTTCCGGACGGCACGCTGGGGGATTACCTGGCGAGCCTGGAGCGGCTGGCAGCACTCGGTCATGCAACAGTGCTGCCGGGGCACGGACCCGTTTTGCCGGATCTCAGCTCCGTGGTGCTGACCTACCGCGACCACCGCGAGGAGCGGCTGGAGCAGATCCGCGCCGCCCTGGCGGAGGCCGGGCCTGATGCCGGGGTTTCCCGCATCGCTGATCTGGTCTACACCGACATTCCGGCCAACGTTCGAGGTGCCGCTGAACTGTCGGTGGCGGCGCAGCTGCAGTACCTGCGCGAACAGCTGTGAGTACAACCACCGCGATCGAACTTGCGGGCAAGGGCTGAAGCGTCGCACACTGGATTTAGTCCGCTTCACCTGCAGTACCGGTGCAGCGGAACCCGCACTCGGGTGCCGGTTTGGGCAGCATGCAGGAGGTCACACTCCAGCGGTTTGCGCCGACCGCCGAGGGTGTGTAAAGTTTAGTGAGTTGCCCCGGTGAGCGCCTGACAGACATGTTCTGCAAGTGAGACTCCCGGACTCGGCAGCCACAACCCATCACAACGCAACGGACAAGATCCGGAAGCTTCGTGGCGGGTTCACCCGGTTGTTTCGGCCAGGTTCCGCGGATAACGCGGAATTGCTAAAACTGTCCGGATGAAATAGAATAAAGAAACACTGCAGCGAAGAGAAAAGAAAGACATTCAATTGTTTTTCCGAGTATTTCGGATGCATCTGTTGTTTGAGAACTCAATAGTGTGCCAAGTTTATTGATACCAATTATTTTAATTGGTTGAACTGGTTCTTCCGCCCACCCCGTGGGTTGGGAGGACTTTTTTAGCTGGTTTCGAATTTAGTGCA
>NZ_JASKLX010000005.1:0-92521 GCF_030125555.1 Arthrobacter sp. zg.Y820
TCCGAACCCGGAAGCTAAGACCCACAGCGCCGATGGTACTGCATCCGGGAGGATGTGGGAGAGTAGGTCACCGCCGGACAATATTTACGGTTGAAAGACACCGGTTGTTCAGAGAGTAAGGCCCCGCCATTGGCGGGGCCTTACTTGTTTAACACCTACTTGTTTAACCTGTGTGTTCCAGGCCCGCCGGCACCCCCCCGGGCCCTGGCTCGTTTTGCGCCGAGATGGCAGAAACTGCACGTCCCGGACCCGGGAACAGCACTTACAGCCAACTCGCGAGAGATTGAGCACGTTCGCAGCCTTCCTAGCCCGGCGTGGCCGGCGAATTCCCGCGGCGGTGCCTGCGCAGCCAGGCGGCCGTCGTGATCACCAAGGGGAGCTGGGTCAGGCCGTAGAGCAGGTGGAAGGCATAGTGCTTCAGCGTCTGATCAGGATCGAAAGGCAGGATCGCCAGCGGCAGCACGCTGACTATGGCACCAGCCAAATGCAGCAGGCCTAATGCCAGCAGCCCCCACACCGCACCGACCCGCCGCCGCGTGAACCAGAGACCAACGAGCGCTGCGGCCAAAAGCAGGGGAACGGAAGATTCCGGGCTCAGGACTGTCTGGCCGGGGAGATCGGCGACATTGTGGACGAAGATGCCAACCCAGCTCAGACCGGCGAATGCCGGAATCCAGGGGGACGCCTTGGAATTTTTCGCAGTAACGGAGGCTCCCATGGCTGACAGTCCTTTCCGCCGGCTGGTTCAACGGTGACGCTGTCGTCGGTTGCAGTATCGCACCCCGGCGGTCGAGATGGCAGCAGGTGCATGTCTCAGCGCTCAGACGTGCACCTTCAGCCCATCTCGGGGGAGGAAAGGGGGGACGCTGCACCGGACCGGAGGTTTCGTCTACTAGGCTTGAGGGCATGCGTATTGCTCGATTTGTACAAGACAGTGACCCAGCGTTCGGCGTCGTCGACGGGGACGAGGGCCATGAGGAAATAGCCGTCATCAAGGGCGATCCATTTTTCTCCGGCGTCCAGCTGACGGGGGAGCGCCACAAGCTCGAGGACGTCCGTCTTCTGGCGCCGATCATTCCGCGCAGCAAGGTGGTCGGCATCGGCCGCAACTACGCTGACCATGCCAGCGAGATGGGCAACGAAGTGCCGCCGGCGCCGCTGATGTTCCTCAAGCCCAACACCTCGGTGATCGGCCCGAACGATCCCGTTGTGCTGCCGTCCTTCTCGGACGAGGTGTCCTACGAGGCCGAGCTCGCCGTCGTCATTGGCCGCATCTGCAAGGACGTCCCGCTGGACCGGGTGGACGAAGTCATCTTCGGCTACACCTGCGCCAATGACCTCACTGCCCGCGACGCCCAGCGCACCGACGACCAGTGGGCCCGGGCCAAGGGCTTTGACACCTCCTGCCCGCTCGGCCCCTGGATCGAGACCGAGCTGGACACCGATGACCTCGCGGTCCGCGGCTACCTCAACGGCCAGCTCGTCCAGGACGGCAACACCAGCGCGATGATCTGGAGTGTGAAGGAACTGGTGTCCTATGTGTCCCAGGCCTTCACCCTGCTGCCCGGTGACGTCATCCTCACCGGCACGCCCGCCGGCGTCGGGCTCATCTCCGACGGCGAGCGTTACGACGTCGAGATCGAGGGCATCGGCCGCCTCGTGAACACCGCCCGCAGCTAGGCATGAGTTCTTCCGGCGCCGGACCGAGGCGCAACCGTGCCCCGGTCCGGCGCTTTTTGCTGCCCGGAGTGGTGTGGGCAGCCGCCCTGTTTGCGGCGCCGTTCCTTAACGACGGCGGCGGAAATGCCCTGCTGTGGGGCGCCGGCGCCGCTGTCCTGGTGAGCCTGTTTCCCTGGGCCCTGGTCACTGTCCTGGACCGGCGCGGGGACCTGCGCCGCGGCCTGGACCGGCTGGGCGCGCCACCCATCATCCTCGGAGCCGCCGGGGCGTGCTTCATGGTGCTGCGGGTTATCCGGTGGACCGACGGACCGCGGGCTCTGGCCGCCGTAATCTTCGCGATGATCACCGCCTATGCCCTCACCGCCGCGCTAACCAAGGTGGTGCGGCTGGACTGGGCAGCGGTCACCTGCGCCGCGGCCGCCGTCGTTCTTCCGACGCTTCTGTTCCTGCTGCTGCCGGGCGCCGCGGGGACGGCAGCCGCGATCGCCGCAGCCGCAATGTTCGTCGCCGCGCTGCTGAGCGGGAGGGACCGCCCGGCACGTGAGACGGCGGGGGCCGCTGCCGCCGGCGTGGTTGCCGGCGGCATCTTCCTCTGGCTGCTGCAGTACAGCCGGTAAACGTCGGGCCGGGCGGATCGAGAGTCTAAACTGGAAAGCATCATGACTAACCTGCCTTCACTTGCCGAACTGCCCACCGTCGATGACAGCACCCCCGTGCGCGTGCGTTTCTGTCCTTCCCCCACAGGTACCCCGCACGTGGGCCTGATCCGGACCGCCCTGTTCAACTGGGCCTATGCCAAGCACACCGGCGGCACCATGGTGTTCCGCATCGAGGACACCGACACCGCCCGCGACAGCGAAGAGAGCTTCCTGCAGCTGCTGGATGCCCTGGACTGGCTGGGCATCACCTGGGACGAAGGCGTCAACGTGGGCGGGCCGCATGAGCCGTACCGCCAGTCCCAGCGCGGCGACATCTACCAGGACGTCATCGCCAAGCTCAAGGACGCCGGCCACCTGTACGAGTCCTACTCCACTCCTGAGGAGATCGAGGCCCGGCACCGCGCGGCCGGCCGCGACATCAAGCTCGGCTACGACAACTATGACCGCACCCTGACGCCCGAGCAGATCGAGGCCTTCAAGGCCGAGGGGCGCTCACCGGTGCTGCGCGTCCGGATGCCCGACGAAGACATTACCTTCAACGACCTGGTCCGCGGCGAAATCACGTTCAAGGCCGGCACCGTTCCGGACTTCGTGGTGGTCCGCGCCAACGGGGCACCGCTCTACACGCTCGTCAATCCGGTCGACGATGCCCTGATGGGCATCACGCACGTGCTGCGCGGCGAGGACCTGCTCTCCTCCACACCCCGCCAGATCGCGCTCTACCGGGCGCTGATCGACGTCGGAGTGGCCCAGTACATGCCGCTCTTCGGCCACCTGCCCTACGTCATGGGCGGCGGCAACAAGAAGCTCTCCAAGCGTGATCCGGAGTCCAGCCTCTTCCTGCACCGCGAACGCGGCTTCATTCCCGAGGGCCTGCTCAACTACCTCTCGCTCCTGGGCTGGTCGCTGTCCGCCGACGAGGACATCTTCACCGTCGACCAGCTGGTGGAAAACTTCGACATCCACAACGTGCTGGCCAATCCGGCCCGCTTTGACCTGAAGAAGGCCGAGGCCATCAACGGCACCCACGTGCGGATGCTGGCTGCCGAAGACTTCCGCAACCGCCTGGTCCCGTACCTGCAGACCGCCGGCCTGGTGGGGGAGACCCTCACCGCCCGGGAGGAGGAGATCCTCACCGAGGCCGCTCCGCTGGTCCAGGAACGCATCACCCTGCTGGGCGAGGCGCCGGACATGCTGGGCTTCCTCTTCAAGGCCGACGACGCCATTGACGTGGCCGACGACGCGCGGAAGGGCCTGCCGGCCAACCTCACCGAGGTGCTGGACGCCGCGCTGGCCGCGCTGGAGCCGGTGTCCGACTGGACCGCCGAGAACATTCAGGCGGCGCTGCGCACGGCGCTGGTCGACGAGATGGGCATCAAGCCGCGCCTGGCCTTCGGCCCGGTCCGCACCGCCGTCTCCGGACGCCGCATCTCACCGCCGCTGTTCGAGTCCATGGTGATCCTGGGCAAGGACTCCTCGCTGGCCCGCATCCGCGCCTTCCGCAACGCCGGCTAACTGCATGAAACAACGCAGGCAGGTCCGCGGGGTGCTCTTCGACATCGATGAGACCCTCGTGGACCTGCAGGCAGCCATGGGGACCACGCTGCAGTCCCTCGGCCGCCACGACCTCGCACATTTCACCGCGGAGGAGTGGACCGCCTTCAAGGCCCTCTTCACCGCGGATCCGGAAGGGTACTACGACAGGTACCTGGCCGGTGAGCTGTCCTTCGCCGATCAGCGCGTCCGACGGCTGCAGCACGCCCGCAGGAGCACCGGGCAGCCGCTGCTCGACGACGACGCGGCAGAGCACTGGAACACAACCTACGAAGCGACCCTGCCGCTGCACTTTCGCGCGTTCGACGACGTCGTGCCGCTGCTGGATGAGCTGGATGCCAGAGGCATTCCGTACGGCGCCGTCAGCAACAACGTTCATGACTACCAGCGCGCCAAGCTGGATGCCGCCGGCCTGCAGCGGATCACGGTCCTCGTGGGCATCGACACGGTGGGTGCGGCCAAGCCGGAGCCCGCCATCTTCCACGAAGGCGTCCGCCGGCTCGGCAGCGACGCGGCGCAGACCCTGTACGTCGGGGACAACCTGCGCGTCGACGCCGAAGGAGCCTGCGCCGCCGGCCTCCGGGGTGTCTGGCTGGACCGCCCGGAGTATCCCTCGCCGGTGCGGAGCGGATCGGATCCACACCCCACGGAGCAGATCGCCGTGGTGCGGTCGCTGCGCGAGGTGGTGCGACTGGCCACCGGCTGACAGCACCACGGGAGGGCCGGCGGCGGTTTTGTACTTCCTCCGGAACCGGTGTATAGTTATATCTCGTGCTGAGGGGTTGGAGCGGGGAAAAACTTCTCCAAAACAACCGAAAAAGCACAGTGGGATATGGTGTAATTGGCAACACATCGGTTTCTGGTACCGACATTCTAGGTTCGAGTCCTGGTATCCCAGCGGTTCTCAATTGATAAGAAATTATCAATTTGAAGATCAGCAATAAGTGTGAAAAGCTTATTGAGCTTAATTCCAATTGAGCAAAAGGAAGCAAGACGCCTTCACGGGCAGAATGCTTGTACTGGCCCCATCGTATAGCGGCCTAGTACGCTGCCCTCTCACGGCGGTAACGCGGGTTCGAATCCCGCTGGGGTCACCATTTCAGCCAGCTCCGGACAATGTCCGGGGCTGGCTTTTTTGTGTTCAATCGCGGATCATCCTCTGCAGCGTCCTCAGGTTTCTCGTGGTGGTGCTTGCCTTGTAGCGGGCGCTCGAACCCAAACGGGACAGAGGACCTTCCAAGGTCTGGCCCTTGGGGCACGGCCACGCGACCGCTTCCGGTCCCAGCCGCACCTGTTCGGCACCCAGCGCGGCTCCGGCCTCGAACAGCTCCGTGAGCAGCCCGGCGTCGGACCCGAACGTCACGTAGGCGTGCATCTGTGCATCGTCGGCCGGATAGGGAACGGCGGCGGCCAGCTCGGCCAGCCGCTCCTTGGTCAGGACCACCACCCAGGCGTCGTAGCCGAAGTCCGCCCGCAGTGCCGCCTCCACCATCGATTTGAGCTCATCGGCTGCGGCCTCGGAAGAGAGAGTTACGTTGCCGCTGGCGAGAAAGGTCTTGACCCCGGACACCGGAAGAGCCGCCAGAGTCGAGCGCAAATCCGCCGAGCGGACCGTCACCCCGCCAACATTCACGCCGCGCAGCAACACCGCATAATCAGTCATGCACCGGAGAATACGCCGGAAAGCGCGCTCCCTGCCATAATCGATTTCAGCAGGGACACTGTGTTCCTCTTTGTTGACCCAAAGGAAAGCTCCAGTGCCCACGCACGCGCCGACAGTGGCGGACCTGAACGAAAAAGCCCTGCTCGCCCGGATCTTTCCGCGGCTGGGAGCGCCCAAAGCGCTGCTGGGACCCGGCGACGACGCCGCCATCGTGGCAGCTCCGGACGGGCGGACCGTGATCTCGATCGACACCCTGGTGCAGGACGCCGACTTTCGGCTGTCCTGGCCGTCCGGCTACCGCACCAGCGGGTTCGACGTCGGCTGGAAATGCGCGGCGCAGAACCTCTCCGACATCAATGCCATGGGCGCCGTGGCCACCTCCCTGGTTGTCAGCCTCACCCTGCCGGGCAGCACCGAGGTTGCCTGGGTGGAGGACCTGGCCGACGGCCTGGCTGCGGCCATCCACGTCCTTGGCGCCTCCGGGTGCTCGGTGGTCGGCGGTGACCTGGGCCGGGGCCGCGAGATCGTGGTCACTGCGGCTGTCACCGGCTCCCTGCAGGGCCGGTCGCCGGTGCTGCGCTCGGGTGCCCGGCCGGGGAACGTCATTGCTGTCGCCGGTGTCCTGGGCAGGGCGGCGGGAGGGCTGGCAGTACTGGAAAGCTCCGAGGATTATGCCTCCCTGCACTCCGATCCCAGCACGGAAAACCAGGTCCTACTGGAGCTTGCCGCTGCCCAGTGCCGGCCGCGTCCGCCCCTTGCCCGGGGTCCGGAGGCCGCAGCAGCAGGAGCCACCGCCATGCTGGACATCTCGGACGGGCTGGTCCGGGACGCCGGACGTATTGCGGCCGCCTCCGGTGTCGCCGTCGAACTTGATCCCGCAGCCCTCGCCCGCCATGCGGAGCCGCTGCAGGCTGCGGCGTCGCGGCTGGGCGCGGATGCCCTGGACTGGGTGCTCGGCGGTGGCGAGGACCACGGCCTGCTGGCCGCCTTCCCCGCCGGAACCGCACTCCCGGAAGGGTTCGAACGGCTGGGCACGGTGCACGACGGCGCCGGCGTCACCGTCGGGGGAGAGGCGCCCCGCGTTGCCGGCTGGGACCACTTCGCCGGCTGAAAGCTACCGCAGGATATGCCGGTTCCGGATCCGCTGCGCGAGGGTCAGGAGCTCCTCGCGGGAAAGGTCCGGCAGGTTCTCCAGCTCGCCGATCAGTTCATCGAGGCTGGTGTTGGCGCGGGTGCGGAGGATTTCACTGTAGTAACCGACAATGACACCGGTGGCCAGCGCCACCACGAGGATGCCGTAGAGGGCCACAAAGACGGTGATCAGCCGGCCCGCCATGGTGACCGGAACAATGTCCCCGTAGCCAATGGTGGTGAAGGAAACAAACAGGAACCAGAGGGCGTCCCCGAAGTCCTCGACTTCGGGTTCAAAGCGCGGCAGCAGCAGCGCGGCCACGCCCAGCACCACGAGGAACCCGGTGAAGACCCGCTCCGCTCCGGTGGTGCGGACGATGTTCCACAGGAGGCGCAGCCGTTTCATGGTGACCCTTCGACTTGGTGGGTCCCAGAATAGGCCTACTCCGCGGTCTTCCGCAGGGCTTCGGTGAGCTGAGCGGCGGCGCGGGTCACCACTTCGGCGTGAATGCGGCCGGGCTGGCGGGTCAGGCGCTCGATCGGCCCGGAAATCGAGACGGCGGCAATCACCCGGCCGGACGGTCCGCGCACCGGAGCCGAGACCGAAGCCACGCCCGGCTCCCGTTCGCCCAGGCTCTGGGCCCAGCCGCGGCGCCGCACGCCGGCCAGGACCGTGGGCGTGAAGCGGGCATTGTGCAGGCCCTCGAACAGGCGGTCGTGGTCCTCCCAGGCCAGCAGGCACTGGGCGGCCGAGCCGGCCTTCATGGACAGCTGCGTGCCAACGGGGATGGTGTCCCGCAGCCCGATGGGACGCTCGGCTGAGGCGACGCAGACCCGCCATTCGCCCTGCCGGCGGAACACCTGCGAGCTCTCACCGGTGGCGTCGCGCAGCGCCAGCAGCACCGGGCCCGCCGCCGCAATCAGCCGGTCTTCGCCAGCGGCCGAGGCCAGCTCGACCAGCCGGCCGCCCAGGACAAACCGGCCCTGGATGTCCCGGCCCACCAGGCGGTGGTGCGCCAGCGCGACGGCGAGGCGGTGCACGGTGGGGCGGGCGAGCCCGGTGGCGGCGACCAGCTGCGCCAGCGTGGTGGGGCCTGCCTCCAGCGCGTCCAGCACCAGTGCGGCCTTGTCGATGACGCCGACGCCGCTGGCCGGGTTTCCAGTTATGTCCATGTGTTGATACTGCCGTCTCAATATTTGAGATGCAAGTCGAAAAACTGGCGTCTCCGCGGGCGGAGCTGGTTGTCTTAAAGCATCGACTTTGCGCGGCCGCTCTTTTCGGCTCGCGGAAGACACTTCACAAGGAGCATCGGGTATGGGTGAGCACGCAGCAGGCAGGACGCTTGCGGAGAAGGTGTGGGACGAGCACGTCGTCGTCAAGGGCGAAGACGGAGCCCCCGATCTCCTGTACATCGACCTGCATCTGGTCCACGAAGTGACGTCCCCGCAGGCCTTCGAAGGGCTGCGCCTGGCGGGCCGGAAGCTGCGGCGCCCTGACCTCACCATCGCCACCGAGGACCACAACACCCCCACGCTGGAAATCGACAAGCCCATCGCGGACCCGATCAGCCGGACCCAGATCGAAACCCTGCGCGCCAACTGCGCTGAATTCGGCGTCCGGCTGCATTCACTCGGCGACGCCGAGCAGGGCATCGTGCACGTGGTGGGCCCGCAGCTGGGCCTGACCCAGCCCGGCCAGACAGTGGTCTGCGGCGACTCCCACACCTCCACCCACGGTGCGTTCGGCGCCCTGGCCATGGGCATCGGCACCTCCGAGGTGGAGCACGTCATGGCCACCCAGACGCTGTCCCTGAAGCCCTTTCGGACCATGGCCATCACCGTGGAGGGGACGCTGCGCCCCGGCGTGACGTCCAAGGACATCATCTTGGCCGTCATTGCCAAGATCGGCACCGGCGGCGGGCAGGGCTACGTGCTCGAGTACCGCGGGTCCGCCATCCGCTCCCTGTCCATGGAAGCCCGGATGACCATCTGCAACATGTCCATCGAGGCCGGCGCCCGCGCCGGCATGGTGGCCCCGGACGACGTTACCTTCGCCTACCTCAAGGACAAGCCGCACGCGCCGCAGGGCGCGGACTGGGATGCCGCCGTCGAGCACTGGCGGTCGCTGGCGAGCGACGACGAGGCCGTGTTCGACGCCGAGGTATTCCTGGACGCCGATGAGCTGGAGCCCTTCGTCACCTGGGGCACCAATCCCGGGCAGGGCGTCTCGCTCTCCGAGTCCGTGCCGTACCCCGAAGCGTTCGGCGACGAGAACGCACGGGCCGCTGCCGAACGCGCGCTGACCTACATGGACCTGGCTCCCGGCACGCCCATGAAGGACATCCGCGTGGACACCGTCTTCCTGGGCTCCTGCACCAACAGCCGGATCGAGGACCTGCGCATCGCCGCCGACATCATCCGCGGCCGGCAGAAGGACCCCGACATCCGGATGATGGTGGTTCCCGGTTCCGCCCGGGTCCGGCTGGAAGCCGAAGCCGAGGGCCTGGACCAGGTGTTCAAGGACTTCGGCGCCGAGTGGCGCTTTGCCGGCTGCTCCATGTGCCTGGGCATGAACCCCGACCAGCTGGCGCCGGGGGAGCGCTGCGCGTCCACCTCCAACCGCAACTTCGAGGGCCGGCAGGGGAAGGGCGGACGCACCCATCTGGTCTCACCGGTGATTGCGGCGGCCACCGCCGTCCGCGGCACCCTGAGTTCGCCGTCGGACCTCGAGCCGCTGTCCGGTGCTGAGCCGCTGTCCGCAGCGGCCCGGACCGAGCCCGCCGCCGCATCCGTCCAGCCAGCCGTCTAGGAGCCAGCCATGGAAAAGATCACCACCCACACCGGCATCGGCGTCCCGCTGCGCCAGAGCGACGTCGACACCGACCAGATCATCCCCGCGGTCTACCTCAAGCGGATCACCCGGACCGGATTCGAGGATGCCCTCTTCGCCGGCTGGCGCAAGGACGAGAACTTCATCCTGAACCGGGAGCCCTACTCGTCCGGATCAGTGCTGGTGGCCGGCCCCGACTTCGGCACGGGCTCCTCCCGCGAGCATGCCGTCTGGGCCTTGAAGGACTACGGGTTCCGGGCGGTCCTGTCCTCCCGCTTCGCCGACATCTTCCGGGGCAATTCCGGCAAGCAGGGGCTTGTCGCGGCGCAGGTGGCGCAGGATGACATTGAACTCATTTGGAAGGTGCTGGAGAACTCTCCGGGGACCGAGGTGAGCGTGGACCTGGAAGCACGCACCGTGGTCTGCGGAGCGGTGACGGCCCCCTTCTCCATTGACGAATACACCCGGTGGCGCCTGCTCGAGGGGCTCGATGACATTTCGCTCACACTGCGGCACGAGACGGATATCACACAGTTTGAGGCGCACCGTCCTTCCTTCAAACCGACAACCCTTCCGGCGCGCACCTAAAAGCCCTTTCGGCGCCGGTTTTGCACCGCGCCCGGTTTCGTGTCCTGCTGCGGCACTTCGTATTATTGATAGGCCCCCGACCGGGGGCCTATCAGTTTTTCCAGGGGCAGGTCCGTTGTGCCGTGCGGGTCCCGGAGAGGCTCCGGACCGGCACGGTGCCCTGCGCGCAGGTCGCTCGGGAAGGTTCTTCCGGAGGAGCTGATATTTCAGTATGTGGACGCTTGCTCCTATGCTTGAGTGCAGTCTCTCTTTGCTGTTGGGGCATTATAGAAAAAAGAAATTAGGTGTTCATGGGTAGCGTTCTAACCATCCGTGGTGGAGTTCCTCTGACAGGAAAAGTCCCCGTCCGCGGAGCGAAGAACCTCGTTCCCAAAGCCATGGTCGCGGCACTGCTGGGCAACAGCCCGTCACTGCTTCGCAACGTTCCGGAAATCAAGGACGTTGAGGTAGTCACCTCGCTGTTGCAGCTCCACGGTGTTGAAGTCACCAAGGATCCGGTGACCGGGGACCTGACCATGGATCCCCAGAACGCCAAGACGGCGGCGTCAAAGGACATCGACGCCCACGCGGGCGATTCCCGGATTCCGATCCTCCTGTGCGGACCGCTGATGCACAGCCTCGGCGAGGCCTTCATTCCGGACCTCGGCGGCTGCAAAATCGGCGACCGGCCGATCGACTTCCACCTGCAGATGCTCCGCAACTTCGGTGCCGTGGTGGAAAAGCGCCCCGGCGGCATTTCCATCTCCGCGCCCAAGGGCCTGACCGGCGCGAAGGTGGAACTGCCCTACCCGAGCGTGGGCGCCACCGAGCAGGTGCTGCTGACCGCCGTCAAGGCCGTCGGAATCACCGAACTGCGCGGTGCCGCGGTGGAACCGGAAATCCTGGACCTCATTGCCGTGCTGCAAAAAATGGGCGCCATCATTACGGTCCAGACGGACCGGGTCATCCGCATTGAAGGCGTGACCGAGCTGAGCGGGTACAACCACCGTGCCCTGCCTGACCGTAACGAAGCCGCGTCCTGGGCGTCGGCTGCGCTGGTCACCAAGGGTGACATTTACGTTGAAGGCGCGTCGCAGCAGGATCTCACCGCGTTCCTCAATACCTACCGCAAGGTCGGCGGCGCCTTCGACGTCGACGACGGCGGCATCCGCTTCTACCATCCCGGCGGGGCACTGAATCCGCTGGTGCTGGAAACCGATGTCCACCCCGGCTTCATGACCGACTGGCAGCAGCCGCTGGTTGTTGCGCTGACCCAGGCCCAGGGCGTGTCCATTGTCCACGAAACGGTCTACGAAAACCGGTTCGGGTTCACTGACGCACTGATCCGCATGGGCGCCAACATCCAGGTCCACCGCGAATGCCTCGGCAGCGTTCCCTGCCGGTTCGGCCAGCGCAACTTCCTGCACTCGGCGGTCATCTCCGGTCCGGTGCAGCTCAAGGGCGCCGACGTCGACATTCCGGACCTGCGCGGCGGCTTCAGCCACCTGATTGCGGCACTGGCCGCTGACGGAACCTCCCGCGTGACGGGCATCGAACTGATCAACCGCGGCTACGAGCACTTCCTTGAAAAGCTCGAGGGACTCGGCGCCGATTTCGACGTTTCGACCGTTTCCGCCGGAACGAGGTAGCCGCCGCCATGCCTGAGTCGGTCAAGTCGCGGGTGGCGTTCGCCCTGCTGGCGAACACCATGCGGCCGGTAATGAACCTCCTGGTGCGCAAGCAGTGGGAGGGACTGGAAAACCTCCCCCGGGACACCGGGTTCATTGCCTGCCCCAACCACGTGACGGAGATCGACCCAGTGGTGGTGGGGCATTTCTTCTACAACCAGAAGATCATGCCCCGCTACCTGGCGAAGGCATCCCTCTTTAAGGTGCCGGTCTTCGGGTCGGCCCTGCGCGCCACCAATCAGGTCCCGGTGGAGCGTGTCACCTCCGGTGCCTCGGCGTCGCTGCAGGCCGCACGCGTCGTCATCGAGGCCGGCGGGGCGCTGATTGTCTATCCGGAGGGCACGCTCACCCGGGACCCTGATCTCTGGCCGATGCGGGGACGGACCGGCGCCGCCCGGCTCGCCCTGCAGACCGGCGCCCCGGTGGTTCCGGTGGCCCACTGGGGAGCCGAGGCGCTTCTTCCGCGCTACAGCAAGCGCCTGAACCTGTTTCCCCGCAAGACAGTGCGGCTGCGGGTCGGCACCCCCGTTGATCTTTCCGACTTGCGGGACCAGCCGATGACAAAGTCAGTGCTGGACACCGCCACCGAACGCATCATGGACAGCCTGACCGATCTCGTCGCCGAGCTGCGGGATGAAAAGCCGCCGGTCGTCCGCTGGGATCCGGCGGTAAACGGACAACGGGCAACCGGCCGGGACTTTGAGCAGCCCCGGGGCTTTGACCCGATCCGGAAGATTAAGCAGGACAATGACTCCGGGCAGCGCCGAGAGCCCAAACACGACGGCGACAAACAGAACGGGACTGAGAACAATGAGCTGGCGTAACACGCATCCGAAGGTAGTGGCCGTCCTGGGCGCAGGCAGCTGGGGAACCGTCTTCGCGAAGATTGTGGCCGACGCCGGTGCCGGCCGGCAGACCGACGTCCGGCTCTGGGCCCGGCGCCCCGAAGTGGCTGCGGAGATCAACGACCTCCACCGCAACAGCCAGTACCTGTTGGACACCGTGCTGCCGGGCAACCTGACGGCGTCCGCCGATCCCGCGGAGGTGCTGGCGGGAGCCGAACTCGTGGTGCTGGCGGTTCCGGCGCAGACCCTGCGGGCGCAGCTGCGCAGCGTCCGGGACCTGATCCCGGAAGGCGCCGTCGTCGTCTCCCTGATGAAGGGGCTGGAAGTGGGCACCGACTCGCGGATGAGCCAGGTCATCGAGGAGGAACTGCACTGGCCCGAAGACCGGGTGGCTGTCATCTCCGGGCCCAACCTGGCCATGGAAATTGCTCACCGGCAGCCGACGGCGTCGGTGGTGGCCTGCTCCGATCTGGACACCGCAGCCTGGATTGCCCGGGCCTGCACCGCGCCCTACTTCCGTCCCTACACCAACACCGACGTGGTGGGCACTGAAATCGGCGGCATCGTGAAGAACGTGATCGCCCTGGCCGTGGGCATCTGCGAAGGCAAGGGCATGGGGGACAACACCAAGGCCTCGGTCATGACCCGCGGGCTGGCGGAAACCACGCGCCTGGCCCTGGCGCTCGGCGGCAGCGCCGAAACCATGTCCGGCCTGGCCGGGATGGGCGACCTCATTGCCACCTGCTCCTCGCCGCTGTCCCGGAACCACACGGCCGGCCGGCTGCTGGCCCAGGGGCTGACACTGGAGGAAGTCAACGCGTCCATGAAGCAGACCGCCGAGGGCATCAAGTCCGCACAGGCCGTGCTGGACCGCGCCACCCAGCTCGGTGTCTACATGCCCATTGTCGAAAACGTCGTCGCCGTCCTGCAGGGCGTCATCTCCGTCGACGAGCTGGGACCGCGCCTACTCTCCCGCGAACTGAAATCCGAAGGTGTGCACACCCCGTGACAAACGACCCACTGAGCCCCGACACGGTTACCGCCAGCGGCGGCGCCGCTGCAACCGCCGGCGAACCCGGCGGCACCGACGCGGGCCGGACCCGGCCCCGCGTGGCCGTGCTGTTCGGCGGCCGGTCCAGCGAACACGCAGTGAGCTGCGTGACCGCCGCGGGCGTGCTGGAAGCCATTGACCGCAGCAAGTACGACGTCGTGCCGGTGGGGATCGCGCGGAACGGGCAGTGGACCCTGGTCTCGGCCGATCCGGCCGCCTGGTCGCTGCGCTCCGAGTCCCTGCCGGAGGTCACCCCCGGCACTGAAAGCATCGTCCTGTCCGCCGAAGGCGCCGGGTCGGACCTGGTGGCGCATGCCGAGGGAGCGCTGCCGCGCAGCCTCGGCCGGATCGACGTCGTCTTCCCCGTCCTGCACGGCCCGTTCGGCGAGGACGGCACCCTGCAGGGAATGCTGGAGATGGCTGACATCCGTTACGTGGGCGCTGGCGTTCTTGCCTCCGCCGTCGGCATGGACAAGCACTACATGAAGGTGGTGTTTGAGGCAGCGGGCCTGCAGGTGGGCCCGTACGAGGTCATCACCGACCGGCAGTGGGAAAGGGATTCCGCGGCGTGCCTGGAGCGTGCTTCGAAGCTGCAGTTCCCGCTGTTCGTCAAACCGGCGCGGGCAGGCTCCTCCATGGGCATCACCCGGGTGACGGAACCGGCCGGGCTGGCCGCCGCCATTGAAGCCGCCCGCCTGCATGATCCGAAGGTAGTGGTGGAAGCCGGCATCACCGGACGGGAAATCGAAGTGGCCGTCCTGCAGGGCCGCGGCACCGAGGATCCCCGCACCAGCCACCCCGGCGAAATCGCAGTGCAGAACGGCGACCACGACTGGTACGACTTCGACGCCAAGTACGTGGACGGAGCGGCAGCCGAGCTGAGCTGCCCCGCCGATCTGCCGGCCGGAACCGCCGAGCGGGTCCGCTCGCTGGCTGCCGTCGCCTTCGAGGCCGTCGGCGCCGAGGGCCTGTCCCGGGTGGACTTCTTCTACACCCCGGACGGGAACCTGATCATCAACGAGATCAACACCATGCCCGGTTTCACTCCGGTGAGCATGTATCCGCAGATGTGGGCCAAGTCGGGCCTGCAGTACACGGAACTGATCGATGAACTGATCGCGCTGGCGCTGGAGCGGAAGACCGGACTGCGCTAAGCGGCACTTCCGCCGCGCGAGGCCTGCCCGGCGCTACTGCGCGGGGAGCACCAAGTCATTGCTGCTCACGCAGGCCCGGGTCGGCTCGATCCGGGACACGGCGTTCTCCAGCTGCACCAGCAGCGTCGACGACGAGACTTCCTCGGGGTTGAAGATCACTTCCACGGCCGGCTCCCGGCCGTACGTCGTCGCCGTCCACGTGGTCTCGTCCTCCTGCAGGATCCAGTCGATGCTGTTGACCGTGGCGCACTGCTCGGTGGTCGGTCCGGGAACCGGCACGCCGCAGCGCAGGATGATCTTTGACGGATCTCCCCAGGCGGCGGAGGACTGGCTGTCGGTTTCGCGCTGCTGCTGATCGGCCAGCTCGGACGGCAGGGCCACCATGATTTCGGCGCAGGCCGGGTTGGCGGCGTCCGGAGCCGGTTCGACGTCGGCCACGGGAGTGCAGGCGGTCAGTGCCGCTGCGAGGGTAAGGACCGCTGCCGGCAGGGCAGCGCGGGATAGCAACATGCCTTCAAGGTTATCGGTCCGCGGCGGCCGGATTTGAATCGAAGGACGACACCGGGGAGCGCTAGGCTTTTACCCGGGGGAGAACAGGGGAGTATCTTGACGCAGTACATGGACGAATATGAGCAGCCGGCCAGGCGCCGGCGGCATCCCATCCGCAACCTCTTGATCACCGTCCTGGTGCTGATCCTCGTGGCGGCGCTGGTGGCCGGCGGCTACCTGTGGTCCCTGGCCCGCAGCTTCGACAACGGCACCACGACCATCGAGAACGCGCTGCCGGCGGACAGCCCGGCGAAGGATCCCGGGGCCGGGAACTCGCAGAACATCCTGCTGATCGGCACCGACGAGCAGGATCCCGGATCCGAAGCGTCCCGCTCCGACACCATGATGCTGGTGCATCTGCCGGGGGACCGAAGCACCGCCTACGTGATGTCGATCATGCGCGACACCTGGACCGAGATTCCCGGCTACGGCGAGGGCAAGATCAACTCGGCAATGGCCCTGGGCGGCGTGCCGCTGACGGTCAGCGCAGTGCAGGCCATGGTTGACGCCCCGATCGACCACGTGGCGATTGTCGACTTTGAAGGCTTCAGCGGGCTGACGGATGCGCTCGGCGGCGTGGAGGTCAACAACCCGACGGCGTTTTCCTCCAGCATCGACGACGACCATTTTCCGGCCGGGGTCATTTCGCTGGACGGCGACTCCGCCCTGAACTTCGTCCGTGAGCGGCAATCCTTCGCCGAGGGCGACTACCAGCGGGTGCGGAACCAGCAGCTGTTCATCAGCGGGCTGATCTCCTCGGTGTTCTCCAAGGAGACGCTGCTGAACCCGGGGAAGGTCAGCGCTGCCGTCTCGGAAATTTCCCCGTATCTCAGCGTGGATGAGGAACTGGACGCCGTCGCTGCCGGCCGGCTGGCGTTCTCCCTGCGCAATGTGCGCGGCGGCAATCTGTCAATGTTTACGCTGCCGACACTGGGGGCGGGAACCTCAAGTGACGGACAGTCTATTGTGGTCAAGGATGAAACGGCCATCGCGGCTATCGCGGAGGCGATGGACAACGATGCCATGGCTGAGTATCTGGCCGCGAATAATGGGGGAATATAACGTGGATTTAGGGCTTTGGCGGCGCCGGGCGGGAACCGCAGCAGCGGTTGCCGTACTTCTCTCATCGGTGGCGGCCGGGCCGGCTCTTGCGGTGGAGACCCCGCCGCCCGGCACCGAGAGCCCCGCCCCGTCAGACCCGCCACCCGCGGAGCCGGCTCCAGTGCCCGCACCGCCGGCACCCGCACCTCCCGCCCCGGAGCCGGCACCAGCGCCAGCGCCGGCCCCGGCCCCAGCCCCAGCCCCGGCCCCGGAACCGGAACCGGCACCTACCCCGGCACCCGCGCCTGCTCCCGTCATTGATCCCGCCACCGGGTTCGTCGTTGACGGCAGCACCGGCTATCTGGTTCATCCGGGCACCGGCTGGCTGATCGAGGGCGGCAGCGGCTTTCTCATCGATCGCGGCAGCATGCTCTACACGGATTACCGCTGGGACCCGGCCACGGGACTGGTAACCCTGATAACGGAGGACGAGGAGTCCGACAGCCCCTCGGCGTCACCCACCCCGGAGCCCTCGGCCACGCCAACAGCCACGCCCTCGGCCACGCCGTCGCCCTCTCCGACCGCCACTCAGACGGCGTCAGCAACGCCCTCGCCAAGCGCGCTTGCGGCAGCGCCCAGCAGCGATTCGGGCGAGTCCTCCGGCACCGGATGGCCGGTTCGCCTCCTGGTCATAGTGGGCCTCATAGCGGCGGGCGCCCTCTACTACGTCAAATTGCGCGGAACTTCGACAAGACCGCTTTGAACAGATAACGGAACCGAGCGGTAGACTGGCTCGGTCCTAATAAGATGTGCGGCTTGCCGCGCCATGCCGGGGGGAAGTTCTTGCGAGTCCTGTTGCTCATCCACTCCTACTCGCCTGAGCACAGCCCGCCGCAGCGGCGGTGGACGCAGATCATCCGCTCCTTGCGGCAGCAGGGCTGGAACGTCGACGTCGTCGCTCCCGTAGCCCACGCGCCGCACGGACGGCGCACCTTGCCAAAGTCCGACGCCGGCCGGGCCTTCCGCCGCGATACCGGCGTTTACGGAGAACACATTCGGCGGGTGCCCTACCTGTGGCACCGCACCACCCGGCTGGGACGCCTCGCCGATCATCTGGTATCGGCAGCCTGCAGCATCCCGGCAGCGCTTCTGGGCCCGAAGCCGGACGCAGTGATTGTCACCGTCCCCAGCCTCCCCATTCTCGGCGCCGGATACGCGGCAGCCCGCCTGCTGCGGCGGCCCCTGGTCGTGGACATGCGGGATGCCTGGCCGGACATCGCCCGGGATGCCCGCCTGGTTCCCGGCAGCGCCAAGGGCATTGCCGAGCGCATTATCATCGCCATCCAGGACCGCGCGGACCTGGTCGTCACCGTCACCTACGGCTTTGCGCAGACGCTGAGGGACCGGGGCCTGGGCAACGTGGCGACCGTCAGCAACGGAGTTGACGTGTCAATCCGGGAGCTGCTCCAGCCGCCGCCGGAACACTCGGAGTTCCTCAACGTGCTCTACCTGGGCAACCACGGCGAGAGCCAGCGCCTGGACGTCGTGATCCGCGCCGCCGCACTGGCCAAAGACTGCGTCCGGCTGCACATGGTGGGACACGGCGTCCAGCGCCGGGACCTCATGGCCCTCGCGAAGGAACTGGAGGCGCCGGTGGTTTTCCACGATCCGGCGGTGGGCGCCGAGGTGATGGAGCACTACCGGCAGGCGGACACCTGCGTGGTGTCGCTGCGGGATGACTGGAAATCCTTTGAAACCACCATTCCATCCAAAACCTATGAAGTCCTCGCCGTGGGCCGGCACGTCACCGGGATTGTGCTCGGTGAAGCCCGCAAGATTATTGAAGAAGCAGGTGCCGGCGACGTCGTGTCGGCGCATCCCGAGAAGGTCGCCGAGCTGTGGCGGCAACTGGCGGCAGACCGGACAAAGCTCCTGACCGGAACCGCGGGACGGGACTGGGTGCATGACAATGCCAATGTGGACGCCCTGGCCAAGGCCTACGCCAAACTGCTGACGACACTGGTGGACGGGGTCACCACCCCGTGAAGCACCCGCTGAACCACACTCGGAAGCACCCCGGTACGCTCCTGCGGAACCTTCGCCTTGCCGGCGGAACCGCCGTCGAGCACTTCGGGGACGATCCGGTGGTGCTGGCCCTGCAAATCTCCCGCCGCCTGCCGCCCCGCCTGCTCCGGCCGCTGCTGGACGCCGCCGCACTGCTCCCCGGCCACGGGACCGTGGCTTCGCTCGAAGCGCTGCTCCGCGGCGACAAGGACCGGCTGGCAGCCAACCTGCGCACCTGCGCCTCGGGCAACGGCTCGACCGGCAGCCGGCTGCGGATGGCGGACCTGGCAACGGCCGCCGGCCTGCCGGAGCTGGGCGCCGAGCTGCTGGCAGGGATTCCGCCCGCAACCGGCGGGCGCCGGGGAACGGCCGCCCGGCTGAACTGGTACAACGGCGACATGGACGGTGCCATCCGCGTCCTGGACGGCGGCTCGTCCCGGGAACGCGCGCAGCAGCGCAGGCTCGCCGCCGAAGCGCGGGTCTTCGCCGGCTGGCAACCCCAGCTGGCACCGGTGCCCGGATACCGGGCCGAACCCCGCACCGTGCTCCACGTCCTGACAAATTCGCTGCCGCACACCCAGAGCGGTTACGCGCAGCGCACGCACTCCATCCTGAAGGCCCAGCGGGATCTCGGCTGGAACGTACATGCGGTGACCCGGCTGGGCTACCCGGTGCAGGTGGGAAAGCTGGCGGCAGCGAACACCGACGTCATCGACGGCGTGGAATACCACCGGCTGCTTCCGGCCCGCATGCCGTTCGGCCTGGACCGCCGGCTGCAGCGCCAAGCCGAGGACATGCTGGCCCTGGCCCTCACCGTGCGGCCCGCCGTGCTGCACACCACCACCCACTTCACCAACGGGCTGGTCACGGCCGCGGTGGCTGAAGCACTCCGAATTCCCTGGGTCTATGAGGTCCGCGGACAGCTGGCCGACACCTGGGCTTCCACCCGGTCCGACGACGCCCGCGGCAGCCAGCGCTACCTCGACTTCAGGGCCTCCGAAGCCCGCGTCATGAACCGCGCGTCGCTGGTGCCGACCCTGGGCACGGTCATGGCCGAGGAAATCGCGGCTTCCGGGGTGGACCCGGCCAAGCTTGTCCTGCTGCCCAACGCGGTGGGGGAGTACTACCTCAACGAACCCCTGTCACCGCGCGACGCGCGGCTGAAACTGGGACTGCCCGGGGACGGGCAGATTATCGGAACCGTGAGCAGTCTGGTTGACTATGAAGGCTTGGATGACCTGCTGCGGGCCTTTGCGCTGCTCGCGCCGCAGCATCCGCAGCTGACCTGCCTCATCGCCGGCGACGGCTCGTCCGCACCCGGACTGAAGGCCCTCGCGGCCGAGCTGGGCATAAACGGCAGGGTCTTGTTCCCGGGCCGGGTATCCCGCGAGAGCGCACATTTGTATCATCAGGCACTCGATCTGTTCGTGGTGCCCCGGAAGGATCTGAACGTGACACGAGCGGTTACCCCGCTGAAACCCGTCGAGGCCATGGCCTGCTGCACCCCCGTGGTGGCCAGCAGCCTGCCGGCGCTTCGGGAATTGGTGAATGACGGCGTCAACGGCACCCTGGTGCCGGCGGAAAATCCGGAGGCCCTCGCGGACTCACTGGACCGGCTGCTGGCAGACCCGGACCTGCGGGCCCGGCTGGGCGCCAACGGGCGCGCGCACGTACTGGCCACCCGGACCTGGCAGGCCAATGCGGCGCTCTGCCTGGAAAAGTACGCCTCGCTGACGGTCGCCGCCTGATGGCCCCGGCGAAAACGGCCGCCCGGGCCGACGTCCAGGTGAAACCCGTGTCCGTGGATGTCCGGGGACTGCAGCGCGTGGGTGCCCGCCCCGGCTTCGTGGACTACGCCATCTCGGTGTGGAACTACCGCGAGTTCGTGTTTTACGACGCCAAGGCCCGGGTGCAGAGCGGAAACCGCAGGGACCGGCTGGGCAGCATGTGGCTGATCCTCAACCCGGTGCTGAACGGACTGACCTACTTCCTGATCTTCGGGCTGCTGCTCGGCACCGGCGGCGGCATTGAGAATTTCATCGGCTACCTGGTCATCGGGATCTTCCTGTTCCAGTACAGCTCCCGCGCCATCACCAACGGCGGCCGCTCCATCCAACAGAACCGGGCCGTGATCCAGGCCTTCAGCTTTCCGAGGGCAACGCTGCCCATAGCGGTGAACCTGCGCGAACTGCTGGCCAACATCCCGGTGTTCATCGTGATGGTGCTGATTGTCCTGGTGATCCCGCCCACCGAGGAAATCTCCTGGCTGGGGCTGCTGATCATTCCGGCCCTGCTGCTGCAGAGCATCTTCAACCTGGGTGTGGGCCTGATCCTGGCCCGCGTCATTTCCAAGGTCAACGACGTCGTCCATCTGCTGAGCTTCGCGCTGCGGGCCTGGATGTACGCCTCCGCCGTGTTCTATTCCTACGAAAAATTCATCGATCAGCCGGTCCTGCTGGAGATCGTCAAGCTGAATCCTCTGTTCAACGTGCTGGACATTGTCCGCGACGTCCTGCTCTACAACACGGTGCCGGACTGGCAGTCCTGGGCCATCCTCGGCTGCTGGTCCCTCGGCGCGCTGGCCGTCGGCGCCGTCTACTTCTGGCGGGCGGAGGAAACCTATGGACGCGGTTAAGGATGTGGAATACCTCCAGGAGGATCCCTGCATCGTCATCGATGAAGTGAGCATGCGCTACCGTGTCCCGTCGAGCGAGGCACCGGCTGCCGACGACGGAACCAGCGGATCCGGGAGGCTCCTGCGCCGGGTGCTCGCCAAACCCAACCTGGTGACCGTGAACGCGCTGAACCCCATGTCGCTGGTGGCGGTCCGGGGCGAGTCGATCGGCATCGTGGGCCGCAACGGCTCCGGCAAGAGCACGCTCATGAAGCTCATCAGCGGACAGGTCAAGCCCACCAGGGGCGCCGTTTATGCCGTGAGCACTCCGGTCATGCTGGGCGTCAACGCCGCACTGGTTCCCGAACTCTCCGGCGACCACAACGTGGTGCTGGGCTGCCTGGCGATGGGCCTGACCCGCGCCCAGATCGCCGAAAAGTTCGATGAAATTGTTGAGCTCTCCGGTTTGGAAAAGGCCATCCACCTGCCGATGCGCTCCTACTCCTCGGGAATGGCCTCCCGGCTCCGGTTCGCCATCGCAGCCAGCATCGATCCGGAAATCCTGCTGATTGACGAGGCGCTCAACACCGGTGACGCCCAGTTCGCTGACCGCAGCAAGAAACGCATGGATGAACTGCGGGAAAAGGCAGGCTGCGTGTTCCTCGTGAGCCACAGCCTGGACACCATCCTGGAGATGTGCACCCGCGTGGTCTGGATGGACAAGGGGGACCTGCTCATGGACGGCGAGCCCAAGGCCGTCGTCAAGGCCTACAAGGACTTCACCCGGGAGCTCTCCAAGGGCAACAACATCACGGCAGCAAAGATGCGGGCCACCGCCATGGAAGCCCTCACCGTGACCCGGGTCATGGAACGGTCCAGCGGGCGCCGCAGCTCGAAGGCACAGTAAATGCGCGTGCTCAACGACCTCCGCACCGGCCTCTGGCACCTCCGGGCCGGCGGCCCCGCCCAGGTCCGGGACTGGAAGATCCGCAGCCGCGCCGAACGCGGATTCGCTGATCCCGCCAATGCCCGCGGCGTCGAGGCGGGATGGATCGGCCGGGGAGCCAACCGGCGGCTGTCCATTCCCGCGGCAACGCTGCCGCCGCCGTCCCCCCGCCGGAGCGACCTCACGGTCGGCGTGATTTTGGACGAGTTCTCCGCCATGGCCTTTGCCTATGAGTGGAACACCGTCGCCCTGGACCCCGCCGCCTGGCAGCGGCAACTGACGGACTCGGGGGCGGAGCTCGTCTTCATTGAATCCGCGTGGGCCGGCAACAACCGGCTTTGGCGCGGAAAGCTCGCCGGCCCCGCAGGTCCGGCCCCCGAACTGGTGCAGCTGCTGCAGTGGTGCCGCGAACAGGGCATTCCCACGGTCTTTTGGAACAAGGAAGACCCGCCCCATTACGAGGACTTCCTGCCCGCGGCGGCGCTCTTCGACCACGTCTTCACTTCCGACGTGCGCCGCGTGCCGTTCTACCGGCAGGACCTGGGCCACGAGAACGTCGCGGTCCTTCCCTTCGCGGCGCAGCCCGCCATCCACAATCCCGTTCGGCCGCGGCACGGCCGCCATTCCCGGGACATTGCCTTTGCCGGCATGTACTTTGCGCACAAGTATCCGGAGCGCCGGGAGCAGATGGACCTGCTGCTGGGCGGAGCCATGGACGCCTCGGCGAAACTCCCCACCGGGTTGGAAATCTTCTCCCGGAAGCTGGGCGGCGACTCGAACTACCAGTTCCCCGCACCGCTGGACTCCCGCGTGGTCGGCTCGCTGAGCTATCCGCAGATGCTCTCCGCGTACAAAGCGTACAAAGTGTTCCTGAACGTCAATTCGGTGGTGGACTCCCCGAGCATGTGCGCCCGGCGGATCTTTGAAATCAGTGCCGCCGGCACTCCCGTGGTCAGCACGCCCAGCGACGCCGTGGCACAGTTCTTCGCTCCGACGGAAGTTCCGGTGGCACGCACCCGGGAGGAAGCGGCGGCGCTGAGCCGCGGCCTGGCGAGCAACCCGGAGTACAACGACCGCACCGTCCACCGGGCCCAGCGCCGCATCTGGGAGCAGCACACCTACGCGCACCGGGCCGAAACGGTCCTCGCGGCCGCGCTTCCGGCCCGCACCCGGCCGCTGCAGCGGCCCACCGTCTCGGCCCTGGTGCCGACCATCCGCCCGCACCAGCTGGAGAGCGTGTTCCGCACGCTCGCCCGCCAGGAGGGCGTCGACGTCGAGCTGGTGCTCCTCACCCACGGTTTCGACCTGGAACCGGGTCAGCTGGAGCGGCTCCAGGCCGCGCACGGACTGGCCAAGGTGCAGCTGCTGGCCGCCGGCCGCGACGTGTCCCTGGGGGAGTGCCTGAACCGGTGCGCCGCCGCCGCGACCGGAGACGTAGTGGCCAAAATGGACGACGACGACCACTACGGTCCCCACTACCTCAGCGACCAGCTCCACGCCCTCGCGTATTCGGGAGCCGACATTGTGGGCAAGCAGGCGCACTACATGCACCTGCGCAGCTCCAACGCGACGGTGCTGCGCTTCGGCCACCGGGAGCACCGGTACACGGACTTCGTCATGGGGCCCACCATTGTTGCCCGCCGGAGCCTGGTCCTGGAGCTGCCCTTCCCCGCACTGGGACTGGGCGAGGACACCGGCTTCCTGCGCCAGGCCGCCGCGGCGGGCAAGCGCATCTACTCCACAGACCGCTTCAACTATTTTCAGGTCCGGGAAGCAACCGGGCATACTTGGCAGATCGACGACGCCACCCTGGTGGCGTCCGGCGACCTGAGATTTTATGGGGGACCACGTGAACACACAGACCTATAGCGCCGGCGAAGCAGCAACGGACATCGCCACCGTCGCGGTCGTCGGACTCGGCTACATCGGCCTGCCCACCGCCGCCATCCTGGCCGGCAAGGGCCTGAAGGTGGTGGGTGTTGACGTCAATAACTACACGGTCGAAGCGGTCAACGAGGGCCGGGTGCCCTTCGTCGAACCCGATCTGGGGGTCCACGTGGCCGGCGCCGTGAGCCAGGGCTACCTGAGGGCGCAGACCGCCATGCCGGAAGCCGACGCCTACATTGTTGCGGTGCCGACGCCCTTCAGGGACGACAAGACAGCAGACCTGATGTACGTCGAGCAGGCGGCCCGGAGCATTGCCGCCCGGATCCGTCCCGGCAACCTGGTCATCCTGGAGTCCACCTCACCCCCCGGCACCACGCGGCGGATGGCCGACGTCATTCTGGAGCTGCGCCCTGACCTGGCTGCGAACGCCAACGGCGGCAGCGACGCCGTCCTGTTCGCCCACTGCCCGGAGCGGGTCTTGCCCGGCCGGATCATGATCGAACTGGTCACCAACGACCGCATCATCGGCGGACTGACGCCGCAGGCGGCAACTGCCGCAGCGGGCCTGTACAGCAGCTTCTGCCAGGGCAGCATCCACCTCACCGACGCAGCCACCGCCGAGATGGCGAAACTGGTGGAGAACGCGTACCGCGACGTGAACATTGCGTTCGCCAATGAGCTGTCGGTCATCAGCGACAACCTCGGCATCGACGTGTGGAACCTGATCGAGCTGGCCAACCACCATCCGCGCGTGAACATCCTGCAGCCCGGCCCCGGCGTGGGCGGCCACTGCATCGCCGTCGACCCGTGGTTCATTGTGTCCGCCGACCCGGAGAATTCCCGCCTGATCCGCACGGCCCGGGAGGTCAACGACGCCAAGCCCGGCCACGTGATCGCCGAGGTGGAGGCCGCCGTGGCAGGCATCGAGTCGCCGGTCATCGCGACCCTCGGACTGGCCTTCAAGGCGAACATTGACGACACCCGGGAATCTCCCGCGGTGGAAATTGTCCGCCGGCTGGCCGTCGCAAACCCGAATGCCCGGATTCTGGTGGGACGCTCGTTCCTCGGATCCACGCTGCCGAAGGAACTCGACCCGCTGCCCAATGTCACCTCGGTGGTGACCGACGACGCCGTAGCTGCCGCCGACGCCGTCGTCCTCCTCGTGGACCACGACTCCTTCCGGGAAATCCGCCCCGAGCAGCTGGCCGGGAAGGCAGTCATCGACACGAGGGGATTCTGGCGCGCCTCGGCATGAACAGGATTGCCAAACGGATTGCCAGCGCCGGAGCGGACCTGCATCCGGCGCTGAAGGCACGAATCCGCCGCACAGTGGGCCGCACCCGCCAGCCCGGCGGCGGACTGCTGAGCGTCGTGGTGCCCATGTACAACGTGGCGCCGTACCTGGAGCGCTGCCTCACCAGTCTGGTGAACCAGAGCTACACGAATCTGGACATCCTTATTGTTGACGACGGCTCCACCGATGGGTCAGTGGCGATGGCCGCCAAATACGCCCGGTACGATTCGCGGATCCGCCTCATCAAGCTGCCGCACGGCGGCAACGGGCTGGCACGGAATACCGGCATCGCCGCAGCCCGCGGCGAGTTCCTCACCTTCGCCGACGCCGACGACGTCGTACCCGGCAACGCCTACGCGCTGATGATGGCGTCGCTGGCCGAGACCGGATCCGACTTCTGTGTGGGCTCGTACGGCAGGATCCGGGGGAGCAAAAAGACTCCGGTCCGCCAGGCGGAGCGCATCCATGCGAAGCCGCGCACCCGGATCACCGTATCCGATCATCGGACCGTCATCGACGACGTGTTCCTGTGGAACAAGGTCTTCCGCCGGCAGTTCTGGGACCGGCACGTGGGCGCCATGCCGGAGGGCATCCGCTACGAGGACCAGGAAACCACCGCCCGGGCCTACCTGCGGGCCGGAGCCTTCGACGTGCTGCCGGCAGTGGTCTATTGGTGGCGGATCCGCGAAGACGGCTCCTCGATCACCCAGGCGAAATACCTGCTCGAGGACCTGCAGGACCGGCTGTCCGTGGCCCGCGATGTCACGGCACTCTTTGAAACCGAAGCGCCGCCGGCGGTCCGGGAGCACTGGTACCGGCGGCTGCTGGGATCGGATCTGATCCCCTACATCGAGCAGGTGCCGGACGCCGCCGAAGACTTCTGGCAGCTGCTTCGCGACGGGGTCCGGAATCTCTACGCCGCCGGACAGCAGCACCTTGGATCCATTGACCCGCAGGCGCGCGTCCTGCTGCAGCTGACCGCCGACGGCCGGCGGGAGGACATCCGGCGTGCCGTGGTGGACCGGATCAACAACGGCACGGCCAGCCCGCTCATCTTCGACGGCGGCCGCATCTTCGCCGAACCGCCCCTGCTCCGCGTCCTCGGCGGCCCCGTGGACCGCGCGCTCCTGGAAGTTTCCCCGGAGGACCTGGACTTGGTGGCCGCGCTGAATCCGCCGGTCGCGGTGAACGACGGTGGCGCCGCCGTTCACGGATACGCCTACCTGCGCAACGTCGACCTGCGCCGCACCGCGGTGAGCTTCACCGCCGGCGTTCCCGGGCCGTCCGGATTCCAGCCGCTGGACCTTCAGCGCCGGACCGATCCGGAACTCGACATCATCTCCGGTGACCGGAACTGCAGCTACGCCCACTCCGGGTTCAGCCTCCGCCTCGAAACGCCGCTGCCGCCCAAGCTAATCCTGCGCGCGGAGGTGGACGGCCACCGCGTGGAACGCACGGTTCCCCTGCCCGCACCCGAACCTGCCCGCGGCGGCCCGGCACCCCGCTCCTCGTCCGGCGGACCGGCCGTCACGGCGTTCGCGGCCGTGCCGGATGCCGATGTCCTGGAGCTGGAACTGGCTGCTGCCCCGGCGACAGCGGGCTACGCCCTGGTCACCGCACGCTTCCGCATCCCTGCCAGCGACATCACCCCGCTGCCCGACGGCGGGCTCCGGCTGCGGTTCCCGCTGGCCGCCCCGCGGTGGGGGAGGGAACTGCCGGCGCCGCCGTCGGGCTCCTACACCCTGCGCTGGCGCGCCGGCGGCGGAGAGGCCGGGCCGCAGGACCCGGCCGTTTCCGTGGCCGAAGGTACGGCTCGGCACTTCACCGGCACCCTGCTGCCCTCGGCGCGCGTGCGTGCACTGCGGACGGCCGCCGGTGCCATGGCCGTCAGCATCGCGGCCCCGCTGGCCGACACCGAGACCGGCACCTTCCACCAGTACCGGCTGCGACGCGAGGTGTTCGGCGCCGATGCAGCGCCTCCGGCGCTCACCCCCGGCATCTTCTTTGAGAGTTTCGGCGGGAAGAGCTGCACCGACAGTCCCCGGGCCATCTCCGACTACCTTGCCGCCACCGGTTTCGACGAACCGCTGTACTGGTCGGTGGCGGACCTCTCCGTGGCCGTGCCGGACTATGCGGTGCCGCTGCTGCAGGGGTCTGCGCTCTGGTACGAGAAACTCGCGTCCACCCGGCGGCTGGTCAACAACAACAATTTCCCCTGGTACTTCCGGAAAGCACCGGGCCAGTTCTACCTGCAGACCTGGCACGGAACGCCGCTGAAGAAGATCGGCCTGGACATACCGCAGCGGGCACTGTCCCTGTCCTACCGGGACCTAATGGCACGGGAGGCGCAATGGTGGGACCTGCTCCTGGCGCAGAATGACTTCGCCGCCGCCACGCTGCCGGCCGCCCTGGGCTACACCGGAGAGGTGCTCACCGCCGGGTATCCGCGCAACGATGCCCTGCACCGGCCCGGCACCCGCAACCGGGTCCGCGGCCTGCTCGGCATTCCGGCGGACCGGAAGGTGCTGCTGTACGCGCCCACCTGGCGCGACGCGGTGCGGGATGACGCCGGCCGCTCGGACTGGGTCGGGTTCCTGGACGTTGCCGAAGCTGCCCGGCTGCTGGGGCCGGGCTGGACCTTCCTAATCCGCGGCCATCACAATGTCGCCGGCCAGCGGCGAGTCGAGGACCATCCCGCCGCCATCGACGTGACGGACTATCCGGAGGTCAACGACCTGTATCTGGCTTCGGATGCCCTGGTGACTGACTATTCTTCGGCGATGTTCGACTACGCGGTGCTGAAGCAGCCAATCCTTCTGCTAGCGCCCGACATGGATGAGTACAAACGGTCGCGGGGGCTGTATCTGGACCTGGCCGAGGTCCTGCCCGGTGCGCCGAGGGCCTCGAACACCGCTGAGCTTACTGACGCGCTGAGTCGCCGGTTGACCGGACCCGACCCCGGGGTTGCCGACTTTGCGCACCGTTTTGCCTCCGCCGATCTGGGCACTTCGTCGGGGGCAGCGGCCGCTGCACTGCTGACCGCCGCTCCTCAACTAAACGCAACTGGAGACCACCGTGGCTAAGGGCCAATTTTCCCTCGTAGTGGCGCTGTACAACGTGGCTGACTACGTGCCGACGTTCCTGAAGTCCCTCGAGATCCAAAGCTATCCGGTGAACGACCTGGACATCGTTGTCATCGATGACGGGTCCACTGACGAGTCGGCACGGCTGGTTGCGCAATGGGCAGAACGGCGACCCAACGTCCGGCTGGTCCGCAAAACCAACGGCGGCCCCGGCTCCGCCCGCAACGCCGCGCTGGATCTGGTCCGAAACTCTTGGGTAACGTTCTGCGACCCCGACGACGCTTTCCACCCGCACTATTTCGAGCGGATTGCAGACTTTTTAGCCCGCGACACGAAGCAGTCGGCGCAGATGCTCACGGGGCGGCTCGTCCAGTTCAATGACTCATCGCTGCAGACATCGCAGGGCCACCTGCTGAACCGGAAGTTCCGAAGCGGTGACCTGCTGGTGGACCTTGACCTGAACCCGGAATACATCCACATGCACGGGCCCACAACCTTCCTCCGCAGGGAAGTCCTGGAAGCCCATCATCTGCGCTTCGACGAACGGATCCGCCCCAAGTTCGAGGACGCGAACCTCATCGGCCGCTATCTGGCAGTGGTGGGCCGTCCGGTTGTCGGGCTGGTGGCATCGGCCAGCTACTATTACCGTCGGCAGCGCCAGGGTGGCACGTCGCTGGTGCAGGGGGCGTGGAGCGATCCCCGAGCCTACAGCGACCTGCCCGAACACGGCTGGCTGGGAATGCTGCAGGCGGTGCGCGAAAGCGCCGGCCGGGTTCCGCACTGGGCCCAATACATGGTGCTCTACGATCTGGTTTGGTTCTACATCGACGACAAGCGGATGCACAGCGACACCGGCTCCGCCACACCGGAGCAGCAGGCCACCATGCACCGCCTGCTGGAGCACATCATCGCGCTGATCGACCAGGATGTCATCGACACCTTCAGCGTGGTCAGCCAGGGCTGGCTCTTCCACAACATTCTTCGCTCTCACTACAAGGGCCTCCGCGATGCTGACCCGATGGTCGTGGAAGGGACCACCGATCCGACGCAGCAGGTCACCACGTACCACTACCTTTACCAGGATGGTCTGCCGCAGGAAGAGTTCGTGGTGCACGGTGCCCCTCAGGCTCCGGTGTCAGCGAAGGTGATGGAGCACCGGGTGCTGGGCCGGGTTTTGATCCGTGAACGGATTCTTGTACTCCCGTCCGGTGAGGAAACCCGGATCCTGATCAATGGCGTGGCAGCGACCATTACGACCGACCGCGGAGTTCCGCTGCAGGCCGGCCGCAAGCCCCTGCCCGCTTCCTACCTGCAGCTGGCATCAGGACAGGCAACACATCGCAGCGCCTCTACGTCAGCGGCCGGCAGTGCTACCCGTCAGCTGGCCCGGGCCCGGGCGAGCTTCACCGTTCGGCGGGTGTTGACCGGGAGCTCGCGCTCCCGCACGGCAGCCGCGGCAGCCCAGCGGATCCTCCTCCGGCAGCTCACGGCCGCCAAAGCGAAACAGCGTGCAGCGGCAGACCGGGCCCTGATCCGGCAGGCGCACACGGAGCAGGTCCGCGCACGGTACCAAGACGCCTGGCTGCTCATGGACCGGATCGACCGTGCCGATGACAACGCCGAGCACCTTTACCGGTACCTCATGAAGCACCGGCCGGGCATCAACGCCTTTTTTGTGATCGAGGAGGACTGCCCGGACTGGCACCGGCTGCAGGCGGAAGGGTTCCGTCTGGTTCCCTACGGCTCGGACGAGTCGGTGCTCCTGGTCCTGAACGCTGCCTACAAGCTGTCGTCGCATGCCAACTGGAACGTCGAGTTCCCGGTGAGCCGCGAACGATTCGGCGACGGTGAGGCCAAGTTTGTCTACCTCCAGCACGGTGTCATCAAGGACGACATGTCCCGCTGGATCAACGGCAAGAACATCGCGGTGATGGTCACTACCACCCAGGGTGAACACGAATCCATCGCCGGAGACAACAGCGTGTACCGGCTTTCGGGCCACGAGGCCAAGCTCGTCGGGCTGCCCCGCTACGATGCCCTGCGCGCTGCCGCGCTCGCCGCTCCGGTGGAAGAACGCCGCAATATCCTGATCGCACCGACCTGGCGTCAATACGTGAAAAAGGTCATCGAAGTCTGTGAAACGCCCGCAGAGGCGGCGGTGGCTTTCGAAGCGACCGACTTCGGCGCTAACTGGATGGCGTTGCTGCGCTCAGCGGAGCTGAAGGAGCTGAGCGTCAACTCCGGGCTGAGCGTGGTCTTCATGCCCCACCCGGAGTTTGAGTTCGTGGTGCCGTACCTGGATCTGCCGGAATATGTGCAGCCCGCCAGGTACCGCGATGTCAGTGTGCAGGAAGAACTGACCAAGGCTCACACGATGATCACCGATCATTCCTCCATCGCCTTCGACGCCGCCTACTCTGGCAGCAACGTCATTTACATGCAGTTTGACGGCGACGAGATCTTCCGAGGCAAGCATGTGTACCGCAAGGGATACTTCGACTACGAGCTGCACGGTTTCGGCCCCGTGACGCCGGATGGGGACGGCGCGTTGCAGGAACTGAAAAGGATTGTGGCCGGTGGCTCGGTCCGTGAGCAGCTGTACGAGGAGCGGGTGCGGGGGACGTTCCCGTTCTGGGATTCGCGGTCCTGTGAGCGGATTACTGTGGCCGTGGAGAATCTGGGGCGCCCGTGGAACCAGCAGTATTCCCTCGAAGCGCTGCCGGACGAAACTGGTCACACCAAGTGAAGAGCGCAGGATGGCTCAAGCGGGGCGTCAAGGGACTGCAGCAGTTGACGGGGCCGGTGCCCCGGAAGTCAGCGACACCCGGGAAGCCTGCACCGGCAGTGTGGGTGGCGCCCGAAGTGGAGCCCGTGCCGCTTCCGGATCCGGATCCCGCGGTGCTGCGCCGCTGGCTGGAGGGGGTGGCGGCTGCCGCTGCCGCCGTGCAGGCTGAAGCTTCGGAAGCTGATGCCCGGCAGTGGTACGGGCAGCGTCTCGCAGACCTGGGATCCCAGGTGGAATACGTCCAGCACAGCGGCCAGGACCAGTTTGATGATCTGCAGAAGTTTGTTTCAGGAGTGCTGCAAGGCGCCACCGGGCAGGAGATTCTTCGGACACTCGGCGTCCATCAGCGGGTCCTGCTTTCGCTGATTGCGGAAGGTCGGCGCAGCGACGTTCTCCTGGTGCTCGCGGATCTGCAGGACAACGGGCGAAGCTATCCCACCGAAGGAGCACCGCGGTCAGCTGGCCGCCGAGTTGCCGTGCCGCCGTATCTGGCGCGGCTAAGCGAACCAGTTAACCCTGGAGTGCACAGTTTGTCCGCGGTTGATTGGCCGCTGTCCGCGCGGGTGACACGCTTCGTCTGGACCGATGACGGCCTCCTCAAAATTGAAGGCTGGGCCTATCTCTCCGGGATGGATCCCGCGGACTGCGTCCTGGAGGTAGGGCTGCGGCACTCCGGTTCAGATGCCGCAGCAGCGCTCGCCGTCCGCAGGGGCCAGGACCCCCGCATCGATATCGCTGCGGCGGACCGTTGGCGGTCCTACGCCGGGGCGGCGTTCACCGCAACGGTTGATCCGCGTGCCTTGCCTGGTCTGCAACCCGCTTCCGGCGGGGCCACTGAATGGGCGGTGCAGGTGACCCTTCAATCCGGGGATATCTCCGTATCCGATGTGATCCGGGTCCGGGACTCGGATACGCTTCCGCGGCGGTTACCGGTCGGGCCGCTCTTCGGTGAGCGCAGGCGCATCATCGGGCTGATGGACGGCACCGAAGGCCTGCGGCTTAAGGCCGTCCGCTACTCGTGCGTGGCAGCCTCCGTCGAGGTAGCGGGAAGCATGGTGACGGTCGGCTTCGAGGGGTCGGGAGGGGCGGTGCCGGCTGCGCTCTTCCTGGACGTCCCGGGCGAGCCGCAGGTGGAGTTCCGCCCCACTGATGCCGCCGGGGCCTTGTTTGCCGTGGATCTGGCGTCCGTCTGCAGCACTGTGACAGGTGCTGCGGAGAAACGCTGGACCATCAAGGCATTTCTGCCCAACGGCAGGACGGAGCCGGTGGGTTGGGCCGGGGCGGGAGCCGATCTTGTCGCGGTGTCAGAACCGGCTGCCGCGCTGCGCGCCGAATGCACCGGCTACGGGTACCTGCAGTTGTCGCTGCGCCCGGAGCGTGTGACGTTGAGCCGGGCCGAGATGCACCGCGACGGCACCACGCTAAGCCTGGAAGGACATCTGGCCCGCATCCCTGGATGCCCGGATCCGGTGCTTCCGGAATTCTTGCTGACGACTGCGCGCAACGAAGTCCGCCCGACCTCCACCCGCTGGCTGGATGAGACGGGCCTTTTCCGCATCGAGTTCCCCCTGATTCAGGACAAATGGGGGCACGGCGAGTCTGCGCTGGAGTCGGGGCACTACCGGGTGCTTCGCGTTTTGACCGGGGAAAGCGGAGGTTTTCAGACGGCCCGGGTGCCCGCCCTCGGACAGCTGCTCGGGGAACTGCCCGCTCAGATGCCGCACGAACTAATGAGCGTGGAACTGGCGGGGGAGGGGAACGAACAGGATCTGGTCCTGCGGGTGTCCGCACCCCGGGCGGCAGCAGAACGGACCGCGCGCAACCGCCACCTGCTGATTTCCGAGTATTCCCGGACCAGGGAGGAGTCCGTGGACTTCGGGAGCGTGCTCTTTGAGACCTTCGACGGCAAATCCTGTTCGGACAGCGGCCGGGCGATCAGCGACGTTCTCGGCGACCGGATACCCGGCCTGCAGCGCTACTGGACCGTCGCGGACTTCTCAGTTCCGGTTCCGGCGAACTGCGCGCCGGTGCTGCGGGAAAGTCCGGAGTGGTTCCGGCTGCTCGCCACCGCCGGTTACCTGGTGAACAACAACAACTTTCCGCACTATTTCCGGAAGCGCCCGGGGCAGTTCTACATCCAGACGTGGCACGGAACTCCGCTCAAGCGCATCGGCTCTGACACTCCGGTGACCGGCGCGACCGCTTCCTACCGAGCGCTCATCAAACGTGAAGCGGCTGCCTGGGACATGCTGCTCTCGCAGAGCGGATTCGCCGCGGATACCTTGGAGTCAGCCTTCGGGTACCGGGGGGAGCCGGCTATTTTTGGATATCCCCGCAATGACGCCCTGGCAGCGGACACAGCAGCCGGACGCCGGGAGGAAAGCCGCAGGCTGCTGGGCATTGCCGAGGACTGCAAGGTTCTTCTCTACATGCCAACCTGGCGTGACAACGGGTCCGCAGCGGATCCTTACCTCGACTTCGACGCGGCCGCAGAGCAGCTGGGCCCGGGATACGTGCTGCTCTACCGCGGACACCATAAGATCGCAGGCCGGAGGAAGACCACCGGGCAGAACCGCTACATCGACGTGACCACTCATCCCGAGGTCAACGATCTCTATCTGGCGGCTGACCTCCTAGTGACCGACTATTCGTCGGCCATGTTCGATTTCGGTGTAACCGCAAAACCGATGTACTTCCTGACCCCGGACCTGGCCCGCTACCGCGATTCCGAACGCGGCTTCTATTTTGATTTTGAGGCGCAGGCTCCGGGCCCCATGGCAGCGTGTACGGACGAGTTGGTGGCGGCAGTTCTGGCGGAGGAAGCGAACGCGGAACCCTATGCCAGCCGCTACAGGGATTTCGTACGCCGGTACGCACCTCTGGACGACGGTGCTGCCGCAATTCGCGTGGTCGAAGCCGTCTGGAGCGGGCAACCAACCTGGTAGCAAGCGGTTCCTCCTGGAAGGACAGGCAATCAGGCATTCTTGACCCGCACTGAAACGAAGCACGCAGTACGCTAATAAATTAGCCCTAGATGTACAAAACGTGAATTTCTCTATAACGATCATGGTTGATACGCTGGCTGGGGGGTAAGCATGGTATATCGATGTTGATGATTTGGCCTTGGCGCACCAAGATGGCATCTAATGCCCATCTTCCAGCTTGTTCCCGCTCCTTACTACCTGGACGACAGGAACAAAATGACTTTACAGACCGTGATTCTCGCAGCAGGCATGGGTACTAGGTTGGCGCGACCGCACCCAAAGCCACTCACACCCCTGGATGATGGACGAACCATCATGACTCAGCAAGTGGATAACCTCAAGGCCGCCTTCGGGGAAGAGTTGCGGTTGACTATTGTGGTCGGCTATAAGCTCGAGCAAATCATGGAGCATATGCCGGATGCTTCGTTTGTTTACAATGAAGCTTTTGATCAGACAAATACTTCGAAGAGTTTGCTGAAAGCGTTGAAAAACTCTCACGACGGCGGCGTGCTGTGGATGAACGGCGATGTTGTTTTTGACCCCGAGATGCTGGAATACCTCCGTGACTCGATCAAAGCGGATAAGTCCTTCATCGCTGTGGATACTTCCTCCGTGTCCGATGAGGAAGTTAAATATACTGTTGGCGAAGACGGATTCATAAACAACCTGTCTAAGAAAACCCAGAATGCCCTGGGGGAAGCAATTGGGATTAACTACGTGTCGTCTGCCGATAAGGACGTTCTTATCGCACGTCTAACTGAAGTCGATGACCAGGAGTACTTCGAGGGTGGCATAGAGGCAGCTATCTCCCTCAACGGGTCGCGTTACGCACCTGTTGACATCAGTGCTTATTACGCTGTGGAAGTGGATTTCGCGGAGGATTTGGTGCGTGCCAATGAGCAAATACTGGTCGCTGCACCTCCTTCAAAGTAATCCAGTAGGGCATAACTGGCTATGCCCTAAGTCATTCGGTTCGTAATTTTCGATAGGGGAATAATGCTGGGATGGCAGGCGGCTTACGCGCATGCTCGGAAGCTCGAAAGCAAGGACGAGTGGGCCGCAGCAGTAGCTGTGTACGAACGTCTTATGCGCAGGGGCGAAGAGTCGAATGCCAAAGTAGTCTTTCGACTTGGGCATGGTTATTTTCGCCTAGATCGTCTGAATGAGGCGCTGCCAGTTCTCAGGCGGGCGGTAGAGCTTCAACCGAACAACGCAGCATGGAATTATCGTCTTGGCTTCGTACTGGAGCGTCAAAAGTCCTTCGGCGATGCTTTGCACTACTACCGAAAAGCGCTTGATCTGAGCCCGGAGCAAACAGCGTGGGTGCGGCGAGTGGAGGCATGCGAGGCAGCCATTGCACAATTACGTCTTGACGTAGTGGTCAAGAACAAGGCGGCAACCTGGCAGATGATGAGCACTCTGGAGGATGGGCTAGCAACTCACTCGGGAGACTGTCGCTGGCTGGAAAGGCTCGCTGACGCCTACTTTAAAATGGGAAAGTTTGAATCGGCAGCAGTCACTTACGCCAAGGCTTCCGCTCTTAGCCCGAAGAGCGGGGTCCTCCCCTTCAAGGCGGGCTGGGCATGGCATCTAGCGGGACGTCCTGACAAGGCTGACGAAGCGTATGTGCTCGCCGTCGCTAAAGACACAGAGCTCGGCGCTGCGACAGTTGGCATCGGTGCTTATTTCCAGGCCCGTGGTCAGTGGAAGTTGGCGGCTGACAGCTACGCAAAAACTTTGATCTCCAACCCTGAATCCGTGGAGATCCGCTACCGCCTCGGCTTAGCCCTCCAGAAAATATACGACTGGGACACGGCAGCACGTGTATTCCAGGAGGGACTCGAGCTCGACCCTTTCCAAGAACGAATGTCCTGGCGACTTGGCCTTTCATACGAGCGTCTGGGAGATCTCAAGAACGCCGAGCGCGCCTACTCCCGGATACTGGAGAGCTCCGCCAGTGCCAGTCTTTACTGGAAATATCGGCTGGGATACGTATTGCAGCTTCAAGGCCGGTACGAGGAAGCCTGCCTGGCCTTCTACCTCTCACGGGAAGACAGAGTCTCGCCCACGCCCTCTACCAGCGGCAACCCTTACCTCGAAGACGTTTTGGAAGCCGACTTGCAGGTGGGGCTCCTTTCTCAGTCGGCGGACCTTTGTTACAAGCTCGGGGTGCGTGCAGAGCAGCTGGGTTATTTTGCCATTGCTGCGACCGCATACGGCGAAGCGGTCAAGCGCACAACGGCGTATGAGCCTGAGCGGTTCTTCAGACTGGGCCGGTCCTTGATGCTGGAAGGGAAATACCGGGAGGCTTCTGCCGCGTTCATGGAGATCCGGCAGTTCAAGCGACCTCATGCCGTTGACACGACTCAGTACATGAAAAAACGGCACTTAAAACAGACGATGGTGTACACGGAGTACATGGAAACCCTGACCATCCAGGGCTCCACGGTCTTATATGAAAGCGGCCACGGATCTGCAATAGCGGGTAGCCCGCTGCAGCTATGCAAATCCATCATTACCGACCAGCGTTTTACAGGTTTTACGCACGTCTGGGTAGTCAACGACCCGAAGAACATCCCCGCGGAGTTCCGCCGACGTGCTGATTTCGTTTTTGTGGTGAGGGACAGCGATCTTTATCTGCGATACCTCGCAACGGCAAGATACCTGATAAATGACAACACCTATCCTCCTTACTTCATCCGTCGTGATGAGCAGCAATACCTCAATACTTGGCACGGAACCCCGCTCAAAACACTTGGCCGCGATATCAAGGGCGGCGTTTTGGAGCACAAAAACGCTGCCAGGAATTTCCTTCACGCAACGCATCTTATAGCTCCCAACCAGTTTACGGCGGACTGTCTGATTGAGAAATACGACGTAGCTGGAATTTTCAGCGGGAAGCTTGCACTTACCGGTTATCCCAGAGTAGACGCGACACTAACGCCTTCAGACGCTCAAAGGACTGCCCTGCGGGAGAAACTTGGAATACCCGCTGGGAAGAAAGTCGTTCTATATGCACCGACCTGGCGCGGAACCCTGGGGGACAGAAGTCTTGATAACGAGAGACTGATTGCTGACGTCGAGGCAATGGGGGGATCAGAGGAATGGCATTTGCTCTACCGTGGCCATGCAATGACCAGTTCCCAGGCAAAGGGGAAACTGTTAGACAGGCATGCCGTCCCTGCCGCAATCGACACGAACGACCTCCTTGCTATCGTTGATGTGCTAATTACCGATTACTCCAGTATCTTCTTCGATTTCATCCCTACCGGCCGGCCAATCATCTATTACGCCTACGATTTGGACCGTTATAAGGAGGAACGAGGCCTCTACTTCGATCTGGAGTCTATGCCGGGGAGCGTCTGCCACGACATAGATACTGTTGTCGAACAACTAAACAGCCTGGTTCCCTCAGGTACTCCTGCCCACCACCGGCAGGAGTACGCAGCAGCCCAGAGGGAATTCTGCCCACACGATGACGGTCACGCGGCAGCGCGGGTTGTTGAGTTCTTCTTTTTCGGTGACGCTGCCTGCGAAGTCCACAACGGAATGGACGAGAAGCGGAACATCTTGCTGTTCCAGGGGTCCTTTTTGCCCAATGGCATCACCACGTCCTACCTGAACCTTGTGTCCCACATCGACAGCGGGGAGAACAATGTTTACGTCGTCGTGGATCCGGAAGCGCTGGCCTCAGAACCTGCCCGGCTGGAAAAGTTTGACCAGAATCCAGACCACGTTCGGGTGCTCGCGCGTGTCGGAAGCCATGTTCTCACCCCAGAGGAACGGTGGGTCGTCGACAAGTTCAACAGCCAGTACTCCGTTGATTCTGAAGAAATGTGGGCCATAATCGACCGTGCATTCGCGCGCGAATTTCGGCGCATGTTTGGAGCATCTGCGTTTGATTCTGTTATCTGCTTCGAAGGTTATGCTCGGTTCTGGACAGCTTTGTTGGGCAACGCTCCGCTCAAAGATGCGAAAAAATCCGTCTATTTGCATAATGACATGAACAAAGAGTGGCAGAATCGGTTCCCTTACCTGGAAGGAAATTTCCGGCTGTACAAACGTTTTGATTCCCTTATCTCCGTAACGGAGAGTGTTGCTGAAGAGAACGTGAGTCAGTTGGCGGAGCGGTTTGAGCTGAACCCTAATTCTTTCACCTTCTGTAATAACCTCGTAAATCCGCAGGAGACGCTCCGGCTGGCAGAGGATCCCCTGGATGCAGATATTGCGGAGTGGCTAAATAATGGTGACACGTTATTTGTGACCCTTGGGCGCCTTTCCCCCGAAAAGGGGCATGCGAAACTTATAGCAGCTTTCTCCGCTTTGGCAGCTGAGCAGCCACAAGCGAAGCTGGTCATCTTGGGTGACGGTCCGCTACTTGGCTCACTTCAGGAACTCATTACGAGGCTGGGACTTGATGGACGCGTCCTGCTTGCGGGCCGGCGCCTGAATCCCTTCGCAATCCTCAAGAGCGCCGATTGCTTTGTGTTCTCGTCTGACTATGAAGGCCAAGGCCTCGTAGTCCTAGAGGCACTAATTCTCGACCGTCCAGTGATCTCCACGGACGTGGTCGGTCCCAGGAGCGTATTGGAAGACGGTTATGGCCTTCTCGTGGAAAACAGTGAGGAAGGTCTTGCCGATGGATTCCGGAAGTTTTTCACTGGCCAGATTCCTCACCGAAAACTTGACTATGAGTTGTACCAAAAAGAAGCTTTGGATAAGTTCGCCGCGGTTGCTCTCTAACCGGGCCCGAGTTCGTCTTCGAGGCTGGGTGTCATGCTCGGTAAGCGGCATCCCCTTATGATCGGGACCGTATACGGCAGAGTTATGCCGTCAAAGGGTCGCTGTGGTTGCTAGTGGCCCGGCATTGGTGTTGGTGCTGACAAGCGGGGCCAGACCCTCGCATTCGAGTGCCACCCCAAAATAGGGTCTTGTAGTTCCAGATACCCTCCTTGAAGCCGCGTCTTGCGCTAGAATCCCTGGCTTCCGTAAGCGGAGAAGGCTCTTAGGATATAAACAGTCTCAGCCTAAGAGCCTTCTTCTTTAGTGCTGCACGGAGATAATATTGTCCTCACCCGCGGGGCAAACATCCGATGTTGAGTGCTTCAAGCGTTTAGCCCAGCGCTAATACACCGGAGCCCATGATGTTGAACAAGCTTCTCCAATCATCGATGAGACGTTGCTCGGTGAATCGCTCTGTTACTTGCCGTGCGGTGGTGCTCATATTATTTCGCAATCCGTGATCACTGAGTAGTAGAATCGCTGAATCGGCTAGTTCCGATATATTCCCTGGCGCTACAATAAATCCATCTTTCCCGTTCTGCATGATATCTGCAGGGCCATATTTGAAGCCATAACTGATAGGTACGCAGCCTTGTGCCATACTCTCGATCAGCGAAAGACAGAATCCTTCGTGGTTCGAAGTCACAAAGGACACAGCAGCACCAGCAAAAATTTTGGCCGAATCATCAGTAAATCCCATGATACGGACGGAGTCCCGTAGGCCAAGGTGCTCGATAGAGTCTACGATCTGTTGCTCATCGGGGCCGCGTCCGTAGATCTCGAAGTAAGCGGATGGGCACTTTTCCCGGATTCGCGAAAACGCATTTAGTGCGTCTATGTGTCCCTTGTTCTTATCGAACCGGCCGACCATGACAATTTTGTTTGGATCCCGCACAACAGAACGTTCAACTTTGGGGACATGGTGGGGTATTACATGCAGATTGTTGATCAGCCCGTGCTCTTTAAGCAGATCGAGACGTTGTTCCTCCGTTAACACTACCAATGCAGGAAGATCTTCGATCGAGCTTAAGAAATGTCTCTGATCCGGCCGAGTCGGACTGCCATAAGTATACGGAGAGCCATAGTGTGAAGAGTGGAAGGTAAAAATCAGCACTCCATCCAAGGCGGAGGTAACGGCAGCTAGCGCGTTTCGCCGGCGCCCATACTCGGAAATTATCGTCGGCTTACCGATATCGAGCATTACAAAATTACGCAGCCAATACTCATACATTTCATCGTAGGACGAGAAGTGAACCACTCTCCCGTCATGAAGTGTAAGGTGTCGCTGCGATGTCTCTTGGGGCTCTGACAGATAGACAGATCCGTCGGGGCGACAGTAATCTATGACCTCGGGCCTGTTAGTGGTGTGGTTCATTAGCTCGACTTTGCACGCTTGACCGGCCTCGTCAAACCATGTGCGGCGTAGACGTTGTTTACCATTGTCGGTGAGGTAGTCGATGAAGCTCACGGTTTTCGACGTCCGCATCCAAACAAATTCTCGGTAGTCGCCCTCGTATCGCCCTCTGGAAACTTCCCAGCGCTTCGTATCTGGTGTGTATACCCAGCCAGATTCTCCGATATGGGTTGGCGCAACATATTCCGTGCTGGAAGGCATGGGTTTGCGGCCAGCAAAATCTAGGTGCATCGACCGAACGTCAATCATACCTTCTGCCAACTGCCCAGCATCTTGGAGCCCGGCTATATGCCGGTCGATATCGGGGACAAACTGGTCCACGAGAATCGTGGTCTTCGTACCTTCAGCCGCAAAGGCTTGGGCACGTCGCAGAACGGACATAGCCAGGCCGGTGGGGCGGTCCGGCAGCGGGCCGAACATTGCTATAAATACTTGCTGAGTCATACAAGTAGTTTCTCATGTCGCCGTAACGAAAGCACATGTGCTTCTCTTGCGGTCGTGTGGCCGGTATTCTGTGCTGGTGGAATCAGTTATGCGACTTGCAATTTACAAAGACGACCGCGGCAACGAGATTACTTATACCGGCGTAGTCGACGAGAATATCAATATAGTTTTCAGGGGTTCGAACAACAAGCTAATTGTGTCAGCAAGCGCCAGAATAGTACTGCTTCATGTTCAGTTTGATTGCGACAACGGTCACTTTGCGATTGGAAGCAGTAAAGGTGGAGGGGTAATAAAGATACATTCTCGCGTGGGCCAGGGTGCAGCGATCACTGTTGGAAATAATGTATCCATGACCGGAAATGTATACATTTCATCTGTAGAGGGTTCGTCAGTAGTCATAGGCGACGACGTCATGTTCGCTAGCGGAATACAAGTGCGTGCCGACGACGCCCATCCGATCTTTGATGTGTCGAGTGGGGAGCGTATTAACGTCACGGAAGATATTGCGATTGGTTCGCACGTATGGGTAGGTAATAATTCCTCCATTCTCGGTGGTGCGGATATCCGGGACGGATCCGTTATCGGGCTTGGCTCCGTTGTTAAAGGCAAAGTTCCAAATAACTGCATAGCCGTTGGTGCTCCAGCACGCGTTGTACGCCGGGACATTGCGTGGGAACGTCCTCATCTCTCCCTGGTTAAGCCGTTTTACAAACCGGACTCAAGCACAGTTAAAAAGTCCGCATTTTGGAATTATACCGAAGAAACCGAGAGCTTTTATGAACAAAGCACCCAGCTTCCCACGCCCTTGACTTCATCTAGCAAAAGTCTTTTTGGCAAATTGTTATCGAGGTTTGGTTACCAAAAAATCAGTTAGCATTAATTGTTGTTCAGTGGGGTGTGGCCTGAGTCAGCGAGGCATGCTGCAACTCTTTCGAACAGTCTGCTTCGCCGAGAACGGGGCAAATAGTAATCTGCGCTGGGTTCTGGGTCGGTTTGGTTCGTGTAGCGTGAGGGTATCCGCAAATAAAGTCGGCAGAGGATCAGTATGCATATCTACAATGTCATGTTTGGTGGAGTCCCGGCACGTCCAACCGGGCTGGCCACGAGCGTTCTTCGGCGAGCACGTGCTTTGGCAAATTCTGGGCATAGCTTCGAGATTTTGGTCAGTGAACATTCCCCTAATTTTGAAGACAGTGTCCAAACGTTGGAGGAAGAGGGCGCCTTAGCTGACGGCAGGATAAAGCTGCGAAGCATGCATTACGATCTCGCTGGGATCGAAGGTGCGAGAGAAGAGCATCCCTATTCCAGTCCTTTGGGTAGGGCTCAGAACGGATGGAGTTATGTCCAGGATCCAAAGCGGTCGGATATTTGGCGTGGCTCTCAGGATGGGGACTACAAGCACTTCGTTTGGATGCGGGACGATAAGGTTGCGGGAATAGACACCCTCCGCAGTGGTAAGCGAACAAAGCGTACCTGGTATGACTCCGGTGGGAGGGCCTGCAAGGTCGAGAGAATGACTCCTGAGAATAAGCCACACCTTATCGAGTACCTTGACCATTCTGGAAACATCTATTTGCAAGAAAGTAAGTCTCCAGAAACTGGCGCTATCACGAATATCGCGATGCATACGTCGAAGGGCATTAGAAACTTTTCAGCGCTTTCTTCGCTAATAGACTACTGGTTTCATGAGATTGTTTTCAAGGGTGTCGTGGGACCGACAGTGATTTCGGAGTATGGATTCCACCGGGCGTCTCTTCAGGAGTTGGAAAAGCGCAACGCTGCAGCGGTTATCTATACGTTTCACAACAACCACCACACTGCGCCTTACGGCGTTTCAGCTCCGCTTCGACCGGAGCAAAGGGACTTTTTCAAGCACCTTAAGGAGTATAAGGCGCTCGTGTTGCTGACGGAGGAGCAACGGAAAGATATAGTGGATGAGTTTGGGTGCTCCGATATTCTTCACGTCATTCCACACCATATGCCGAGAATCGCGATCGATCGTCAGCTTGAACGAGACCCAAACCGGATTGTCATGGTTGGACGTTTCGACGCGATTAAGGGGCATGCCCATGTGTTTAAAGCCTTTGCGCATGTTGTGAAGTGTCATCCCCAAGCAACGCTGAGTCTTTTCGGGAGGGGACCGGAAGAGAGTCGGCTTCGTGATTTGGCCAAATCCTTGGGGCTTTCGGACTCGATCCATTTTCGCGGTTTCACGGCGGATGCCTTTAGCGAGTTCAGTCGCGCTGCTATCTCCGTTGTCGCCTCATCCTATGAAGGTTTCTGTCTGTCTCTTGCCGAGAGCATGACTGCCGGCTGTGTACCGGTTTCATGGAACTTCAGATATGGCCCGAATGATCTGATCACGCACGAACGTGACGGCCTTCTTGTAGAGGCGGGTGATATATCAGGGTTGGCAGAGTCGCTTATTAGCCTTTTGCAAGATCCACAAAGACGTCAGCGAATGTCTGCCGCCGCGCGGGAAATTTCGGATCGTTTATCTGAAGATCAACTCATAGAAAGCTGGAACGAGCTAATGTCAGCAGCCCATTCTCGAAGTTAGTCTTGTTAGGGATTTTTCTTATCACAGTATGAGCGATTTGCACATATCCCACTGTCAGTGGACTTTTTTGTCCAGTAGGTTCTCGAGGGCAACCATGCTCCGCGCAGCAGCGGTCCCATCCCCATAGGGATTCATTGCCTCGGCCATGGAGTTGAAGTACACCCGGTCGTGCAGCAGGCGGTCCACTTCGGAAACAATGCGGTCCTCATCAGTGCCGATAAGCTTCACCACGCCGGCCTCCACGGCTTCCGGGCGCTCTGTGTTCTCCCGAAGGACAAGGACGGGCACGCCCAGGCTGGGGGCTTCTTCCTGAACTCCGCCGGAATCGGTCAGGATGATGTGCGCCAGGGAAAGCAGCCGGGTGAACTCGCCGTACTCCAGCGGTTCGGTGACCAGCACGTTGTCCAGACCGTCCAGGTGGGGCAGGACCGCTTCACGGACCACCGGATTGGCATGGATCGGCAGCACGATGGTCAGGTTCGGTTCGGCGCGGGCAATGCGGCCCAGCGCGCGGCCGATTCCCTGCATGCCTTCGCCCTGGTTCTCCCTGCGGTGGGTCGTGACCAGCAGGACCTTCCGGCCGGACGACGCGAGGTTTTCCAACTCCGGATCCACAAACGGAACATTCTTTTCCACCGTCGCGAGCAGCGCGTCAATGACCGTGTTGCCGGTGACCACGATGTTCGCCGGATTGATGTTTTCCGCCAGCAGATTCTGCCGGCTGCCTTCGGTGGGGGCCAAATGCAGTGACGCGATCTGCGAGGTGATTTTGCGGTTGCCTTCCTCCGGGAAGGGCGAGAAGGGATTGCCGCTGCGCAGGCCGGCTTCGACGTGGACCACCGGGATCCCGTGATAAAAGGCGGCCATGGCTGCTGCGGTGGAGGTGGTGGTGTCGCCCTGGACGATGACGGCGTCGGGCCGGTTTACGTTGAAGAGCTTGTCCAGGCCGTCGATGGTCCGGGCGAGGATGCCGTTGAGGGTCTGGCCGGGCTCAAAGATGTTGAGGTCGTAGTCCGGTTCAATGCCAAAGAGGTTGTTGACCTGGTCCAGCATGGAGCGGTGCTGGCCGGTGACAGTGACGAAGCAGTCGAGCACTTCAGATTTCCGAAGCGCGGCCACAATGGGCGCCATTTTGATGGCCTCGGGACGTGTCCCGTATATGGGCATGACTACCGGCAAAATACAACCCCCAACAGGCAAACAGTGAAGTGTAATCCCTTAGCGTAGCGGATTAGCTGTTTCTAGCAGTTTTCGAGCCAGATTCGGGCCGAATAAGTTATGCGGTCTCCGGGGCCGTTATCCGAATAAGAAGAGCAGGACGGCGAGGGTGGGAACGGCAACGACGACGAGCGCCATTACGGCTATCGCCGCGGCCCGCTGCCTCCGGTAACGCGTGGACCTGACAGGCCGGGGGGCCGCTGCGGGAGCAGCCGAAGGGGTGCTGGGCTCGGGGCTCACGGGGGAGGTCACAGCGGGAGTACCAGGGGATGTCACCGGGGACGTTTCCGGGGAACGTGCTTCGTCCGTCATGCGAACGGTGCCCATGTGCCGTGCCGCTGCAATGTCGGGGTACCGTCTCTTGGCCATCCTTCAACTTTCCCACATTTGTGCAAATCGTTATCGGCACCGCCAAGGCGGCTGCGGTAGGCTTCCTACTGTCCAAACCGGCCCGGAGCACTCGGGGGACTGAATGTGTCCGGGGGCCGGAATATCAGCGACAGCACGGAAACGGGTTCACTTTGCAGACCAAAATCACCGCGAACGCACAGGCGCTGAAGCGATGGTTGAGCAAAGCCGAAGTGTCTCTGGGTAACCACAGTGACCGGCTTAATGCGATCAATATCTTTCCGGTGGCCGACGGCGACACCGGCACCAATCTCTACCTCACCCTCCGCTCCGCCTCGCGCGCCATCGCCGACGCCGAGACCACTGACATCGGCGAACTGCTGGGTATTGCCGGCCGGGCCGCCATGGAGGACGCCAAGGGCAATTCCGGCACTCTGCTCTCCGTCTTCCTGACCGCCATGGCCGAGCCCCTGCAGGGCACCACCCGCCTCTCGGCGCCGCTGCTGGCCTCCGCACTGCACCGCGCGCAGCTGCGGTCCTGGTCCGTGCTCAGCGATCCCGTTCCCGGCACCATGCTCTCGGTGCTGGAGGAGGCCGCCAACGCTGCCCGGGACACCGAAGCCGCCCAGACCGGCGACGACAGCAACGCCGGGCTGGCCGCCACCCTGCGCGCGGTCACGAATGCCGCCCTGGCCGCCGTCGTGCACACCGAACTGCAGCTGGACGCCCTGACCCAGGCCAAAGTAGTCGACGCCGGCGGCGTCGGGTTCCTGCTTGTCCTGGACGCCCTGCGCGCTGCCGCGCTGGGCGAGGAACTGCAGGAGGAACTGCTTGACGGCCTGCACGGGTACGACGTGCAGGCTCCGCACATTCACGGCGACATGCCGCGGATGGAGGGCGTGGAAGTGATGTGCACCATCAACCTCAGCCCGCTGGACGCCGCGACCCTGCGTCTGCAGCTGGATGAGCTGGGGGACTCGGTGATCATGAGCGCCGTGAACGCCGTGGGGGAGGGCTACCGCTGGCGCGTGCACGTCCACACGCCCGACGCCGGAATCGCCATCGATCTGCTCCGTACCGTGGGCGAGCCCATGAACCTGACCATCACCGAGCTTTCCGCCGATGGCCACGAAACCAATGAAATTCCCGAGGGCAGCGGAATCCACGAGGCCCATGAGGTCTAACGTTCCCCCGGAACTGGACTTCCCGCTCGAGCGGCGCATCGGCAAGCCCTCCGCCACCAAGCTGGAGAAGCATCTGGGCCTGACGACCGTCGGCGACCTGCTCCACCACTTTCCGCGCCGCTACATGGAGCGCGGGGAGCTGACCCCGATCGCGGAAATCCCCTTCGACGAGGACGTCACGCTGATCGCCCGGGTGCAGAGCGCCAACGCCCGGCGCATGCAGACCCGCAAGGGCACGCTCCTGGAGGTGACTGTCACCGATGACGCCAGCGGTGCCCTCGGCCTGCTGCACCTGACCTTCTTCAACGGCTGGACCGCGCAGAAGGATCTCACGGTCGGCACCCGCGCCATGTTCTCCGGCAAGGTGGGCGTCTACAAAAAGCAGCTGACGCTGACCAACCCCAACTATGTGGTGCTCAACGAGGAAGCCGACGACGAGGAAGAGGCCAAGCGGCCCATCCCTCTCTATCCGGCCGCCACCAAGCTCAACAGCTGGGACATCAAAAAGGCAGTCGACGCCCTGCTGCTCACCCTGCAGACCGAAGAGCTGCACGACCCCATCCCGGAGTCCATCCGGCAGCGCGAGCACCTGCTGGGCCTGGTTGAGGCCTACGAGAAAATCCACCGGCCGGCGGAAGTCGGTGAGGCGTACAAGGCCCGGCACCGGTTCCGCTACCAGGAGGCCCTGGTGCTGCAAACCGCCCTGGCGCGGCGGCGGAGCATCGCCGCGCAGGAGGACGCCACCGCCCGTCCGCCGCGGACCGGGGGTCTGCTGGACCGCTTTGATGCCGCCCTGCCGTTCACGCTCACCAACGGCCAGGCCGAGGTCGGCCGGGAGCTGGCAGCGGACCTCGCCCGCCCGCACCCCATGAACCGGCTGCTGCAGGGCGAGGTGGGCTCCGGCAAAACCCTGGTCGCGCTGCGCGCCATGCTCCAGGTGATCGACGCCGGGGGACAGGCGGCGCTGCTGGCCCCCACCGAGGTCCTCGCCGCCCAGCACTACGAGTCCATCACGAGGACCCTGGGTCCGCTGGGCCAGGGCGGACGGCTGGGCAGCGACGAGGACGCCACCCAGGTCACGCTGCTGACCGGCTCCATGAACACCGCGCAGCGCCGTGCCGCCCTGCTGGATGCCGCCAGCGGTGCCGCCGGCATCGTGGTGGGCACACACGCCCTGCTCTCCGAACACGTGCAGTTCGCCGATCTGGGCCTTGTCGTCGTCGACGAGCAGCACCGTTTCGGCGTCGAACAGCGCGACATCCTGCGCACCAAGGGGCGCAGCACTCCGCACCTGCTGGTCATGACCGCCACTCCCATTCCGCGCACCGTGGCCATGACCGTGTTCGGTGACCTCAACGTCTCCACCCTCTCCGAACTGCCGGCCGGCCGGGCGCCGATCTCCACCTTCATGGCGCCGCTGGCGGAAAACCCGGCCTGGGCCCGCCGCATCTGGGAACGTGCCCGCGAGGAGATTGACGCCGGACGGCAGGTGTATGTGGTCTGCCCCAAGATCGGCGACAAGGAGGGGGAGCCGGGCTCCGATCTTTTCTACGACGAGACCGCTCCCGGCAGCAAGGCCGACAAGCTGAGCCTCTCCTCCGTCGCCGAAATGTTCCAGCAGCTCTCCGAGGTGCCGGCGCTCGCCGGCGTGCGGATCGGCATCCTGCACGGGCGGCTGGAACCGGCGGAGAAAACCGAAACCATGGCCGCCTTCAACCGCGGCGACATCGACCTCCTGATCTCCACCACCGTCATCGAAGTGGGCGTGGACGTGCACAACGCGTCAATGATGGTGATTATGGACGCCGACCGGTTCGGGATCTCCCAGCTGCACCAGCTGCGCGGCCGCGTCGGCCGCGGCGGGCTGCCGGGCACCTGCCTGCTGGTCACCCGGCTGGAACCCGGACATCCCAGCCGGGAACGGCTGGAGGCAGTGGCTGCCACCACCGACGGCTTTGAGCTGTCCCGCAAGGACCTGGAGCTGCGCCGCGAGGGGGACATCCTGGGCGCCTCGCAGTCCGGCGGCCAGTCCACGCTGAAGCTGCTGCGGGCCATCCAGGATGAACCCCTGATCGAAAAGGCCCGCGCCGATGCCACGGCCCTGGTCGAGGAGGATCCGGACCTGACGGAGAATCCGGCGCTGAACGAGGCCATCGAGGACTACCTGAATCCGGAGAAGGAAGCCTTCCTGGAGCGCGGCTGACCCGGCACGTATCTCTGCGTCTCTGCGGGTGTGACCCTGCGGATTGTGCGTCAAAAGTGACGGCCAAGCTTGCACTTCAGCTTCTTGCAGCCTCTTCTAGTTCTCTCCCGTCTAGGAACGACGGTGAGTATTCCTCGATGTCACCAGTCTTGGCCAATTCAATGACGTTGGCAGCGAATTCATGCGGATGGCGGACATCCACATCCCTAAGACTGCTCGGTGAGTATCTCCACCATTGTGCTTCGAGTAAGAGGCGCACTGTTTCGTCATCAAAACGGGAACGTATAACTTTGGCCGGAACGCCGCCAACGACAGTGTATGGGGCGACATCCTTTGTCACTACGGCATTACTTGCGATAACTGCTCCATCCCCTACTGAAACACCGTGTCCTAGGGTGACATTCTCGCCAATCCAGACATCGTTACCGATTGTTATATTTCCAGCTTGATATTCAAACTTCTGATATCTGGGCTGCTCCGCCAGATCGCCTTCGTATGTTCTCATCATCAACTGTCGGTTATAGAAGACCGGGCTAGTGGAGGCCCACTCAAGTGGGTGCTTGGCACCCATTACTCGCAGGCCCAATGCGATGGATGAGTATCTTCCTACGCTTACGGAAGACGGCAGTGTCGAAAGCGTGTAAGAAAAAGAGCCCATCGACACAAGACTGCGTCCACTGCCTGCCCAGTATGTTGTGTAGGGCTCAATTTGAAGATCAGGGGAGAATTGAACCTGCATGCCATCCGCGTAGCTAATACCGCTTTCTGCTATTGAGTTGACGCCAGGACCCAAGAAGAATATGCGGTTATGAACGAGTAAGGGCCTCAGTTTTGGCATGGGTATCTGCATGGTTCAAATTCTAGCTGTGGCAGGAATTTATACGAAAACTCCCTTTTTCTTGCTAAGATTTGTCGCTGACTCTTCCATCGTGGAGCCTGCCACATTACCTTGCATTCTCTGCCAAGGCGGCAAGCCGCTGGAAGTGACAGCAGCGATTATGATCTGAGTCGCAGTGGCAGGCAGGCAGGAGGAACTGGACCTGATGAGTGCCGCCCCGGAGCGTGCTGCCCTGGTCAACTGACTTTCAGGCCGGAGGACCGGCCAAAGCCCGATAAAGTAAAACCCATGAGCCGCATCATTGCCGGAACCGCCGGCGGAACCTCCCTGACCAGCGTTCCCGGAACAGGAACCCGCCCCACCACGGACCGGGTGAAGGAAGCATTGTTCTCCCGGCTCGAGTCCTACGACATCCTGGCCGGCGCCCGCGTGCTGGACCTGTTTGCCGGATCCGGCGCCCTCGGCGTGGAAAGCGCCAGCCGCGGCGCGGTCTCCGTGGACCTGGTGGAGCTGGCCGACAAGGCCGCCGGCACCTGCAAGCAGAACGCCAAACTGATCAACGACGCCGCCGGCCGCAGCGTCGTCAACGTGCACCGCGCCAAGGCCGACACTTACCTGCTGCGCGTCCCCGCCGACGTCACCTGGGACCTGGTGTTCCTGGATCCGCCCTACGACCAGGACGAGGAAGACCTCGCCGCGGTGCTCCGGGCACTGCCGCGGCACCTGGCCGAGGGCGCCGTCGTCGTGCTGGAACGCTCCACCCGTTCACCGGAGCCGGTGTGGCCGGCTGGAATGGAACGCTTCAGCGAACGCAAGTACGGCGAGACCACGCTCTGGTTCGCCGAGCCGGCGCAGGCCGACGACGACGAAGCCGCCGCAGGCTCCTAGCGCCCGCTGGCGACGGCCCGCGGCGTCGAAGTCCGGCTAGCGGCCCGAAGCGAAGACATCCAGCCGCTCACCGGTCAGGACGTCCGCCGGATGCGGACCAGCCGCCAGCAGCTGGGCCGTCCACTCCTCGGGCCAGGGGAAGGCTGTCGCGGCGAGCACAATGTTGCCCGGATAGCGGCCGGTGAACATGGACTTCGGCCCCAGCGCCGCGAAACCCGCGCCGGGAATTCCGGCCAGCCCTTCCCGCACGGCGCGGACCTGCCCCCGGCAGAACGCCAGCCCGGGGTCGTCGCCCACATTCACCAGCAGCACTCCGGCGGGGGAGAGCAGGGCCGCGGCCTCGGCGTAGAACTCCGGCGTGGTCAGGTGCTCCGGAGCATCGGCGCCGGCGAAGACATCGAGCACAATGGCGTCGAAGGAGCCGGGTTCATAGCGCGAGAGCGCCTCGCGGGCATCACCAATGACCGTCTCCAGCACGGTGCCCTCGGGCAGCGGCAGATGCGCCAGGACAAAGTCCAACAGTTCCCGCTCCAGTTCCACGGCGTGCTGCTCGGAGCCGGGCCGGGTGGCCTGCAGATACCGGGTGAGGGTCAGCGCGCCGGCGCCCAGATGCAGGGCCCGCAGCGGCTGCCCCGCGGGCGCGGCCAGGTCCAGCACGTTGCCGATCCGGCGCAGATACTCGTAGAAGATCTCCTCCGGATGCGCCAGGTTCACGTGCGACTGCTCGGCCCCTCCGATGCTCAGCACCCAGGCACCGGGGCTGAAGCCGTCCCCGGTGATGGTGGCATGGGCGCCGATGCCGCGCAGCAGCCTCGAGGGTGTGCGGCCGCTGTTGTTCGATCGGTTGCTCGTCGTCTTCCCGGCCATCAGAGCACCTGTCCCAGCTTGGAAATGCGTTCGGCCGCTTCCTGCAGCACTTCGGTTTTCTTGCAGAAGGCAAAGCGGAGCAGGGTCCGGGTCCGGCGGGCGCCGTCCTCGTGGCAGAACATCGCCACGGGGATGGCGCCCACCCCCACCAGTTCGGGCAGCCGGCGGGCCAGCGCGGTGGCGTCGGTGATGCCCAGGGGTGCGACGTCGGCGTTCACGAAGTAGGTGCCCTGCGGCTCAAAGACGGTCAGGCCGGCGGCGCGCAGCCCGGCGCTGAGGACGTCGCGCTTGGCCTGCAGGGTTGCGGCGATGCCGGTGAAGAACGCATCCTCCAGCCCCAGCCCGAGGGCAATGGCGCCCTGGAACGGGGTGCCGGAGCTGTAGCTGAGGAAGGACTTCACCGCCCGCACCGCGGCGACCAGCTCGGCGGGCCCGGAGAGCCAGCCGATTTTCCAGCCGGTGAAGGAGAATGTCTTGCCCGCCGAGGAAATCGTCAGGGTGCGCTCCGCGGCTCCGGGGAGGGTGGCCACGGGAACGTGCCGCGGGCCGAAGGTGAGGTGTTCGTAGACCTCGTCGGTCACGATCACCGCGTTGTACTTGGCGGCCAGCTCCACGATCCGCTGCAGCGTTGCGGCCGGGAACACGGCGCCGGTGGGATTGTGCGGGTTGTTGACCAGCACCACCCGGGTGCGCTCGGAAAAGGACTCCTCCAGCGTGGCGAGATCCGGCTGGAAGTCCGGGGCCAGCAGCGCGGCGGTGGTGTGGGTGGCTCCGCTGAGCCCGATCACCGCGCCGTAGGAGTCGTAGAACGGCTCGAAGGTCAGCACCTCGTCGCCGGGACCGGTGAGCGCCAGCAGCGTGGCCGCAATGGCTTCGGTGGCGCCGGTGGTGACGATGATCTGGGTGTCCGGGTCCAGATGCAGCCCGTAGAAGCGCTCCTGATGGGCGGCGACGGCGTTGCGCAGCACCGGCAGTCCCTGTCCCGGCGCGTACTGGTTCTTGCCGTCGAGAATGGCGGCGCGGGCGGCCTCCAGAACCTCGGCCGGGCCGTCCTCGTCGGGGAATCCCTGGCCCAGGTTGATGGCGGAGTGCCGGCCGGACAGGACGGTGATTTCCTCGAAGATGGTCACCCCCAGTGCTCCGTCTGTGCCCAGCAGATTGGCGCCCGCGGCGGTGCGCTGCCAGGGCGGAGTTCCACCGGCGGAGTCGGAACGTAACAGCGGTGTGGGGGAGGGAGAGCTCATGTCTTCCAGTATTACCCGCTTTGACCGGGTAGATTCGACCTATGCGACGCGCTGTATGCCCCGGATCCTATGACCCCATCCACAACGGACACGTAGAGGTGATCGCGCGTGCGGCCAGTCTCTTTGATGAAGTGATCGTGGCGGTGTCCACCAACTACGCCAAGAAGTACCAGTTTTCCGGCCCGGAACGCCTGGCCATGGCCCGGGAAACCCTGGGTGCCCTGCGCGGAGTCTCAGTGCTGCCGATGGGCGACGGACTCTTGGCCGATTTCTGCCGCGAGCACGGCGTGGACGCCATCGTGAAGGGCCTGCGCTCGGTTCAGGACTACCAGTACGAACTGCCGATGGCCGTCATGAACCGTCACCTCACCGGCGTCGAAACCGTGTTCCTGCCGGCCGAAAGCCGCTACACGCACCTGTCCTCCACCCTGATCAAGGAAGTTTCGGCGCTCGGCGGCGACGTCAACGAACTGGTGCCCCGCGCCGCTTACCGGCGGCTGCAGCAGGCCCAAGGGGCCTAACCCGTGCCGAGGGACCTATCCGGGGAAATCGTCGAGACGGGCGGTTACCGCTTTGCCGTTGAACTGGTGCGGGACGGCAGCGGCTCCGGAAGTGCGGTGTCGGTGCGGGCCGCTGATGCCGCTAATGCCGCGGACGGATGCGACCCGGAGTCGGCGCCGGAAGCGGTCCTGCTGCGCAGCGCCCTGATCGGGCACGCGGACCTGATTCGCCTGGACACGACGACGGGCGCACCTGGGGAGACAACTCCCGGACCGGGCACCGAACGGCACCTGCTGCACCGCCTGCCACCCGGCGCGCCGGCGGAGCAGCAACGGGCTGCGGTCGAGGATGTGCGACGACGGCTGCCCGGGCTGCTGGCGCCGGCTGCGGCGGTCGCCGCCGGCGGCAGGGAGGTTCCGGAGAACTGCGTGAACCTGCTCTGGTGGGATGAACGCGCCAACTTCGGCGACGCCGTCGGGCCCTGGCTGGTGCGCAGGCTGACCGGGAGGACCCCGGTCAACGGCTGGAGGCGAAACCTTGCCGACCCTCCGCTGGTGGCCGTCGGCTCGACCGCCGGCTGGCTGGAGCAGGACGGCACCCGGGTGTGGGGCGCGGGCCTGATGGCGCCGCTGGCCCCGGCCGCTGCGGAGCGCCTGGCGGGACTGCGCGGTATCCGGATCCACGCGGTGCGCGGAGAGCTTACCGGCGCAGAGCTGCGCTCGCAGCTGGGCTGGAGCGTGCCGGAAATCTACGGCGACCCTGCTCTGCTGCTGCCGCGCTTCCTGCCGGTCCCGGACGGCCAGCCGTCCCAGGGCAAGGTGGCGGTGCTGCCGCACCTCGATCACCGCGGGCTCCTCGGGGATTCCGACAACCGCGGCGGGCCGGGGGAGGACCGGGTCCACGTCGTGGATGCCCGCCAGGGTCTGGAACAGGTGGTGCGGGAAGTGGCCGGCGCCCGGGCCTGCATTTCCAGCTCGCTGCACGGAATCATCGTGGCCCAGGCCTACGGGGTGCCGTGGGTCTGGGTGCGGATCGAGGATGCCGTGATTGCCGGGGACACGTTCAAGTTCCGGGACTTCTTCACCACCCTGGAGGCAGCGGCGGTGTCGGCCGTCAGCATCACCGCGGCACAGGCGCGCACGCTGGACCCGGTGCAGCTGGCCCGCACCGCAACGCTTCCGCGGCTGCAGATCGCGCTGGACGCGTTGCTGGAGGCGTTTCCGCTGCCGGTGCTTCAGCGCTGAGTCGCCGCTGAGCCGGCGCTAAATCCTGCTCGCGCAGGTGGGCCGCAGCACCGCGGCGGCGAGCCCGCCGGTCTCCTCGGCAAACCTGCCCAGCCACTGCCCGGGGGAAAGTTCGGGATCGGAGGGCACCATGGTGAGGTTCGCCGTCGTGCACTGGCTGATGTTGGTTTCCGAGCGCAGCAGGTGATAGCGGGAGGTGACCACAATCAGGTTGTCCCAGCCGTTGTCGGCGGCCAGCCGCGCAATGGTGCGCGCCTCGCCGCGGGTGGTCATCGGTTCCGGAAAGAAGCAGGTCACCGCCGCACTGGCGGGATCCTCGCTGACGGTGTCGCCGGCGGTGTAGTCGCAGTACAGATCGGTGATCAGGTTGCCGCGGGTATCGGTGCTGGAAAGCACCAGCTCGGGGGCGTACCCCTCGGCCGCCAGCTCCCGGCCCACCGGCAGGCGCTCCGCAGCGGCCCCGGCGAGCACCACTACGGCGTCGGCCTGCGCCGGCTCGTGCACCTGCGGGTAATAAAAGAGGTTGACCGCAGCGAAGAGCCAGATCAGCAGCGCGGAGAAAAAGACGGTGACGGCCACGTCCACGCGGCGCGGCACTCCGCGCTGGAGCCGGACCACCAGGCGGTGCGGCAGGGCGCGGAGAGAGGGAAGCATCCTGACAGTTTATGCGCGCTGAAGGGGCCGTTCGGTAAACCTCCGGCGCTGCGGCCTGTAAACTGGAATGAGCAGCCCGTGCCCTGCCTCGATCTGAGGGAAGGTGCGGCGCAGTTTGAGAGAATCGGCCGTATCAGGCTAAGATGATATGTCGGTCTATGTTCTACAGGAGTTCTCATTAGCGTTCAGTCGCGGATTTATCCGGGTTCGTCGCCCTTGGCCATCAGCGTCAAGGATCTCGGGCGCAGCCCGGGTGTTATGCGGACAATGCAGGAACATGTTCCGGCACCGAAGGACTTCGGTGTTGCGCTTATCGGCGTGCCGGAAGGAACAGATCTCGATCTGGACCTGAGGTTCGAAGCCGTGCACGAGGGGATTTTGGTATCCGGAACCGTCATCGCTCCTGTTCAGGGAGAATGCGGACGGTGCCTGAAGCCCATCGCGTACGACGAAGAAGTCGATGTGCAGGAACTCTTCTACTACGAGGACGCTGAGTCTTTCGGAACAGAAGAGGAAGAAGAGCAACACCGGATCGAGCGAGATGTCATCGATCTTGAGCCGGTTTTGCGGGACGCAGTGGTCACCACCCTGCCGTTCCAGCCGGTGTGCCGGGAGGACTGCGAAGGCCTTTGCTCCGAATGCGGAGCGCGCCTTGAGGAGGATCCGGGTCACCACCACCAAACAGTGGATCCTCGCTGGGCAGCCCTCTCCGGGCTGGCTGGCAGCGTCGCAGACAATTCTGCGGCAACAAGTACAGAGTCAGACGAGAGAGAAGAGAGTTAGTCGTGGCTGTTCCCAAGCGGAAAATGTCCCGCTCGAATACGCGTGCACGCCGGTCCCAGTGGAAGGCAACTGCCCCCAACCTGGTGAAAACCGTTGAAAACGGCCGCGTTACCTACAGCCTGCCTCACCAGGCCAAGGTCGTGACCGACTCAGCTGGTACCGCGCTGTTCCTTGAATACAAGGGCCGCAAGGTAGCGGACGTCTAAATCAGTGTTCCTTTCCTGCACGGCGTGCCGGACAGGAAAATGAATGCTGCTTTTCGGGTCAAAACCAAAAAGTGAAGAATACTGAAGAGCTTCTGAAGCGTCTCGGTGTCGATATCGACGCCGGGACGCTTCGTCTTGCCCTAACGCACCGCTCCTACGCTTACGAGCAGGGCGGCATCCCCACGAACGAACGCCTTGAGTTCCTGGGTGACTCCATCCTGGGCTTTTCCGTCACGGATGCGCTGTACCGGGACAACCCGGAACTGTCCGAGGGCGAACTGGCCAAGCGCCGGTCCGCCGTCGTCAGCACCCGCGCGTTGGCCGGCGTGGCCCGCGAACTGGAACTGGGCCAGTACATTCTGCTCGGCCAGGGTGAGAAACTCACCAAGGGCCGGGACAAGTCCTCGATCCTCGCGGACACCACCGAAGCCCTGATCGGCGCCGTCTACCTCTGCCACGGGATTGAAACCGCCCGGGCCATGGTGATGCGACTGATCGGGCCGCTGCTGCGCAACGCCGACGCCCTGGGCGCCGGCACCGACTGGAAAACCAGCATCCAGGAGATCGCGGCCAGCCGAAAGCTCGGCGACATAGAATACAAGGTCACCGGCTCCGGCCCCGATCATTCCCGCAGCTTCGTTGCCGTGCTTCACATCGGCGACAAGCCCTACGGCACCGGCACCGGACACTCCAAGAAGGAAGCGGAGCAGGAAGCTGCCGCCGCGACCTGGAAGATGGTGCGCCCCACCGGCAGCTCCGCGGCCGCCGGAGCCTAGCTCCGTGCCCGAACTGCCCGAAGTGGAAGTGGTCCGCCGCGGACTGGCCTTATGGGTCCGCGGCCGGACCATCACCGGCGTCGAAATCCTCGATCCCCGCTCCGTGCGGCGCCACGCTGCCGGACCCGAGGACCTGCGCGGCAACCTCGAAGGCGCCGTGGTCACCGACGTGGCGCGCCGCGGCAAGTTCCTCTGGCTGCCGCTGGTGGAGTCTTCCTCCGTTCCGTCCGCTTCCTCCTCCGCTTCGCCGGCGGCCGGTGCGCGCTCCATCTCCTCAGCCGACGACGTCGTTCCCCGGCTCGCGCTGATGGCCCACCTGGGCATGAGCGGGCAGCTGCTGATGGAAGATCCGCACCTGCCCGACGAGAAACACCTCAAGGTCCGCCTCACGCTCAGCCCTGCCGTTTCCGCAGACGGAACGCCGATGCCCGCGGAGCTGCGGTTTGTGGACCAGCGCATTTTCGGCGGCGTTTTCCTCACCGATCTGCGCCCGACGCCCGACGGCGCCCCCGGCGGACTCTCGGAAACCGGGCTGCCGCTGGTCCCGGAGGAAGCCGCGCACATTGCCCGCGATCCGCTGGACCCGGCGTTCTCCTTCGACGAGTTTTATGTCCGGCTGCGCAAACGCCGCACCGGCATCAAGCGTGCTCTGCTGGACCAGGGGCTGATCTCCGGCGTCGGGAACATTTACGCCGACGAGGCGCTCTGGGCTGCCAAGCTGCATTTCGCCCGCCCGGCAGAAACCATGCGCCGGTCCGACGCCCTGCGCCTGGTTGAGTCCGCCCGCGACGTCATGACCCGCGCCCTGGCCGCCGGCGGCACCAGCTTCGACTCCCTGTACGTCAACGTCAACGGCGCCTCGGGATACTTCTCCCGGTCACTGAATGCCTACGGCCGGGAGGGCGAACCGTGTCCGCGCTGCGCCGCCGTCGGGCTCTCCACCCTGATCCGGCGCGATTCCTTCATGAACCGCTCCTCGTACAGCTGTCCGGTGTGCCAGCCGCGGCCGCGCAACGGCCGCTGGTAGGGGATTCGTCTCGGTCTCTTGCTTGCGCCGAGTGCGTGTTGGCGTGCGGGGTTTGGTGCGCGGGGTTGCTGTGCGCTTCGCCGGCTGGCCGCTGGTTGCCCGAGTGTGCAGCTCCGGTGGCTTAGGTGGGCATGGGCTGCACCGAGAGTGCAGCTTTGGCGGCTATTTCCGGCTGGATCCCGCCATATGTGCACTTTCGGCCGGGGTGTCGCCCTGGAACCCGCCATACGTGCGCTATCGGCGTTGTGGCGGGACCGAGTGTGCAGCTCCGGCGGCATAGGTTACGCGCCGCGGAGCTCCGCGAGCACGCCGTCGGTGAACGGCGGCCAGACCTCGGCAGCCCAGGGCCCAAAGTCGCGGTCGGTCAGGGCCACTGCCGCAGCGCCGGCGTCGGGATCGACCCACAGGAACGTTCCGGACTGGCCGAAGTGCCCGAAGGTGCGCGGCGAGCTGTTGGCTCCGGTCCAGTGCGGAGACTTGGAGTTGCGGATTTCGAAGCCCAGCCCCCAGTCGTTCTCCTTCTGCCGGCCGAAGCCGGGAAGCACGCCGGCCAGGCCGGGGAACACCACCGTCGTTGCTTCGGCCAGCCGGCCCGGTGCGGTGAGCACCGGCTGCTGCAGCTCCGCGGCGAAACGGCCGAGGTCAGCCACCGTCGACACCGCGCCGGCGGCCGGCGAACCCTCCAATGCGGTGGAGTTCATCCCCAGGGGAGCGAGGACGCCGTCGTGCAGGTAGTCAGCCATGGAAATGCCGGTGGCCTCCTCCAAGGTTTCGCCGAGCACCTCGAATCCGGCGTTGGAGTACAGCCGCCGGGTGCCCGGGGCGTAGCGGACGGTGCGTTCGGCAAAGTCGTAGCCGGCGCTGTGCGCCAGCAGGTGCCGCACCGTCGATCCCTCGGGCCCGGCCGGCTGATCCAGTTCCAGCGCCCCCTCATCCAGCGCAACCAGCATGCTGTACGCCGTCAGGAGCTTGGTCACCGAAGCCAGCGGATAGCGCCGCTCAACGTCGCCGTGCGTTCCGGCCACACTGCCGTCCGCCAGCACGACGGCGGCGGAGGCATGCTCCACCGGCCAGTTCTCGATAACCTTGACGCTGTCCATGGGAGTTCCTCTGCTGTGAATCGGCGGTAACGAAATCGACGGTGACTAACTCGGCGGTAACAAAACCGACGGTGACGACGCGGCTGCTAGGCCGCGGTTCCGCCGTAGTGGGCGGCGAGCCGGCGCATGCCGTCCTCCACCGTAACCTCCGGCGTCCAGTCCAGCACTTCGCGGGTGCGGCGCTGGTCGAACCAGTGGGAGGTGGACAGCTGCTCGGCCAGGAACCGGGTCATGGGCGGTTCGTCGTGCACCAGGCCGCGGCTTCCGGCGGACAGCCAGGCCCGCTCGATCACCGAGCCGGCGCCGCGGGCCAACCAACCGGGCACACCCCAGGCCGGAGCGGAGACGCCGGCGGCGGTGCAGATGCCGGCGATCAGCTCACCGACCGGACGCGGCTGGCCGTTGGTGACCACCAAGGCCTGCCCGTGGGCGTAATCCATCCGCTCCAGCCCGCGGACAATGGCCGCCGCGGCATTGACGATGTAGGTGGTGTCGATCAGGGCGGTGCCGCCGTCGAGCAGCGGCAGCCGGCCGGCCCGGGCGCGGTCGATCACCCGCTCCACGAGCTGGGTGTCGCCGGGGCCCCAGACAATGTGCGGACGGATCGCACCGACCCGGAACCCGGGGGAGTCCTCCGCCAGGGCGAGCAGCTCGGCGGCTGCCTTGGACCGGGCGTAGAAACCGCGGGCCCGGTCCGGATCCGCGGTGCCGGCATCGGCTCCGGCGATCGGCTCGCCGAAGTGCGCCACCGAGGGCGAGGAGACAAAGACGAAGTCCCGGACGCCGGCTGCCCGAGCCGCATTGATCAGGGTGCGGGTGCCGGTGATGTTGGTGTCCACGAAGTCCTGCCACGCGCCGGTGAAGGACACTTTCGCGGCCAGGTGCACGACGGCGTCCATCCCATCGACGGCGCGGGCTGCGGCGTCGGGGTCGGAGACGGAGCCGGCGATCGACTCGGGCGCCGAACCCGCTGAGGAGGGACCGGACGGGGACAGCGGAGTGCGCTGCAGCGTGCGGACGGTGTGGCCCTTTTCGGCCAGCAGCCGCGCGACGGCGCCGCCGAGCAGCCCGCTGGCGCCGGTTACCAGGACGCGCCGCGCAGCTTCCGACGACCCCGCGGGCTTCACTTGCGTCCGCCCATCCCGGGCACGCGCGCCTTGCCGCCGGCCAGGATCTGCTCGGCCCACGCCGCCAGCGCGGTGCGGTCAATCTTTGAGTTGTGCCGGATGTCAGTGGGCATCGCCGGCAGAACCAGCACGGCGGCCAGATCCAGCCCGGCACCCGCCGCGGCATCCGCGGACACCGCGGCCCGCACGGCGGCGGTCAGCTCCGGGGCTGCGGTGCCGGCGCGTCGCACCGGTTCCTCCAGCTCCAGCACGGCCACCGGAACCTGGCTTCCGGCCGGACCGACGCCGACGACGGCGGCGCGCCCGACGCCGGCCACGGACTCCGCGGCCTGTTCGGCGGCCACCGGGGTGACTACGCCGTCGGGCGTGGTGAGGATGTGCCCGAGCCGGCCTTCGACCCAGAGCCGGCCCTGCTCGTCGAGGTGTCCGACATCGCCGGTGCGGTGCCAGCCGGGCAGCGACGCGCTCTTGGACTCGGTGATCCACAGCCGGTCGTAGCGGTCCTTGACGTGCGGGGCGGAGACCAGGATTTCACCGGTGATGCCCGGGGCGTCCAGCGGGGTGTCGCCCACGCTGCCGTCCGGTGCCAGTGCGGCGATGGCCACCAGGGCGCCGGAGACCGGGGTGCCGACGCAGACGCCGTTGCCGGCACCCGCGGCCCGAATGCCGTCCAGGCTGATGTCGGTGATCGGCAGGGCCTCGGTCATGCCGTAGGGGGTGTGCAGTTCCGCATTGGGTGCCAGGGCGGAGACCCGGGCCAGCAGCGGCTCCGGAATCGGCGCGCCGGCCGAGAGCAGCAGCTCCACCCGGGCCAGGGCCTTGCGCTGGTCCGGATCCAGCTCCCCGGAAGTCGCCAGCACGTTGACCAGGGCGGCCGGAGACGCGAACACGGTGGTCGCGCCGACGGCGGCAGCGGCGTCCGCCAGTGCCGAGGCGGTCAGCGTGCGGGGTGAGGTGACGTCCATGTCGGGGGTGACGGAGGTGGCGCCCAGTGCCGGGCCGAGCAGCGCGAACGGTGCAAACCCGGCCACCAGCGACGTGCCGGCCTGCAGGTTGTAGGTGTTCTTGAGCGCATCGCGCATGGCGGTGAGCTGCCGGTGCGTGTAGACAACGCCCTTGGCCGGTCCGGTGGAGCCGGAGGTGAAGAGCACCGCGGCGTCGGCGTCGGGATCCTCCCGCCGCCACGGCACGTCGGCGTTCTCGCCGGCGGCGATGAGCTCGGGGACAGAGTGCGTCACTCCCAGCAGGCGGGCCTTGGCGGGGGAGAGCGTCTGCACGCTGATCCGGGTGCCCGGCCAGCCGAAGATGCGGGCGCCCGTCAGGGCACGTTCGATGCCGATGATGAACTTCGGTCCGGCGCCCTTGATGGCGCGGCCCAGGCCCTTGGTGCCCAGCCCGGCGTCGGCGACGACGATCACGGCGCCCAGCCGCAGGCAGGCGTAGATCAGCGAGGTGAGTTCAATGCCCGGCGGCACCAGCAGGTTGACGCGGTCTCCGGGGCGGACGCCGGCGGCGGAGAGCCCGGCGGCCAGCCGGTTGACGCGGCTGGCCAGCTCGGTCCAGGACAGGGTGGCCGGGGCGCTGCCCTCCGGTGCGCCCAGCGGCGCCATGTCGACGACGGCGGCCGAGTTGTCGCCGTCGCGCTCGTCCAGTTCAGCCAGCATGGGCCGGAAGACCGACAGGCCGGCCGCAGCGCGGCTGCGCAGCTCGGAGTTCCCGGTGCCCGGACCCCGGCGGAGCCAGTCGAAGATCGGCGCGGTGATGTCCACGTCTTCGGGCAGCAGGTGGCTGGCGCCTTCGAAGCGGTGCACGTCGGCCTGCGGCAGGCGGTCCATCAGATCCCGCAGATAGCGGTCGGAGAACACCGGGTCCTTCGGCCCCCACAGCATCAGCGCCGGCACGTCCAGGCGTCGGATGCCCTCGGCCACCCGGTTCAGGGTGCGCCAGCTCGGATGGCTGGACTCGGCCGGAATGTCGGCCACGAAGTTCGCGACGCCCTGCCGCCGGTCGGCGCCGCGGTACGGAGCCGCGAAAGTGCTCCGGACGTCCTTCGCCAGCGCGGGCTGGGCCAGGGCATGGGTGACGCGGATAAAGGCATCGGTGGTCTGCGTGCCCCAGCCGTGAACGGCCGGATGCAGGGCCAGGCGCAGCGCCGGGGGAATGTCGAACCCGGCGGGGTGCACGGCGGTGTTGGTGAGGACGACGCCGGAGAGCTGGCTGCGGTGCCGCAGCGCCCAGCCCAGCGAAATGAGGCCGCCCCAGTCATGGCCCACAGTGACAACCTTGCCGGTCAGTTCCAGCGCGGCGGTGAGGTCGCCGAGGTCGGTGATGCGGTCCTCGAGCCGGCGGAACGCGCCGGTGCGGGCGGAGAAGCCCATGTCCAGCTGGTCGACGGCGACGACGCGCCACGGCCGGTCCGCGGCGGAGCCGGCGGCGAGCAGGGTGCGCCAGAGATAGGACCAGGTGGGGTTGCCGTGCACGCAGAGCAGGGTGCCGGCCGGCTCGACGCCGCGGGCCGCGAGGTCCGGGCCGTTGTCGAGCAGATGCCACTTGTGGATGGTTCCGGGACGGTCAACCGCCGCCGTCGAAGGAACCTGGACGAGGGAAGACCAGGACTCCGGGACGCCGGGCCACAGCTCGGTCACCAGGCAATCTCCATCATCATGGTGTTCAGTCCCGACCCCACGCCCATGCACAGGACGCGGTCTCCGGGGTTCAGGGTGCGCGATTCCTGGGCCAGCGTCATCGGCAGCGATGCCGGGCCCACGTTGCCCCAGCGCGGGAACGTGATCGGCACCCGGTCGCGGACCAGGTCCACGGCCTTGATGATGGCGTTGGTGTAGGAGTTGGACACTTGGTGGGTGACGTAGCGGTCCATGGAGCGCCAGTTCCAGCCCTTCTCATGCGCCTCGTCCCAGGCGTTGACGACCAGTTCCAAGCCGCCGTCGAGCAGGCCCTTGGTGTCGGTGTACATGCCGTCGACGCCGCCCACGCACAGTTCATGGTGCTCGGTGCCGGCACGGGACACGCCGCCGATGATGCGGTGCGAGCCCGGATTTTCGTCGGCGCGGCCGATGACGGCTGCGGCGGCACCTGAGCCCAGGGTCAGGGTGGCGAACTCGCGCAGGTAATCCTCACGCGTGGAATCGGGGCTGTTCAGGCGGCGGAAGGTGGCTTCCTGCGTGCTCTGGGCGTCTTCGCCGGCAACAATCAGGGCGTACTTGATCTGGCCCGATTCGATCATGTTCGCGGCCAGGGTCATGCCGTTGACGAAACCGAGGCAGGCGTTGGCCAGGTCGAAGTTCAGGGCCGAGGACGGCAGGCCCAGGGCGTTGTGGATTTTCACCGCCACCGAGGGCTCAAGGTTCCGCCGGGTGACCGAGGTGTTGATCAGCAGCCCGATTTCCGAGGGCTCGACCCCCGCTTCGGCGATGGCCTTTGCGCCCGCCTCGATCGCGGCGTCGTCGAACTCGGTGCCCGGGGACCACCAGCGCCTCTCGCTCACTCCGGCCACCCGTTCCAGGAGTCGCTTGGAGAGTCGAAGCCGTTTCAGCGACGGCGCGAGCCGTTCGTCGAACTGGGCTGACGTCATAACTACCGGTGCTTCAACGCTGGTGACGCTGAGAAGGGCCGTGTTTTCGTGCTGGAAGTTGAAGTTCCCGGTCAAAATGCCTGCCTTGTCTCCTGCTGAAGTGATCGCGCTGGCGGGCTGGGGGGAGCCTGCATCCACGTCTTTGATTCACTTGTTCCTTAGAGAATCCTACGGTCCCCGTGGGACGCAAGGGACTCGGAAGCCGGGATTACGCTCTGCGAGTACTGCAGTTAAGTCTCAGGCACCAAGTAGATTTAAGGAATCACCCGACTGCAGGAAAGATTGGCCCCCGTGCATTTGAAGACGCTGACCATGCGTGGATTTAAATCCTTCGCATCAGCAACCACGTTTGAGTTTGAACCCGGTGTCACCGCGGTGGTGGGTCCGAACGGCTCCGGAAAATCGAATGTGGTGGACGCCCTGGCCTGGGTGATGGGGGAGCAGGGCGCCAAGACGCTGCGCGGCGGGAAGATGGAAGACGTCATTTTCGCCGGCACCAGCGGGCGTCCGGCGCTGGGCCGCGCCCAGGTGTCCCTGACCATCGACAACGCCGACGGCGCCCTGCCGATCGAATACTCCGAAGTGACCATTTCGCGAACCCTGTTTCGGTCCGGCGGCTCCGAATACGCCATCAACGGCGCCCCCGTCAGGCTCCTCGATATTCAGGAATTGCTCTCCGATTCGGGGCTCGGGCGTGAGATGCATGTCATAGTCGGCCAGGGCCAGCTGGACCGGATCCTGCACGCCGGCGCCGATGAGCGCCGCGGCTTCATCGAAGAGGCCGCGGGGATCCTCAAGCACCGGCGCCGGCGGGAGAAAACCGTGCGCAAGCTGGACGCCATGCAGGCCAACCTGTCCCGGCTGACCGACCTCACCTCCGAACTGCGCCGCCAGCTCGGGCCGCTGGGCAAGCAGGCCGCCGTCGCGCGCCGTGCCCGCACCGTGCAGCAGGACGCCCGCGACGCCCGGGCCCGGCTGCTCGCCGATGACCTGGTGACCCTGACCGGCACCCTGGCCCGCGACGCCGCCGAGGAGACGGCCCTGCTGGCCCGCCGGGACGCCGCAGCCGCGGTGCTGGCCACGGCCCGCGCCCGCCAGGCCGAGCTGGAGGGCCTCGCGGCCTCCGCCACACCCCGGGTCAACGCCGCCCGGGACTCCTGGTATGCGCTGTCCTCGCTGCGGGAACGCTACCTGTCGCTGGCGGCCCTGGCCGAGGAACGACGGCGCCTGCTGGGCAGCTCCGAACACCGCGAGGCTACCGGCTCCGACCCGGAACGGCTGCGGGCGCAGGCGGAGCGGGTCCGGACCGAGGCCGCGCTCCTGCAGGAAACCATCGAAGAGCGCCGCGGCGCCCTGGCGGAGGCCGAGGAGGTCCGGGCCGCCGCCGAGGCCGCCGCCGCCGCCGAAGAGCAGCGGCTGGCCGCGGTGCTGCGGGCCGCCGCGGACCGGCGCGAGGGCCTGGCCCGGATCTCCGGCGCTGTGGGCGCTGCCCGGTCCCGGGTGGATGCGGCCGAGGCGGAACTGGGCCGGCTGCGCGCCTCCATCACCGAAGGCGAGGAGCGGCGCCGGAAGGCCCAGCAGGAGTTCACGGCTCTGGAGAGTTCAGCCGCGGGCGCTGAGGAGGGCGAGGAGGGGCTGGACGCGGAATACGAAGACGCGCTGGCCGAGCTCGACGTCGCCGCGGCCGCGCTCGAGGAGCTGCGCCGGACGAAGCAGGAAGCCGAGCGCGAACGCGAAACCCTCACCGCGCGCCGGGATGCGCTGCGGGTCGGGTTGGACCGCCGGGACGGCTCCGCGCTGCTGCTCGAATCCGGGCTCGACGGCGTCCTGGCGCCGCTGGCGGCCCTGCTCACCGTCCGGTCCGGCTGCGAACGTGCCGTCACGGCGGCGCTGGGCGCGGCGGCTGCCGCCGTCGCGGTGGCCGACGCCGGTGCCGCGGTGCGCGCCCTGACCCATCTGCGCGAGGCCGGCGGCGGGCAGGTGGACCTGGTCCTGGCAGCCGGCGTTGCCGGCGTTGGCGGCCCGACGACGACGACGGCCGCCGGGGCCCGTCCGGCCCTGGCCGACGGCGCGCTCTGGGCCGCTGACGTGGTGGAAGCGCCGGACACGCTGCGGCACACCCTCGCTGAGCTGCTGGACGGCGTGGTCATCGTGGACTCCCTGGCGTCCGCCGCAGAGCTGCTCTCCGCGCACCCGGGGCTCAAAGCCGTCACCTTCGAGGGCGAGGTCCTTTCCGCCTTCGAAGGCCGCGGCGGATCGGCCTCCGCGCCGGGGCTGCTGGAGCTGCAGGCCGCGGTGGACGAGACCGACGAGCGGATCCGCGCCGCTGCCGCCCGGTCCGAACAGGCGGGCTTCGCTCTTGCCGGAACCGTGTCCCGCCGCGACGCGGCCCAGGCGCGGACCGATGCTGCGCTGGCGGACCTGCACGACTCGGACGCCCGGCTGGCTGCGGTGGCCGAACGGCTGGGCACGCTCGGCTCGGCGTTGCGCTCCGCCGTCGGCGAATCCGAACGCCTGCAGCGGCTGGTGCACGCGGCCGAGGGCAATCTTGCCGCTGAGCAGGAAGCGCTGGCCGCCGCCGCCGCCCGGTTGGCCGCTGCCACCGAGGCCCCGGTGGAGGACGAACCGTCAACGGAACAGCGCGAGGCGCTGGCGCTCGCTGCCGCCTCCGCCCGCCGGGCGGAAACTGACGCCCGGCTCGCCCTGCGCACCGCCGAGGAACAGCACAAGGCGGTGGCCGGCCGGGCCGCCGGACTGGAACGGGCGGCGGAAAGCGAACGGCGGGCCCGCGCCGCCGCTGAGGTGCGCGCCCGACGTCGTGCCCTGCAGGCCGCGAAGGCCACGGCTGTTGCCTCCGCCGCCCGCGAGGCGCTGCGGTTCCTGGAGGTGTCGCTCGAGGCGGCTGCTGCCGAGCGCGACCATGCCGAGGCGGTGCGCACCGCCTGGGATGCGGAGCTGGCCGCTGTCCGCACCACCGCGGCCGATGCCGGCGCCGAGGTGGCCCGGCTCACCGATTCGGTGCACCGCGATGAACTGATGCGGGCCCAGCAGCAGCTGCGCGTCGAGGCGCTGGAGACCCGGGCCGTTGAGGAACTGGGACTGACCCCGGATCATCTGGTGGCGGAGTTCGGCCCCGACCAGCCGGTCCCGGTGCCCGTTCCGGCCGAGGGGGCAGCCGTCGGCGACAAATGGGACGCGCTGCATGTTCCGGTGGACGACGCCGGGAATCCGCTCCTGGCCGGAGTGCCCTACCACCGCGCGGCGCAGGAAAAGCGGCTGAAGCAGGCGGAGCGGGACCTGGCCGCGCTGGGCCGGGTCAACCCGCTGGCCCTGGAGGAGTTCGCGGCGCTGGAGGAACGGCACACCTTCCTCAGCACCCAGCTGGAGGATCTGAAGGCGACCCGCCGCGATCTGCTGGACATCATCAAGGATGTGGACCGGCAGGTGGAGCAGGTCTTCAGCGCGGCGTACCGGGACACTGCCGTGCAGTTCGAACGCGTCTTCGCCACGCTGTTCCCGGGCGGAGAGGGCCGGCTGGTGCTCACCGATCCGGACAACATGCTCACCACCGGCATCGAGATCCAGGCCCGGCCTGCGGGCAAGAAAATCAAGCGCCTGTCGCTGCTCTCCGGCGGGGAAAGGTCGCTGACGGCGGTGGCCCTGCTGGTGGCCATCTTCAAGGCCCGGCCCTCGCCGTTCTACGTGATGGACGAGGTGGAAGCAGCCCTGGACGACACCAACCTCGGGCGGCTGATCACCATTTTCGAGGAGCTGAAGGAATCCAGCCAGCTGATCGTGATCACGCACCAGAAGCGGACCATGGAGGTGGCCGACGCGCTGTACGGGGTCACGATGCAGGGCGACGGCGTCTCCACCGTGATCAGCCAGCGGCTGGACAAGGCCTCCGGGCCTGCCGCTTAGGACGGGACTTGCCGCTCAGCGCCGGTTCAGCGCCGGCTCAGCGGGCGTAGCGGAGCACGAAGTTGCGCAGGATCAGCGGCGGAACGCTGACCTGAACCCCGCGCACCGAGGCCCTGACGTTGTCCGCTTCCTCGGGAGGGAAGTACCCGGCGTCCTTGTAGACGGTGATGCGGGTCAGCAGCCCGGGAACATCCAGCTCGGGATGGAACTGCGTGGCGTAGAGGTTCTCCCGGATCCGGAACATCTGGACCGGGCAGGACGATGAGCCGGCCAGGTTCACCGCCTTAGGGGGCAGCGCCGAAACGGCCTCGCGGTGGCCGACAAACGCCGTGAAGGAATCCGGAACTCCCTCGAGCAGCGGATCCAGGCGCCCTTCAGCGGTGAGCTTGATGTCCACGGCACTGACCGGTTCGCCGAACTGGCGGTCCACCGTTGCGCCCTGGTGCCGGCCCAGCGTCCCCACTCCGTAGCAGGCGCCCAGGAACGGAAAATCCCGCTCCACGATGTCGTCGAGCAGTGCGCCCAGCTCGCTCTCCACACGCAGCTGCAGTGCCGACTTGGTGCTCTCCGGATCGCTGGCGTTGAACGGGCTGCCGCTGACAAAAATCCCGCTGTACTCCTCCAGATCGATCCGGGGCAGGGGACCGGCCTCGAGCCGGACGCGGTGCAGCTGCTCCGGCGCCAGGTTCCCGAAGCGCAGGAAGGCTTCGTACTCTTCGTCGGCGGCGTCGTCTTCGGCCCGGGAGGCCAGCAGCAGGAAAGGCTTCATTCCTCGATCGTAGTGCGGGTGGGAGCCGCAGGCGCACCGGGCGCAGGTTGTGCAGCGGCCGGTGCATCCGGGGACGTTTCCGGCGGGACCGTGGCCGCGGGTGCGCTGGCCGGCCGTTCGAGCGTTTCGCGCGCACCGATCCAGGCGAAGCACGCCATGATGACGATGGCTCCGGTGACGCCGAACGCCCAGTTGTAGCCCAGGTGGTCGGCCAGCAGTCCGGCCAGGATGGGCCCGACAATCGCACCGCTGTCGCTGGCCATCTGGAACGTCGCCAGGACCTTTCCGCCGCTGCGGTCGTTGCCCACGACGTCGGCGACGGCGGCCTGCTGGGCCGGGTTCAGGAGCCCGGTGCCCATGCCCGCGATGGCGGAAACCACCAGGAACATCGGGATGTTGGTGCTGAACCCGATCGCCGCGGTCGCCAGCGCGTTGACGGCCAGCCCGGTGAGCACCAGCGGCCGCCGCCCCCAGCTGTCCGCCAGCCGCCCGGAGAAGGTCAGCACCACGGCGGTGCCGGCGGCGAACGCGGTCAGCGAGATCCCGGCGATTTCGGGTCCGGCGGTGAGGGCGGCCGCGGCGAACAGGGGCAGCAGCGAGTTGCGCACGCCGAAGGAGGACCAGCCGTTGGCGAAGCTCGAGGCCAGCGCGGCCCGGTAGGCGGAGTCCCCCAGCGCTTCGCGGACGGTCAGGACCGGACGGGGGACGGGCTTCGTTCCGCCGTTCTCCAGCCGCGCGTCCTTGAGGTGGATGGCGACGACGGCGGCCGCCACCACCAGCGCGCCCGCATAAACGAGGAACGGCACGCGCAGGCCGAACCCGGCCAGCAGCCCGCCGGCCAGTGGTCCGGCGATGTTGCCCAGCAGGAAGGATGAAGCATAGGCGCTGGACACCCGGCCGCGGACGGCGGGCTTGGCCAGGCGGATGATCAGGGCCATGGCCGAAATGGTGAACATGGTGGATCCGATGCCGCCGAGGCCGCGGAAGATCAGCAGCTGCCAGTAACTGCCGGCAAACGCGCACGCGGCAGTGGAGACGGCAACGATCAGCAGTCCGGCGATGTAGACGGGGCGCTCGCCGAACTTCTCCAGCAGCGCACCGCCCGCCGGCGCGAAGACCAGCCGGGTGAAGGCGAAGGCGCTGACGATGACTGAGGAAGCGGCAACGCCAACGTTGAAGCTTTGGGCGAACTGCGGCAGCACCGGCGCCACGAGGCCGAAGCCCAGGGCGATCACGAAAGCGGCGGCAATGAGGACTTTGATTTCCCGCGGTATCGCGAGACGGGGAGCACGGACCATGATGCCTAGATTGTCTCAGATCGACGCAGTTTCCGGGGAGCCGGACCCCGCCTGTCCGCGGCCGGCAGCACGGCCGGCATGGGTGCCCCGGAACACACCGGTGTGACATGCTGGAGAGCGTGAATGAGACTCTTTCGATTGTGATCTATGTGGTCATAGCCCTTGCCGTCGTCGGTTCCGTGGCAGCCTTGCTGGTGCGGACCCGCCGAACTCCCAAGGGCATGTATCCCACCACCCGTGACGCCAATGACCCGGTGACCGGAGCGGGCTCGCATGCCGCCGGCACCGCAACCCTGGACACGCCGCCGGGGCAGGCCGCGCCGCCCGCTGACACCGACGTCGTCGTCCCCGATGACCTGCGTGACCTGGAGGAAGCGGCCCCCGCTCCCGAGGTTCCCGCGCTGGAAACCCCGGAACCGGTGCAGGGCAGGCTGGCCCGCCTGCGCGCGCGGCTCGCCAAGTCCAACAACGCGCTGGGCAAGGCGCTGCTGGCGCTGCTGTCCAGCGACAAGATTGATGAAGACGTCTGGGACGAGATCGAGGAGACGCTGTTGCTGGCGGACCTCGGCACCGAACCGACCATGGAGCTGGTGGACGCCCTGCGCGAGCGGGTGAAGATCTCCGGCAGCCGCGATCCGCAGGAAGTGCACCAGATGCTCCGCGAGGAGCTCATCAAACTGGTGGATCCGACCATGGACCGGTCCCTGGCCGTCACCCGGCACGCCGACAAGCCCGCCGTCGTCATGGTGGTCGGCGTCAACGGCGTCGGCAAGACGACGACGGTCGGCAAGCTGGCCCGCGTCCTGGTGGCCGAGGACAAGGACGTGCTCCTGGGCGCGGCTGACACCTTCCGCGCCGCCGCGGCCGAGCAGCTGGCCACCTGGGGACAGCGCGTGGGCGTGCCCACGGTGAAGTCCGACGTCGACGGCGCCGACCCCGCCTCCGTGGCCTTTGAGGCCGTGAAGGCAGGCATCGACGGCGAGGTGGACGTGGTCCTGATCGACACCGCCGGGCGCCTGCAGAACAAGGTCGGCCTGATGGACGAACTCGGCAAGGTCAAGCGCGTCATTGAAAAGCAGGCCGAGGTTGACGAGGTCCTGCTGGTCCTGGACGCCACCACCGGCCAGAACGGCCTGACCCAGGCGAAGGTCTTCGCCGAGGTCGTGAACATCACCGGCATCGTGCTGACCAAGCTGGACGGCACCGCCAAGGGCGGCATCGTCGTCGCAATCCAGCGCACCCTGGGTGTGCCGGTGAAGCTGATCGGCCTGGGCGAGGGCGCCGATGACCTGGCGGTGTTCGACGCCGAGGGCTTCGTGGACGCACTGCTGAGCTAGCAGCCGAAGCACCGCAAAGGGCTCCGCACTTCCGAGGGGAAGTGAGGAGCCCTTTGTTGTGTCGCGCGGTGTTGTGGGTCGTGCGGGCTAGAACGTGAAGTTCAGGACCGTGACGGTTCCGGCGGTCAGCGGGAACGTCTGGGTGCTGGAGCCGTATTCGAAGCCGGGCACCGTCAGACGCTCGGCGGCCGGGGTGCCTTCGGCGGCGGCGCCGTCGATCAGCGTGCCGTCCTCTGCGGCGTAGGAGGGGCCGGTCATCTGCGTCATCGTCCCGGTCAGCGCCTTGCCGGGCAGCTCGAGGCTAACCGTGGTCTGGGCGTCGGTCTCGGGGTTGTTGTTGTTGACCACCACAACGCTGATGCTGCCGTCCGCATGGCGCACCGCGTACGGATAGGCCATGCCGGTTCCGGAGGTGTCCAGCTTCAGGAACTCGCCGGGCTCCATTTCGCCAACCATGGACAGGCCGTAGTAGTTGGCCCGCTCGTCCACGACGCCGTTGGGCTGGAGGTAGGCCCCGCCGGCGCAGATGGCGGACATGGGCGGGCCGCCGGTGCAGGTGAGCAGCGAGCTGTGGAAGCTGACCCGGGAGATGCCCAGCTGTGCCGCGCTCAGCGCGTAGTCGGCGCTCCACAGCGCGGACGCATGCGTCTTGGTGGTTTCGTTGGAGCCGGGGCAGGCGGAGACGCCGGTTTCCGGGATCCAGGTCTCGATGCCGGCCGTAAGGGCCGGTTCCAGCGCCGCGCCGCGGAAGTTGTTGGCGTGGTCATGGATGTGCCGGGTGACGAGGGCGCTCATAACGGGTTCGCCGGCCGGATCGGCGCCTTCACAGGAGGAGAGCGGGTAGTGGTGGAAGGACAGGATTTTGCGCTGCGGCAGCTGCACCTCGGCGAAGGGACCCCACCAGGATTCCTCATAGGTGCCCGGGCCCACGATCGGTACCTGGGGGGCGACGGCGTGCATCGCCGTGGCGTAGGCCTGCAGCTCCGTCAGGTAGTCCTGGATGCCGTAGCCGCCGGGCCGCAGCCCGGTCTTGGCGAAGCCGTTGGGCTCGTTGCCCACGGTGATGCCGACCAGGCGCTCGCCGAAGGCCGCAGCGGCGAACTTGGTCATGTCAGCGGCCCGGGCGGGGTCGTAGTTGCCGAGATCAACCGTCAGTGCGATTTGGCCGTCCACGGCTTCCAGGAGCGTGTTGACCCGCTCCAGGTCCGCCGGAGTCACGGCGCGCACCGGATGTGCCTTGTCGCCGGAGAGGTTTCCCGGAATGGCTTCGCCGGTGGAGGTCCAGAAGAACCGGCGGTCCACGGCATTACCGCCGAAGCGCAGCAGCGGCTTGCCCAGTCCGGAGATTGACTGCACCATTTCCGGGTTGTCGCCGCTCAGCGACGGGTCGGCCAGGTCCGTGGCTTCCAGGGAGAGACCGATCAGCCCGGCGGGCAGGGACGTGCCGGTGGTTTCCGGAACGACGGTGACAGCCAGCGGCTCTACCTGGTTCAGCGGTGAACCGGCCGGAGGGCCTGCCTGCTCGTAGTAGTTGAACACGGGAGCCGGCGCCAGTGTGGGCTCCGGCTTCGGCGTCATCGTGAAGGGGGTACCGGTGGGGGAGGGAGCGGCCGCGGGCGCAGCCTCATCGTCCAGGACCATGGGGGCGACGACGGCGCCGGCCGCCAGCACCACCGCCAGTGCCGCTCCGGAGATAATCCACGGCTTCTTCCTGTTTCTGCCTGGTCGGTGATTGTTGCCGTCCCCGGCGGCCAGGGAATCCGGACCGTCGGAGAAGGGAGACTGCTCGGGCATAAAAAATGAACCTCCGGTAGTGAGACTTAGGGACCATCCTAGCGGCGGGCACGGGTGACCCCTGCAGGGCCGTCAGGCCTGCCGACCCCCTGCCGACCTGCGGCGCGAAACGCCGTGGAAACATCGGCGACTCCGAGTTTTTACATCAGCGGGGGGGTTTGTAATGTCCCGGTAATCCGCCCGGGCAGTGGCCGAAATCTGGCCCCGGCAGAGTTCATCCTGCGGGAAGGGCCCGCAGCAGGGTGAAGGGACGTGGAGATGGATCTGTCAGCAGGTCACGTCTGGGTCATGATTTCGGCGGCACTGGTGCTGCTCATGACCCCCGGAGTGGCATTTTTTTACGGCGGGATGACCCGCGCCAAGGCAGCACTGAACATGATGATGATGAGCTTCGTGTCCATCGGCCTCGTGGGGGTTGTCTGGGTTCTGTGGGGCTTCTCCATGACAGGTGGCGACGGCGTGGGCGGGCTGTTCGGCAACCCCTTCACCTCCTTCGGCCTCGAGTCCCTGATCGGCACGGAGGACCTCATCAGCGCCGGCTTCGGCGCCACCTTCGCCATCATCACGGTGGCCCTGATCAGCGGCGCCATCGCGGACCGCGCCAAGTTCAGCGCCTGGGCGGTTTTCGTTCCCATCTGGGTGACCCTGGTGTACTGCCCGCTGGCCTTCATGGTCTGGGGCGGCGGACTGCTCGGTGAAGAGGGCGCCATTGGCTCGGTGGTCGGAGAAGCCATCGACTTCGCCGGCGGCACCGTGGTGCACATCAACGCCGGCGTGGCAGCCTTGGTGCTGGCCCTGATCATCGGCAAGCGCAAGGGCTTCGGCAAGGACCCGAGCCAGCGTCCCCACAACATTCCGTTTGTCATGCTGGGCGCCACCCTGCTGTGGTTCGGCTGGTTCGGTTTCAACGGGGGAGCAGCAGGCACCGCCGAGGAAGCCGGCCTGATCTGGGTCAACACCATGGCGGCTCCGGCCGCTGCGATGGTCGGCTGGCTGCTGACCGAACGCATCCGTGACGGACGCCCGACGTCGCTCGGCGCCGCCTCGGGCATTGTCGCCGGCCTGGTGGCCATCACCCCGGCCTGCGCCAACGTCAGCCCGCTCGGCGCCGTCGGCCTGGGCCTGGTGGCCGGAGTCCTCTCCGCGCTCGCCGTCGGCCTGAAGTACAAGCTCGGCTACGACGATTCCCTGGACGTGGTGGGCGTGCACCTGGTCGCCGGCATCGTCGGCACCCTGGCCCTGGGTTTCATCGCCCTGCCGGTCGACGGCGAGGGCGGCGGCCTGTTCTACGGCGGCGGCTTCGCGCAGCTTGGCGCCCAGTTGGTTGCAGCCATCGTCGCGATCGTCTTCTCCGCGGTCCTCACCCTGGTGATCGGCCTGGCGATCCACAAGACCATCGGCTTCCGGGTCTCCGAGGATTCCGAAGTCAACGGCGTGGACCTGAGCGAACATGCCGAAACCGCCTACGAATTCGGCGGGCTGGGTGTCGGCGGATCCTTCCGGCCCTTCCCCGAGTCCGCGCGCACCGCACCGAAGGAGAGCATCAACTCATGAAACTCGTAACCGCCATTGTCCGTCCCGAAAAGCTCGACGCCGTCCGCGGCTCCCTGGAAAGCTACGGAGTTCAGGGCCTGACCGTCAGCCAGGCCAACGGCTACGGGCGCCAGCGCGGACACACCGAGGTCTACCGCGGCGCCGAATACACAGTGGACCTGCTGCCGAAGATCCGCATCGAAGTCCTCGTGGCCAACGAATGGCTCAACGACATTGTGGACGTGCTGGTCTCCACCGCCAACACCGGCCGGGCCGGCGACGGCAAGGTCTGGGTGGTCAACGTGGAGGAGGCGCTGCGGGTCCGCACCGGGGAACGCGGGGATTCCGCGCTCTAGGGCCTCGGCGGCCACCCGCTGTTCGCTGTCACATCACGGCTCCGCCCGGCTGGTTTTCCAGTCGGGCGGACCTGCCGTTCCGGCCGGATACGTCTCCAGCGGCACGTCGCCGTCGGCCCAGGCGCGCAGCACCGGATCCACAATCCGCCAGCATTCCTCGGCGATGTCCGCGCGCACCGACACCAGCGGATCACCGGAGAGAATGCCGTCCAGCACCTCGCCGTACGGTGTCAGCGCGGACTTGTGCATCGGTGCCGTCAGGCCGGTGCGCTCCAAATCAAAGACGCTGGCCGGTCCGTTGACGTTCAGTTCCAGTTCCAGCCGGGCCGGAGTGAAGGAGATCCGCAGCCGGGATCCCTCGCCCGCCGCGCCGGTGAAACCGGTGGGCAGATGGCCGACCGGTTTGAAGGTCACCACGGCCTCCTGCCGGTTCTTGCCCAGGGCCTTGCCCGAGCGCAGGACGAACGGCACTCCTGCCCAGCGGTCATTGTCGATCCGCACTTCCACTTCCGCCAGGGTTTCGGTGTGCCGGTCCGGGTCCACTCCGGGGGAGTCGGCGTACGCGGGGATCCCCTCGCCGTGGATCTCCCCGGCGTCCCACCGCGCCCGTCGGGTGCTGCTCGCATAGTCCGCCGGGACCGACGCCGCCCGCAGGGTGGCGGCCACCAAGTCCCGCACGTCCCGCTCGCCCAGCGTTGCCGGGGCTCCCATGGCGATCACGGCCATGGTCTGCAGCAGATGGCTTTGGATCATGTCCCGCAGCGCGCCCGCGCCGTCGTAGTACTTTGCCCGTCCCTCCAGGCCGAGTTCCTCGTCAAAGACGATCTCCACGCGCTCGATGTGCAGGTTGTTCCACACCGGCTCCAGGATCCGGTTGGCAAAGCGCAGCCCGAGAATGTTCATCACCGTGGCCATGCCCAGGAAATGGTCCACCCGGTATACGTCGTCCTCGGGCAGCAGGGCTGCGAGCATCCGGTTCAGCTCCTGGGCCGAGGCTTCATCACTGCCGAACGGTTTTTCCAGCACCAGGCGGGTGCCGTCGGGCAGATCTCCGGGCTTCAGCGCCGCCACCGTGGACTGCGTAACGGCCGGCGGGAGCGCAAAGTACACGGCCAGCGGCGCGGCCAGGCCGCGGATGGCCTCGGCCAGCTGCGCCGGATCCTGCAGGTCCACCCGCAGATAGCTGCCGTTGTGGACAGTGGTATCCAGCGCCTGCCGCCCGGCGTCGTCGGCCTCGCCGCGCGCGGCCGCAAAGGACTCCTGCAACCGTTCCTGCCACATGGCGTCGGTCCAGTCCCGGGAGGCGGAACCGACCACCGCCAGGTCCGACGGCGCCCGTCCGCTGTCGATCAGGCGCGCCAGCCCGGGCAGCAGCAGGCGCTCCGCAAGATCGCCGGTGCCGCCGAGAATAAGCAGGGTCCGCAGTGGGGGAGTTTCACTCATGGCTCCAGCGTGCCATCGGCGGTGCGGAACTGGTAAGGGTTTTGCGGCAATTACCCAACCTGCCTTGGTACCCTTAACAGCTGGGCCTGCCAAACATGGCGAAGAACTGACGAAAGAAGTGCGCGGCACGTGTTCAATTCACTGTCTGACCGGTTGACTACAACCTTCAAGAACCTTCGCGGCAAGGGCAAACTCACCGAAGCCGACGTCGATGCCACAGTCCGCGAGATCCGCCGCGCGCTGCTCGACGCCGACGTCGCCGTGTCCGTGGTCCGCGCCTTCACCGCTTCCGTTAAGGAACGTGCCCTCGGGCTTGAGGTTTCGCAGTCTCTGAACCCGGGCCAGCAGGTCGTCAAGATCGTCAACGAGGAGCTCGTCGGGATCCTCGGCGGCGAGACCCGCCGGCTGCGCCTGGCGAAGAACCCGCCCACGGTGATCATGCTCGCGGGCCTGCAGGGTGCAGGTAAGACCACCCTCGCCGGAAAGCTCTCCAAGCACCTCAAGAGCCAGGGCCACAGCCCGCTGCTCGTCGCCGCCGACCTTCAGCGGCCGAACGCCGTCAAGCAGCTCCAGGTCAACGGCGAACGCGCCGGCGTGCCGGTCTACGCACCGCACCCGGGCGTCAGCTCCGAGTTCGAGTCCGCCACCGGCGATCCGGTGGCCGTTGCCCGCCAGGGCATCGAAGAGGCACGCACCAAGCTGCACGATGTCGTCATCGTGGACACCGCCGGCCGCCTGGGCGTGGACGCCGAACTGATGCAGCAGGCCGCCGACATCCGCGCCGCCATCAACCCGGACGAAGTCCTCTTCGTCATTGACGCCATGATCGGCCAGGACGCCGTGAACACGGCGCAGGCCTTCAACGAGGGCGTGAACTTCACCGGCGTCGTGCTGACCAAGCTCGACGGCGATGCCCGCGGCGGTGCCGCGCTGTCCGTGGCGTCGGTGACCGGCAAGCCCATCATGTTCGCGTCCACCGGTGAAGGCCTCACCGACTTCGAGGTCTTCCACCCGGACCGCATGGCCAGCCGCATCCTGGACCTCGGCGACGTCCTGACGCTCATTGAGCAGGCCGAGCAGAACTGGGACAAGGGCGAAGCCTCCCGGATGGCGCAGAAGTTCGCCGACCAGGAAGACTTCACCCTGGACGACTTCCTGACCCAGATGCAGCAGCTGCGCAAGATGGGTTCGATGAAGAAAATGCTCATGATGATGCCCGGCGCCGCCGGCATGCGTGAGCAGCTGGAAAACTTCGACGAGCGCGAAATTGACCGGGTCGAAGCAATTGTCCGGTCCATGACGCCGCATGAGCGGGTGGCGCCGAAGATCATCAACGGTTCCCGCCGCGCCCGCATCGCCCGCGGTTCCGGCGTGCACGTTTCCGAGGTCAACGGCCTGCTGGAACGCTTTGTGCAGGCCCAGAAGATGATGAAGAAGATGGCAGCCGGCGGCGGCATGCCGGGCATGCCCGGCATGGCCGGTCCCGGCGGTTTCAGCGGCGGCCGCAAGAAGCAGCAGGCAGCCAAGGGCAAGAAGAAGGCCCGTTCCGGAAACCCGGCCAAGGCCGCGCAGGAGCTGGCCGAGGCGGAGGCCCGCCGTGCCGGTGCCCGCAAGGCGCTGCCCACGGGCAGTGCGTTCGGCGCTCAGGACGCGGACTTCGACCCGTCCTCGCTGAACCTTCCCAAGGGCTTCGAAAAGTTCCTGGGCAAGTAACGGATTACGCACAGGCACCGCCGGACCTCTGTCCGGCGGTGCCTGTTTAAAGCGGATTCAGCCGGATCCGGCCGGTCCACCGGCGAGGCAAACCCAGGGAAGAGGCCAGTGTGGCAGCACAGGGACTGAGCGGGTTTTACGGATCCGTGTTCAAGCGCAGCACCACCGCCGCCGTCCTGATCCGCAGCACTGACGGCCGCGTGCTGCTGCTGCGTTCCGGCTCCGGCAGCTGGGATCTTCCCGGCGGCGTCGTCCTGGGCGCAGAGGATCCGCGCTCCGCGGCCGGACGCATCGTTGCCGGGACGCTGGGACTGGAGCTCGGCGTCGGCCGCGTCCTGGTGCTGGACTACATCCAGGCCGGTGCGAGCCCCGGCGCGGCCAGGCCCGGCAGCCAGAGTGACTCCATCGCGTTTGTGTACGACGGCGGGGAGCTGGCCACGTCGGTCGCCGGGTTCACCGCCGGCGGCGGTGAGCGGGAAGCCCGCTTTGTGCCGGTGCCGGACTGCGCCGCTGTGCTGGGCGAGGCCGTCGCCCGCAGGGTTGCCGGCGCACTGGAAGCTTTGGATCTTGGCACGGTGACCGAACTGGTGGACGGCAGCAGCACGCCGGGCGAACCGGCTGTGCCGCCGCCGACCCGTCGGATGATGCCGCCTGTGGGCGGCTTCTCCGGAATTCTTGGACGTTAGGAGTCCCGCATGCCTTTGGAACGAGTGGTGTTTGTGCACGGCGCCGGCAGCTTCGGCGCGACGGCTTGGCCGCGGCAGCACGGGCTGGCGCTGGACTATGACTGCCTGTTTATCAAGCGACACGGATTCGACGACGTCGCGGAGCCGTTGGCGCCGGATCTGGAAACCGATATCGCAATAATCCGGGAGGCACTCGGCGAAGGCGGCCATCTGGTGGCGCACTCGGCAGGCGCTATTCCGGCCATGCTTGCGGCGCTGAGGGATCCGGCGCGGGTGTATTCCCTGATCCTGTGCGAGCCGGCTGTGTTCTCGCTGACCCTCGACCTTCCGGCCACCGCCGCCCACCGCGAACTGCTGCAGCCGCTTTTCGACGCAGCACCGGAGATGAGTGACGAGGATTTTGAGCGCGCATTTGTCCGCCGTGTCTTCGCAGTCGAGGCAGCAGCCGCAGGCCGCGCCGCACGGCCGGGCCATTCCGCTCCGGCCGATGAAGCTGCCAGGCGGTCCGCTGCGCGGCTTCGGCTTCAAACACCGCCCTGGGAGGCGCCGCTGGACATTGTTCCCGGGGTGCCCACGCTGGTGCTCACCGGCGGATGGGAACCGCTATACGAAGAGGTGGCTGATTTCCTGGTCTCCACCGGAGCCGAACACCTCCAGGTGGGCGGCAATCACCGGCCGCAGGACACCGGGACCGGCAAGCGCGAGATCCGGGAGTTCCTCGCCGCGCATAGCCGGGTGGAAGCGGGAGACCGCTGATGCGCCGCTCGGTCCCAGTCATCAGGGAAGCCGGAGCTGAGGATCTGGCCCTTTTGCCTGCGCTGGAGGCGGCCTCCGACAGCCTGCTGGCAGGGATGGCCGGAGTTCGGGGCTCAGGGCCGGGAGCCGATCCGCTGCCGCTGCCGCCTCCGGGTTCCGCAGCCGACCTGGCTTCCGCCCTGCATCTTCTGGTGGCGGGAACTCCGCCCGTGGGGTTCGCGCGGCTCGAGGAAGTGGACGGGCAGGCACATCTGGAGCAGCTCTCGGTGCATCCCGACACGGCCGGCGCCGGGCTCGGCCGCGCTTTGGTTTCAGCTGCCCTGGAATGGGCGAAGGATCAGGGATACACCTCCATGACGCTCTGCACCTTTGCCGGGGTGCCGTTCAATGCTCCGTTCTACCGAAGCTGCGGTTTTGGGACGGTCGCCGCGCCCGGCGGCGAACTGCAGGCCCTGCGGGAGCACGAGAAGGAAATCGGCTTGGATGCGCTGGGGGAGCGCGTTGCGATGCGCATTGAGCTTGTGCCTTCGAACTAAGTTTCGCCGAACTGATCGTGTCGAGGACCTGAACCTGTCGACTCGATTCACCGCGTAGAGGCAGGCACGGAGCTGTCCATTCGGTGTTCGAAGATCACGCCGTGATCTCCGATTGCTACCTGACCTGGCCGCGATCCAAACGGGCGTATCGATCGTTTTCCAAGTGTTGTCAAAGGCTGCAAGACGCCGCATACTGCCCACCTCGGATCTTCACCAAGGGGGGCGGCGGCAACCGTCGCCGTAACAAGGCAACGGGTTCCCCAAGCGCAGTCTTTCGTCTCCGTTAGGAGGAGACCAATCACTGAGCGAGCGGGAGGTCAGAAAGCGAGAAAGACGGTGAACGGTCAAAGGCCAAATCGTTCTGTGACTATACGATGGCTGAGCATTCTGATTGTTGCGGTCGGGCTGTTGCTGATCGTGACAATCATATTCGAGTTCATCCTGCCGCTCGTTGCCCCTGAACGGTCGTGGAAACTGATACCAGTCGATAATGTTCTTTGGTTCGTCTTGTTTGTTACCGTCGTGGAAGTACTTTTGGTCGTTGCACTGGCGATCACGTTGTGGCGAATTCACTCGTTTGCGGGAGAACCCCATGACGAAGTGCGGGCGGGTTTGGCAATCGCTCTGGGAACCGGCGTGGCAATAGCGCTGGCGATTCTCGTCCTCCAGCTCGCCGTTCAAGCGATTTCCGAAGACCGGGATCTGCGGGCCCAACGAGAGAATATCCGCTTCACCATCGGGATATCCCCGGATCTGACCGGCTTTGTGCGACCGATGGATCCGGGTAATCCCTCAGAACTTCTTGATCTGACCGGCTATCGGTTTCGCGGTAAAGAAATGTCCGTCGCAATGCTGACCGATGCCAACCTGCGTGGAGCCAACTTCGTGTTTGCTGACCTGAACGGAGCTGAAATGCGCGATGTTATTTTGACCGATAACAAGGGGAACATTAGCGATCTGCGGGCAGCGAATCTGCGTTGGGCCGATCTGACGGGTGCGCAGGTCGGGAACGCGAGCTTTGTGTATGCCGACTTGTCGATGGCCTACCTCTGCGGAGTTGACCTCAGGAACGCGAATCTGACTGGAACCGATCTCCGCGGAGCGAAGCTTGGGGAGGATCCCAAAGACGGTAACTGTGAGGTTCCGGGACAGCTTCCGGATGACCCGCCCGAGGGAGCATGCTTGCCCGATGAGCCGACCGACGCTCAGCTAGGGAAGGAACAAGACTGCGGTGCGGAAGCGCGAGCTGTCGTAGAACGCAGGAAGTGAAGCTGAGGAAAGCGGCAGGAACTTGTCCCCAAGCGAACTCTCCACAGCTTGGCTTTACCTGAACCTTCAACTAAACTCATTACATGAACCTTCAAGTAAATCCCTCCGACCTGCTTCCCGCCGACCTCGCGATGGGAACCGTCATGCTGAAGGTCGGCAATCTGGCGAAGGTGTCCGCCTACTATCAGGGTGCGCTTGGCCTGGACATTGTGGCTGAAGCCGACGGCGGCCAGTACCTTGGCCGCGGCCGCGTCCCCGTCGTGCATCTCGCGCCGGCGCCGGGACTGCAGGTGGCATTGCGCGGCGAGGCGGGCCTGTTCCACACCGCCATCCTCTTCGAAACCCAGGCGGATTTGGCCGCCACGGTGGCCTCCGCGGCGCAGTTTGATCCTGCGGCTTTCGTCGGGTCGGCCGACCACCTGGTCAGCGAGGCGTTCTACTTCACCGACCCTGAGGGCAACGGCATCGAGCTCTACTACGACAAGCCCCGGGACGTCTGGAACTGGGACGAGACCGCCAGCGGCCGCGAGGTCCGGATGGCCTCGCTGGCGCTCTCCCCGCAAACCTACTTTCGGGAACACCTCACCGAGGAGGCGCTGGCCGGACTGCGCGGTGCCGGGGCCGGCGTCGGCCACGTCCACCTCCAGGTGGGAAACACCGACACCGCCGCGGCCTTCTACGTGGACACCCTGGGTTTTGAACGCACTGCCGGCTTCCACGGGCAGGCACTGTTTGTATCCGCCGGCGGCTACCACCACCACATGGCCATGAACGTCTGGAACAGCCGCGGCGCCGGCCCCCGCCGCGACACGCTGGGCCTGGGTGAAGTCCTCCTGACCGTGCCGACGGCCGACGACGTCGCCGGGCTAGCTGACCGCTTGAAGCTCGCCGGCATCTCCAGTCACCACACGGGTGCCGAGCTGCGCTTCGAGGATCCCTGGCGCAACCGCCTTCGCGTCGCCGTGGGGTAGTGCGGACGGGCCCATGGAGGGGAACCCGTGGCGGACAGCGCCCGGCCCGACGCGCCAAACCCCGAGTCGCCAAACAAGGAGTCATCTGGCACAATGGTCAGGTACTCGATCTGCGCGGCCCCTCTCTCCGTGCATGCATCTTGTCCTTTTTGAACCCAAACGTTATGGCCCGCCCCACGGGAGCAGAAGTTCGGGTTCGCCCCTTTTCAGATCAGGAGTGACCACAAAAGTGGCCGTAAAGATTCGCCTTAAGCGCCTTGGCAAGAAGTTCTCAGCACACTACCGCGTCGTTGTCATGGATTCCCGTGCCAAGCGCGATGGCCGTGCCATCGAGGAAATCGGACTCTACCGTCCGACCGAGAACCCGTCGTACATCGACATCAAGTCGGACCGCGCCCAGTACTGGCTCGGCGTCGGCGCCCAGCCCACCGAGCAGGTCGCAGTTCTGCTGAAGATCACCGGTGACTGGCAGAAGTACAAGAACATCGAGGGCCAGGAAGGCACCCTTCAGGTCAAGGCCCCGAAGGAAGCTTTCGTAGCTCCCGAAAAGAAGTCAGTGATCGTTCCCGAGGCCATCACTCCGAAGGCCAAGAAGGACGAGGCTCCCGAGGCTTCCGCAGAGGCTGAGGCTGAGTAACTTGCTGGCCGAAGCGCTGGAGCATCTCGTCCGCGGAATCGTTGACAGTCCTGAGGACGTCAAGGTTTCCGCCAAGAGCAACCGCCGCGGGGAAACCCTCGAGGTGCGCGTTCACCAGGACGATCTGGGCCGCGTCATCGGACGCCAGGGACGGACCGCACGTGCATTGCGCACTGTGATTGCAGCCTTGGCGAACGGCGAACCGGTTCGCGTCGATGTAGTGGATACCGACCGCCGCCGCTGAACATCCGCGGCACGGCCGGACTGCATCGTCAGTTCCAGCACTTTCTTCATAGCATTACCAGTTGAACGCAGTTCACGGCATCCGGCCCCTGCACCAGATAATGGTGAAGGGGCCGGATGTGTTTCCGGGCAGGACCGCCAACAGGACCGCCCCCGCAAGCCCGCACCACGTCGGTGCCTCACCATCCCATCCCACCGCACCAAACACGCCGCACCAATACAAGGAGACCCCCCATGCAGTTACAGGTGGCACGCATCGGCAAGCCGCACGGCATCCGCGGCGAAGTGACCGTCCAGGTCATGACCGACGCCCCCGAGGACCGCTTCGTACCCGGAACCGAGCTCACCGTCGAGCCCGCGTCCAAGGGTCCGCTCACGGTCATCAGCGCGCGGTGGAACAAGGACATCCTGCTGCTCGGCTTCGATGAGGTCGTTGACCGCAACGGCGCCGAAGAACTGCGCGGCGCGATGCTCTCCGTCGACACCGAAGAGCTGGATGACGAAGACGACACCGAGGGCTGGTACGAGCACGAGCTGGTGGGCCTGCAGGCCAAGGTGGGCGACGACGTCGTCGGCACCGTCAGCGGCCTGCGCACCCTGACCGTGCAGGACCTGCTTGTCGTAGACGACACGCAGGGCCGCGAGGTCCTGGTTCCGTTTGTGGAAGCCATCGTGCCCGAGGTCAACGTCGAGGGCGGCTACGTCCTGATCACCCCACCTCCGGGCCTCTTCGAATTGAACCTGCCCGAGGACAAGCCGGAGAAGCAGGACAAGCCGGAGAAGCAGGACAAGGCGACGGCGGCGGACAAGGCGCCGAACAGCGCTTCGGGCGAGGCCGGCAGCTAAAGTGCGCATTGATGTAGTCAGCATTTTCCCGGAGTACCTGGCCGCGCTGGACCTGTCGCTGATCGGCAAGGCCCGGCAGGACGGCCTGCTGGACCTCAACGTCCACGACCTGCGCGACTTCACCACGGACCGGCACCGCACCGTGGACGACACCCCCTACGGCGGCGGCGCCGGCATGGTGATGAAGGCCGAACCGTGGGCGCAGGCGCTGGCCTCCGTCGCCGGCGAAGAGGAAGCAGCACGCCCCGTGCTGATTGTTCCGTCGCCGGCCGGTGCGGTCTTCACCCAGGCCATGGCCTATGAGCTGGCCGAAGAAAAGCACCTGGTCTTCGCCTGCGGCCGCTACGAAGGCATCGACGAACGCGTGCTGGAGTGGGCCGGAGAGCATTTCGATGTCCGCCCGGTCAGCCTCGGCGACTATGTGCTCAACGGGGGAGAGGTCGCCGTCCTGGCCATGGTGGAGGCGATCGGCCGCCTGGTGCCCGGCGTCGTCGGCAATCCTGAATCCCTGGTGGAGGAATCGCACTCCGACGGGCTGCTGGAATACCCCGTTTACACCAAGCCCTCGTCCTGGCGGGACCGCGATGTGCCGGAAATCCTGCTCAGCGGCAACCACGGCAAAATCGCCCAGTGGCGCCGCGAGCAGCAGCTGCAGCGCACCGCCGCCCGCCGCCCGGACCTGCTGGAAAAGCTCGACGCCGCGCAGCTGAACAAAGCCGAGAAGGCAGCGCTTGAAGCTCTGGGCTACGAAGTAACGAAGGACCGGATCCTGCCGCGCCGATGATTGGTGGCGTTTGGCCGGATATGGCAGAATAGATAACTGTGTCATCTGGGTCCGCACCTGCCACAGGGGGAGCGCGGCCAACAGACTGCACGCCGGCAGCCAATCCTCGGCTCAGCCGGTCTTTAGCTTCGGCAGCATCTGTGCAGCGTAACCGCTGCATCCTTGCCTGCCGTTACCAAAGTGGATGACCTGTGGCGTCCACCAGGAGTGATAAACAATGCACATCCTAGATTCTGTTGATGCAGCTTCGCTGCGTTCAGACATCCCCGAGTTCCGCGCCGGTGACACGGTCAAGGTTCACGTAAACATCATCGAAGGCAAGAACACCCGTGTTCAGGTCTTCCAGGGCTTCGTCATGAAGCGCCAGGGCGATGGCCTGCGCGAGACCTTCACGGTCCGCAAGGTCAGCTTCGGCGTCGGCGTGGAGCGTACCTTCCCGGTTCACTCCCCGGTCATCGACAAGCTCGAGCTCGTCTCCAAGGGTGACGTCCGCCGCGCCAAGCTGTACTACATGCGCGATCTGCGCGGCAAGGCAGCCAAGATCAAGGAAAAGCGCGACGCACGTCCCGCCAAGTAACTTTCTTGATCCACGCAGCATCCGCTTCCCGGGAATCTTCGGACCCTCCCGGGAAGCACATGAAACGCCGGCCCCGGTTTGTGGGCTGGCGTTTCGTGTTATGCGCCCTTGCCGCCGCTGTGGTGCTGGTGGCGCTGGTCCGCGCGTTTGTCGTGGACGTCTACTACATACCGTCCGAGTCGATGCAGCCGCTGCTGGAACCGGGCGACCGCGTGGTGGTCTCACGCACCGACTACAGGTCCGGCGAAATCCAGCGCGGCGACGTCGTGGTCTTTGACGGCAAAGGGTCCCTGGCTCCGCTGCACAACGGTGATCCGCTCCCGGTGACAGCGGTGAAGTCCCTGGCCCGGTGGGTCGGTCTGGCCGGCAGCGACACTGTCTACGTGAAGCGGGTCATCGGAGTTCCGGGTGACCGGGTCAGCTGCTGCACGGCGGACGAGCCTCGGTTGACCGTCAATGGAACTCCGGTGGACGAGTCATACGTTTATCCGGGAGACGCTCCCAGCGAGAAGTCCTTTGACGTCATTGTCCCCGACGGCCGGCTGTGGCTGATGGGGGACCACCGGTCCCGGTCCGCCGATTCCCGGTCCCTGCTGGGGGCTCCCGGCGGCGGACTCATTTCGCAGGAGCGCGTCATTGGCAGGGCCACGGCCATCTTGTGGCCGCTGGAGCGTAGTTCGGATATTGAGCGGCTAGAGTTAGGAGCCGAGTGGAACACGGCGAAGTAAGAGGAAAGCACATGGCTCAGAACGTCCCGGACGAGCCCACCCAGAGCGCCGGATCCGGCATCCACGGCGCCCATTCGGCGAACCCGCGCGCGGCGGCCCCCGGCAAAGGGGACAGCGCCGGCAAGGACAGTGCCGGCAAGAAAAAGGGCAGCGAGAAAAACCGCGGCTTTGGCGGCTGGCTGCGCGAAGTGGCCACCATCATTGTGGTCGCGCTGCTGCTGTCCTTCCTGATCAAGACGTTTCTCTTCCGGGCGTTCTACATCCCCTCGGGTTCCATGGAGGAAACCCTGGAGATCAACGACCGCATCTTCGTGAACCTGCTGGTCCCGGAGCCCTTTGACCTGAACCGCGGCGACGTGGTGGTATTCAAGGACACCAAGGGCTGGCTGCCGGAGCTCCCGCCGGCCACCGAGGGCCCGGGAACCTGGATCCGCGATGCCCTGATCTTTGTCGGGCTGGTTCCCGACACCTCGGAGCAGCACCTCGTGAAGCGGGTCATCGGCACCGAGGGCGACCGCGTTGTCTGCTGCGACGCCGACGGCAAGATCACGGTCAACGGCGAGCCGCTGACCGAGCCCTACATCTACCCCGGTGCGTCGCCGTCGGACGTTGCGTTCGACGTCGTGGTTCCCGAGGGCAAGGTCTGGGTCATGGGCGACCACCGCAACGCCTCCGCGGATTCCCGCGAACACCTCCAGGATCCCAGCGGCGGCTTCGTTGATGTCGAGGACATTGAGGGTAAGGCGGCCGTGACCGCATGGCCGTTGAACCGCGCCGGCTTCGTGGGCAGCTATCCGGAAGTCTTCGAAAACGTTCCCGAGCCCTCCAGCTCAGCACCGGCCGAATCGAAATGACGGCTGCGCCAGTCCGCCAGCGTCCGAAGACCGGAACCGGCAGCAAGGCCCCGACGCTCCGGTTCGAGCGGTCCTTTGCCGCCGCCGGCCACAAGGTGCTGGCAGGCTGCGACGAGGTGGGCCGCGGTGCCCTGGCCGGGCCGGTCAGCGTGGGACTGGTGGCCGTGGACCTGGCAACGGTCCGGTCGCTCAAGGGCGTGCGGGACAGTAAGCTGCTCTCCGTCAGCGACCGGGAAACCCTGGTGCCGCTGATCAAGAAATGGTCGCTGGGCTGGGGCGTCGGGCATGCCAGCGCGGCCGAAATCGACCTCCACGGAATCATGGCTGCGCTGCGGCTGGCCGGAACCCGCGCCTGGGACCAGGTCTGCTCGGACCTGACGCCCGACGTCGTGCTCCTGGACGGCAACTACAACTGGCTCTCGCCGGCGTCCCAGGCCAGCCTCTTCGACGTTCCGAACGACGACGACGGCGGCTGCCTGGCGCCGGTGCACACCAAGATCAAGGCGGACATGCAGTGCCTCAGCGTGGCCGCAGCCAGCGTACTCGCGAAAGTGGAGCGGGACGCGATGATGGTGGACTACGCTGTGACACATCCTCAGTACGGCTGGGAAGTGAACAAGGGCTACGCTACGGCGTCCCATCGGTTGGCGATTGACGCGCACGGGCCCACGCCCCTGCACCGGATGTCCTGGCAGTTGGGATCGCGTCCGGAACCGTATGCCGCAGACCAAGAGAGCGTCGTTGGGGGATGATGGAATTATGAGCGCGGAAGACCTTGAGAACTATGAAACGGACATGGAGCTTCAGCTCTACCGTGAGTACCGGGACGTGGTGGGGCTCTTCAGCTACGTAGTCGAAACGGAGCGGAGGTTCTACCTGGCGAACCATGTGGACCTGCAGGCACGCTCCGCGGACGGCGAGATCTACTTCGATCTCACGCTTCAGGATGCCTGGGTGTGGGATGTGTACAGGTCCGCCAGGTTCGTCAAAAGCGTCCGCGTGATCACGTTCAAGGACGTGAACGTGGAGGAACTGACCCGCAACGACGACCTCACCATTCCCAAGGCAGACGAACTGGGCTGACGCTCGCCCGCACGCTGCGACGGGCGGCCGCCGTCCCCGGCGAAGTTTAGGGCCGGCGGCTCGACGGTGCCGGCGCCGGCGCCGGCTCGATCGGTGCCTTGATCGGTGCGGTCGGTGCCGTCGGTGGCGCCGGCGCGCATGCCGGCGGCGCCGCAGGAAGCCGTTCGACGACGTCGTGCCACTCCGCCCACAGCCCCGTGGGCAGCCGCGGGTCTTCGGCAGCGAGGCTGGAAATCCAGCCCTCCACCATCCGGCCGCGGTGGGCAAGGAAATGGGGAACGGCAATCGGCGGCGGAAACCCGCTGCGCCAGACGGTTTTGTAGCTTCCGGTGTTTCCCGCGTTGGCGGTCCATGTCACCACGTCCCAGCCCAGGCCGTCGAAGGCATGGGCCACGGCCAGCGACACTGCCCGGGACATCAGACCCCGGCCCCGAAAGGCGGGTGCGGTCACAAACCCCAGGTTTCCCGAATTAGCCCCCTGGAAGCGCAGATCCAGCGAGCCGGCGTAATCGCCGTCGAACTCCAGGGCCCAGGACACCGCATCTTCCTGCGCGACCGAGATCGCTGCCACATAGTGCGCGGCCATCGCGCGCGTGTAGTCCAGCGGAATGGTGGTCCACTGGCGGGTCAACGGATCGAGGGAGCGCAGAAACACCGGCTCGACGTCGGAGGCGCGGTGCGGCCGCAGCGTCAGCGATCCGTCGGACAGAAGCGGGATGTCGAATGGCATGGATACACCCTAGCGGCAGGGGTGCCGCTTCGGCGCGCATCTCCTTAGACTGCTCCAATGGCACTTCCCGATTCTCCGCTGGCCGGGTATCTGTCCGGGAACCGGCGCCTTTACGCACAGCTTCGGCCGGACCCGGAGTCGTTGACTCACCTGATGAAGCTTCAGCAGGATCTGGCGGCGCTGCCGGAGATCAATGACGGCGGCCGGCCGCGCTGGGTTTCCGAGCGGCAGTTGCACCTCACACTGATCCATTTCGGCAAGGTTCGGGACGTCTACGCGGTGGTCTCAGTTGCCACCGGCATTGCCCGGGAAGACTACGAAGTGCTGCTTGCGGACTACGTCGCGGAAACCGAGGCGGCGATGCCGGGGCAGCCGGTCGTGCTGGAGCCGGCGGTTCTGTCACGCTTTGGACGGCACGGGCGGACGCTGGTGCTGGAGTACTTTCCCTCCGCAGCGCTGATGCAGTCCCATGCCGCAGCCTTTGCCGCTTTGGCGGCGTTCCTCCGCCGCTGCGGCATTGCCGACGTCGAGGCCTTCACCGCTGCCGATCCCAATTTCATGTTCGCATCCCGCCTCCGCCCGCACATCACCCTCAGCCGTGCCTTTGCGGGTGTCCTGCCGGCATTCCTGCCTGGATCCGGTGACGGGGCCGGAGCCTTTCAGTTCACCCACGTCCGGCTGGAATCCATGCCCGTGGTCTATTAGGGGTCGCACTGATGCCTGAGGGGCGATCCACCGCGGGTGGTTCGCCCCGCGGGCCGTCCGGAGTTGCGGGCATACGAACGGCCCCGGGGCAAGGCCTCGGGGCCGTTCGCATCAACCCGAACAATCTCTATTCAGGTCTGCGGTTCGCTAGCTGACGATCCGCTGGTTCGATCCCTGCAGGTTAGGCATCGGCCGAATCAGCGCGACGGCGGTTCCGTACCAGGGCCGCTGTGCCCAGACCGGCAACCAGGATTCCGGCTCCTGCCAGTGCTGCCATGGCCGGATTCGCTCCGGTGTCCGGCAGCTGCCCGGGGGTAACCGGGGCAGGCGCAGGCGGTGCAGGCGGTGTCGGCTGCGGGACGACTACGGCAGGCGGTGTCTGGCTCGGTGTGGGGCTGGGTTCCGGTGTCGGGCTCGGCTCGGGAGTCGCCTTGGGGCTGGGTTTCGGGTCCGGTGTCGGGTCCGGCGTCGGCTCGGGATCCGGGGTGGGCTTGGGGTCCGGGGTGGGCTTGGGGTCCGGGGTCGGGCTAGGGCTCGGGTCCGGTGTCGGTTTGGGATCCGGGGTGGGCTTGGGGTCCGGTGTCGGGCTCGGGCTGGGATCCGGCTCCGGCTCGCAATCGGGCACAGGGCCGTAGGTCTCGAGGTCGTCGTGCCTGTTATCAGTCAGGGTGGCGCCCTCACCGAAGCCATCAGGATATGTAATGGTTTCGGGCCACTTGAAGGGGCTGGTGGTGTCGATATCCAGCTTGTCCTGCTGGATGGCCCATCCCGGGCCGCAGATGTCCTTTGGGAGCCGACTCATGATTTCGTCAGCTTCAAACCACTTTGTCGTGTGCTCCTTGACCTGGAGCAAATCCTGGGGGCCGGAGTTTTCCCATGCGGCAGGCTTGGATTCGTCGTTCTTCTTGTAAAGATACGCACCCACGTCTTGACGGACGGTAGTGGATGTTTCCGGCGCGGTGCCGCCGGTGGCAGTGGCCGGCTGAATGACGGCTAGTGAGAAGCAGCCGAGAGCCAGGGCGGCTGCAGCAGCAGTCGCAGTTGTTTTCATGACGTTCTTCATTATTCCTTCGGTAAGCGCTTTAAGTCTTGGGTCGTCATGTGGGGGTCCGCCCATCCTGTCGGAGGACCCTCAGCTCGGACGCAAGATGGTGTCAAGATCACGGCAAGATCTGATCCGTCCTGCATATCGCCCAAAAGGTTGCCCAATGCAAAGAAGGAATTAGTGCTTCTTTCTCGCTGCTATTGTTCATCTGTTGTGGTCAGCCACTCACAGGGAAGCGTTCAGGAAAGGCACGGAGGACCTTATGACTGAAGCCAAACGGAATTGCGACGGGTCTCGTCATCTGCACACGAGGGACGACGACGGCGGAAGATCGGCTGCACCGGGCGCTTCCAAACTGGCACCGCTGATCCTTCCGGTTTCCTGGATCCGCCTGATCGGGATGGGACTCCTAGCCGCGCTTTTCGTCGCCATCGGGCTGTTCTTCTGTCTCAGCCCCGAGTGGCGCAACAAAATTATCGGGCTGGTGTGCGTTCTCTTTTTTGGCGGCGGTTATGGCGCCGTCCTATGGAAGAAACTGCGGGATCCGGTTGTCCTCACCTTGTCCGAGGACGGCATTCAGCCCCACTCCGGAGGCTTCATACCCTGGGAAGATTTCGAGGCCGTCGGCATCGGGCGGATTGAAGGGGCTCCCGGAGGGACTAAAGTCATCGGAATCCGCCTGAAATCCTATGAAGGGTACCTCGCGTCCTTCACCCCGGAACAGATCCGGTTGGCCAGGGCAACAGCAGTGGCGGGAAAGTTCACCGGCTCCGTTCTGCGGCGGGCGGCTCCCCGCCCGGCGCTCAGGCACGGCCGCGGCGGACTGCAGGCACTTGCCGCCCTCCCGCAGCGGGACATAGCCGGCATGCTGCAGTGGAGCCGTGCCATGTCCGGGGGCTGGGATGTGACCTTTTCTCCGCACTTATTCAAGGGCCGTGCCCGTGACGTGGTCCGGAAAATCGAAGGTTATTATCTCTCCGCCCTGACCGCCCGTTCAGCCCGCTAAGGGAGCCTGCCGCCGTGGACGGGCATTATCGTTCCTCCCCAATGCGGGTCTGCTGACCGGGCGGGGCACGCTCATCCACATCCTGCGGCAGAAGCAACGTGCCGCCCGGCCCGGAGGAGCAGGGTGGAGCCATGAGAGCCAAAGACACCTTGGGACGACACGGCGAGGACCTCGCGGCGGGCTACCTGACCGCGGCCGGCATAGAGGTCATCGACCGCAACTGGCGCTGCCCCGACGGAGAGATCGACCTCGTGGGAATCGACAACGGGACGCTGGTCATCGTGGAGGTCAAAACGCGTTCCTCGCTGAATTACGGCCATCCTCTCGAAGCCATCACGCCGGCCAAGCTTGCCCGTCTCTACCTCCTGGCCAGCAGGTGGCGGAAGGCCCAGGACCGGCGCTTTGCAGCGTTCAGGGTGGACGCCGTATCGGTGGTCGACGACGGCGTGGGCGCACCTGTGATCGAGCATCTGCGCGAGGTGGCGCCGTGACGCTGGGACGAACCTATGGTGTGGGTCTGGTCGGCTTGGACGGCCGGATGGTGGAAGTCGAGGCCGACATCGGTCAGACGCTTCCCTCCTTCGTTCTTCTGGGATTGCCTGATGCTTCCCTCACCGAAGCGAAGGACCGGGTTCGATCGGCAGCCAAGAATGCCGGCCTGCCGCTGAGCCGCCGGAGGATCACCGTCAACCTGATGCCGGCGGACGTACACAAGCGCGGGTCGGGATTCGACCTGGCCATCGTCACGGCCGCGCTTGCCGCCGCCGGAGACATCCGCTGCAGCGGCCGCCGCGTTTTCATCGCCGAACTTGGTCTGGACGGACGGCTGCGGCCGGTGCGCGGCATCCTGCCCGCAGTCATGGCGGCCGTGGACGCCGGCTATCCGGAAATCACGGTGGCGGCAGCCAACGCCGCCGAGGCTGCCCTCGTCCCCGGAGCCGAAGTGACCGGGTTCGAGTCACTGGCGGAAGTGGCAGCCTTTCTCGGTGCCGATCCCGGCCGGCTGTCCTTTCCGCCGCAGGTTCCCGACGAAACCCCGGAAGGAAGCCTCGACGACGGGACGGGCGTGACCGTTCCGCTCCGCGACATGTCGGACATTGCCGGCCAATCGGAGGCCCGATTCGCGGTGGAGGTTGCTGCCGCCGGCGCCCACCACCTCCTGATGACCGGCCCGCCCGGAGCGGGAAAGACCATGCTGGCCGAGCGCCTCCCCAGCCTGCTTCCGGACCTTCCGGACACCCATGCCATGGAGGTCACCGCGATCCACTCACTGGTCTGGGGCGGCCGGCCGTGTTCCCAGCTGTTGCGGCGCCCGCCCTTTGAAAGCCCGCATCACACCGCGTCGTCGGCGGCGATCATCGGCGGAGGCTCGGGCATTGCCCGTCCGGGTGCGGCGTCCCGGGCCCACCGCGGTGTGCTGTTCCTTGATGAAGCTCCGGAGTACGACCGGCGCGTGCTGGATGCGCTGCGACAGCCGCTGGAGAGCGGCAAACTCGAGCTGCACCGCGCTGCCGGGACCGCCAGCTATCCGGCGCGGTTCCAACTGGTGCTGGCAGCCAACCCCTGCCCCTGCGGCCTGGCCTCCGGAAAGGGCATTGACTGCACCTGCACTCCGCAGCAGCGCCGACGCTATTTCAGCCGGCTCTCCGGCCCGCTGCTGGACCGGGTGGATTTGCAGCTGACCGTTCAGCGCGTGTCCCTTCGCGAGTTGGCCGGCGATGGCGGCGCCGAACAAAGCGCCGCCATCGCCGGCCGGGTCGCCGCCGCCCGGAGCATCCAGCACGAGCGGTTGAAGGGCTGGGGGGTTGCAACCAAAGCCGCGGTGGGCGGTA